>JBEKAN010000330.1:0-5399 GCA_050015895.1 Verrucomicrobiota bacterium
ATCGGGATCAAGGGCAACGAGAAGACCAAGGACCGCGTCATCCGTCGCGAGCTGGCGGTCTATCCCGGCGAAGTCTATGACATGGTGGCGGTGAAAATCAGCAAGCAAAGACTCCAAAACATGGAGTACTTCTCCAAAGTGGACACCCAGGCCGAGGACACCGACGTGGCGCCCAATCGCAAGAATCTGGACATCAGCCTGGAGGAAACCACCATGAGCACCATGAGCCTGGGCGCCGGGTTCGACTCGGTCGAGAGCATCGTCGGCACGGCCGAAATCAAGATGAAGAACTTCGATCTCTTCAGCCCCACCTTCACCGGCGCCGGTCAGAAGCTCCAGATCATCGCCCAGTTGGGATCCCTCTATCAGGATTACGAGGTCAACTTCATCGAGCCGTGGCTCATGGGCAAGAAACTGGCCCTGGGGGTGTCCCTTTTCCACAGGGAGGTGGACTACGACAGCTTGAACAACATGTACGATGAAACCTACAATGGCGGCACCCTCAGCCTGAACAAGAGCCTGAACAAGAGCCAGACTCTCAGCGGCGGGATCAGTTACACCCCGGAAAACGTCCGCGTGAGCATCAACTCCGGCTTCGCCACCAACATCACCACCAACCTGGCCGGCGCCCCCGGCGGCCTTTACAACGCCTACCAGGCCACCGGCCCAAACATCTCGACCAACATCTACAACGAGCGCGGCAGCTACTTCATCAACAAATTCGGCCTCGACCTGGCCTACGACACCCGCCGCACCGTCAAGGACAACGACCACGGCCAGCACACCGATCTGACCCTCAGCGCCGCCACCCCCCCAGGCGACACCGACTTTTACAAGCTCGAACTCAAGACCGGTTGGTTTTTCCGCGGCTTGCGGCCCGGCGACATTATTGAATTGGACGCCCAGGGCGGCGTGGCCGACACCTACGGCGGCACCCCCCGCATCCCCATCTTCGAACGCTATTTCCTGGGCGGACTCTACTCGCTGCGCGGCTATCGCTATCGGCAAGTCGGCCCGGCCGACCAGTTCGGCGAGCCTCTTGGCGGCGACACCTACTTCTTCGGCGGCGGCGAATACAGCATCCCCATTGTCAAAGACTTCGTGCGCCTGGCCTGGTTCTACGACATCGGCAACGTCTTCGCAAACCCCTACAGCTTCAAGCTCACCGAGCAACAGACCCATTTCTACGAGGACGACGCCGGAATGGGCCTGCGCATTGTCCTGCCCATCGGCGGCGGCATGCCACTTCGGCTCGACTATGGCATTCCCATCACGCATGATGCCAACACCGGGTCCAGTGGCAAAGTGCAGTTTGGCGTCGGCTACACCCGCAATTTTTAAACGCTTATGACAAACAGAATTCAAACCTGCCTCCTGGCCCTGGCCCTGCTGGCCTCCGCCTCCTGCGGCTTTGCCGCCGACTCCAATATCGGCTTCGTGGACATGCGCAAAGTCTTCGACGAGTACTACAAGACCATCCAAGCCAACAACATCCTCACCAACGACGAGGCCGAGATGAAGAAAACCATTGACTCCATGGCCGCTGACGCCGAAAAGACCCGGAAGGCCGCAATGGAGGCCAATGACAGGGCCAACGACCAGACCATCTCCGCCGACGAGCGCGCGAAGAGCCGAAAGATCGCCCAGGACAAAGCCGACGAATACCGCAGCATCCAAAGTGGCATCGAAGACTACCGAGAGCGCGAGAACAGCCGCTTGGCGGACAAGATGCACCAGAGCCACGATGCCATCGTTGGCCAAATCCTCGCCGATGAGAAGCGACTGGCCAAAAAGGCCGGCTACACCCTGGTGCTCGACAAATCCGGCGAGAGCAATCCCGGCGTGCCCATGGTCCTCTACACCGAGGGCGAAAACGACCTCACCGACGCCTTGATCAAGGACCTCAACGCCACCGCCCCGGCGATCCCCGCGTCCGAAACCCCCGCCTCGACCTCGCCGACGAACTCGACAAACTCCGTCTCGAAGCCCCCGGGGATCCCCCCGCCCGACACCAGACTGCTCCCCACTCCGGGCAATAATTGAGCGGCGCGGGCTTGCGTCATTCCGTCATTCCTTGAGTAGCAGGACTGCCTCTTTGGCTTCGTGCGCGGTTCTTTGCGCCCAAGCTTGCGAAAACAGTCCAGCGGTAGTACGTTTTGGGTATGACAAACCATCTCAAGGTGCTCTCGGTCAAGCTGCCGCTGTCGGATGTGTGCCGGATTCGTGGCAATCGCAGCAAGTTTGTCCGCCAGGCGGTGGCCGAGAAGCTGGCGCGCGAATCCAGCCCGGCGTGGCGGCCCAAAACCGCCACCGGACGCAAGTTGCTCAAACTTCGCAACCAGTTTCTGGCGCGGGGCGGCGAACTGCTGGACGCGGAAGGCATCGCTGAGGAATTGCGGCAGCGGCGCGGAGGGCTGGCGTGAAGACGTTTCTGGACGCTGGAGTGTTGCTGACTGCCTGGCGCGGCAGGGACGCCGAAGCGGCGCTCGCGGTCATGGAAGACCCGCGACGCCAGTTCTACACCTCACAACTGGTGAAATTGGAATTACTGCCAAAACCGGCGTTCTTCAAACAAGCGGCGGAGACGGAGTTTTACCAGACCCATTTCCGTGCCGCGCGGGGCGAAGAACCATTGAGCGTGGAATTGGGAGAAAAGGCGGAGCAGTTGGCGCGCCAACACGGGCTGGCCGCAATGGATGCGCTGCATCTGGCGGCGGCCATTCGCCAGGGGGCGCATGAATTCATTACTGCGGAGAAGCCGGGCAAACCAATGTTCCGAGTCCGCGCAATCACAGTGAAGTCCATCCATACACAACCGGTTTAAGGAGAATTCTCAACCCATGCAACCGGATCGCCTGACCATCAAAGCCCAGGAGGCCCTTCAGCAAGCCCAACAACTGGCCCATGCCAACTCCAACCAGGAGGTGGACACCGCCCACCTCCTCGCCGCACTTCTCGCGCAAACCGACAGCCTCGTTCCCGCCCTCCTCCAAAAGATGGGCGCGCCACCGCCCGCACTCGCCGCCGCCGTCCAACACGAAATTGACCGCAAGGTCAAAGTCCACGGCGCCCCCTCCGCCGACCTTTTCAGCAGCCCGGCCCTGAAGAGAACCCTGGATGCCGCCGCCAGCCAGGCCGCCCAGCTCCACGACGATTACATCAGCGCCGAGCACCTGCTCCTGGGCCTTCTGGAGCAGGCCGATCCCCCTCTGAAGAAGATTCTCCAAGCCCACGGCCTCTCCCGCGACGCGATCCTCAAAGCCTTGGCCGAGTTGCGCGGCAACCAGCGCGTCACCGACCAAAACCCGGAGGACAAATTCCAGGCCCTCGAAAAATATGGCCGCGACCTCACCGCCCTGGCCCGCGAGGGCAAAATTGACCCCGTCATCGGCCGCAACGAGGAAATCCGCCGCGTCATGCAAGTCCTCACCCGCCGCACCAAAAACAACCCCGTCCTCATCGGCGAGCCTGGCACCGGCAAAACCGCCATCGCCGAGGGCCTGGCCCGGCGCATCGTCAGCGGCGACGTGCCCGAACCGCTCAAGAACAAAAAACTCGTCGCCCTGGATTTGGGCGCGATGATCGCCGGCGCCAAATATCGCGGCGAATTTGAGGACCGCCTCAAGGCCTTTCTCAAGGAAGTCACCGCCAGCCAGGGGCGTGTCCTCCTGTTCATTGACGAGTTGCACACCATCGTGGGCGCCGGCGCGGCCGAGGGCGCCGCCGACGCCGCCAACATGCTCAAGCCCCCTCTGGCCCGCGGCGAACTGCGCTGCATCGGCGCCACCACTCTGGACGAATACCGCAAACACATCGAGAAAGACCCCGCCCTGGAGCGCCGCTTCCAGCCCATCTACATCAAAGAACCCACCGTCGAGGAAACCGTCGCCATTCTTCGCGGCCTTAAGGACCGCTACGAAGTCCATCATGGCGTCCGCATCCAGGACGCCGCTCTGGTCGCCGCCGCCACCCTCTCCCATCGTTACATCACCGACCGCTTTCTCCCCGACAAGGCGGTGGATTTGATGGACGAGGCCGCCTCCCGCCTGCGCATGGAGCAGGATTCCATGCCGGCGGAAATTGACCTCCTGGAACGCCAGATCCTGCAGTTGGAAATCGAGCAAACCGCCCTGCGCAAGGAAAAGGACGACGCCTCCCGCCAGCGCCTCAAAAAAATTGAGCGCGACCTCGTCAATCTCAAGGAAAAATCCGCCGTCCTCAAGGCCGCCTGGCAAAACGAAAAAGCCGCCATCAACGCCATCTCCATTCTCAACAGCCAGTTGGATGAGGCCCGCCAGCAGCAGGAAGCCGCACAGCGCGCCGGCGACCTGAACCTCGCCTCCCAAATCCAATACGGTCGCATCCCCGAACTGACCAAGAAACTGGCCGCCGCCCAAAAGGAGTTCGCCGCCCGCCAGGGCAAACACCTCCTCAACGAGGAAGTCACCGAGGAGGACATCGCCCGCGTCGTCGCCCAGTGGAGCGGCGTTCCCGTCACCCGCATGTTGGAGGGCGAGCGGGAGAAACTCCTCAAAATGGAGGAGCGTCTGGGCCGGCGCGTCATCGGCCAGTCCGAGGCCATCTCCGCCGTCGCCAACGCCGTCCGCCGCGCCCGCAGCGGCCTTCAGGATCCCGGCCGTCCCCTCGGCTCGTTCATCTTCCTCGGCCCCACCGGCGTGGGCAAGACCGAACTGGCCCGCGCACTGGCCGAATTTCTATTTGATGATGAGAACGCCATGATCCGCATTGACATGAGCGAATACATGGAGCGCCACACCGTCGCCCGCCTCATCGGCGCGCCTCCCGGCTACATCGGCTACGAGGAGGGTGGCCAGTTGAGCGAAGCCGTCCGCCGCCGCCCCTACAGCGTCCTGCTCTTCGACGAAATCGAGAAAGCCCACCAGGATGTCTTCAACATCCTCCTCCAGGTTTTGGACGACGGCCGCCTGACGGACAGCCAGGGCCGCACGGTGGATTTTAAGAACACGCTGGTCATCATGACCAGCAACATTGGGTCGCCCATCATCCAGGAGTTCTTCTCCACCGGCCTGGGCGCCGGCGCCGGCGAGCATTCCCGCATGGAGGAACTGGTCCGCGCCGAACTGAAAAAGTACTTCCGCCCCGAATTCCTCAATCGCGTGGACGACATCATCATCTTCCACAGCCTGGACGAGAAACAAATCGCCGCCATTGTCGAAGTCCAGTTGCAGCGCCTCCATGCCCGGCTGGCTCAACAACAATTATCCCTCAAAATGGACCCGTCCGCCACGCGTTTTCTGGCCAAGGAGGGCTACGACCCGCAATTCGGGGCGCGCCCCCTCAAGCGCGCCATCCAGGAATTCCTCCTCAACCCGCTGGCCATGAAGCTTCTGGACAACGAAATCAAGCCCGGCGACACC
>JBEKAN010000331.1:0-5392 GCA_050015895.1 Verrucomicrobiota bacterium
CAAACGCCCGACTTCGTCCATTTCAAATTCAGCACACTCAACGGCCCCGCGGTGCAGAACAAAGGCATGGCGCTTTTCCCCCGCAAAATCAAAGGCCGGTACACCATGCTCTCGCGCCAGGACGACGAGAACATTCTCATCATGTTTTCCGACAACGTTCATTTTTGGGCCGATCCGAAAATACTGCTCTCCCCCGCCCAGCCCTGGGAATTCATCAAGCTGGGCAACTGCGGTTCTCCGATTGAGACCGAGGCCGGCTGGCTGGTCTTGAGTCATGGCGTCGGCGCCATGCGCAAGTACTGTCTCGGCGCGTTCCTGCTCGATTTGAACGATCCCGCCCGCGTCCTCCGCCGCCTGCGCGAACCGCTGCTTTCTCCCAACGAGGCCGAGCGCGAGGGCTACGTCCCCAACGTCGTCTATACCTGCGGCGCGCTGCTGCAAGGTCGCGAACTGGTCATCCCCTACGCCATGAGCGACTTCGCCACCAGCTTCGCCACCGTCTCCCTGGACGACCTGCTCGCCGCCATGGAGTGAGCGACCGCGATTGATCTGGTGTCATCGAAAGGCGACGACTGGGCCGCCGGACCAGGCATGTCTATGCCGGGCCTTTGGCCCGTCTCAGCGCCAACGGATGTAGCCGCCGCCGTAAGGCGGCGGACCTCTATATGCCGGGCCTTTGGCTCTTGTCAGCGCCAACGGCGCGTCCTCTATATGCCGGGCCTTTGGCTCTTCTCAGCGCCAACGGCGCGTCCTCATACCAGCCTGGGGCAACGCCCCAGGTTCCATATCGCAAACACGCCAAGGGCTGAAGGCCCGCCCCATCTGCAGGCCGGCAGCAGGCCGGCAGGGTTAGCAGGCCGGTAGGGTCAGATCTTAACATTTAACATTTCGGCTTTCTCAATGGTCCAACAACAGGCCGGTAGGGTCAGATCTTAACATTTAACATTTCGGCTTTCTCAATGATCCAACGGTAAACAGGCCGGTAGGGTCAGATCTTAACATTTAACATTTCGGCTTTCTCAATGGTCCAACGGTAGTTGCGCAACGCCCCTGCTCCCGAGACAGGGCCGTTTGATTCCCCTTGAAAGAGCTAACCACCTTCGCCGGGCCTTCGGAGGACAGGCTGCCCACAAACGCCGCAGACTCGCCGAAGCCCCTGGTAACGGCCTGCTCGTGAAGCCACTGGCTTCCAGCTTGCGCCCTGTCAGCCCCGGCAAAATGGAATCCCCCGCCCTCAACACCAGGGAGTCGAAGGCAGGGGGAGGGAGGAGCCTCTTTCCGCCGTCGCTCCGCGGCGGAGCTATGGCGGGGCTTCCTTCAGGGGCCTGGTTTGCTCCGGGTGCGGCGGACAACCTCGCTCTTGCCCGCCGGCGATCGGTCTTTGCCCCGGTGAAAAGCCTCGCTTTCCCGAATTTCATGTTCCAGTTGCTCGGCCTGCTCAATCAAGAACGAGGCCTGGTCCCGCAGCGCGCTGGCTCTGGCCTTGGATCTCTTCAGTTCATTTGGCGGGATGATGATCAGCGCCCTCGCCGGCTGAAACTTCCTGCCGGTTCCTTTGTAAACCCATTCCTCGTTCAACCGCAGCCGCCGAATCCACGCCTCCAAAAGCCGCGGGCTGGGGACATCATGCCCGTTCTCCACGCTGCTGAACGTGGTCATCGCAAAACCCGTGCCGTCGGCCAGTTCCTCCAGCGTCATGCCGGTTTCCTTCCGGGCGGCCCTCAGCCGCTCCCGAATCTTTTCCGAAAATTGTTCTTGCATAATACGGATTCCGAATATATGGTTTCCGTAACAAAGTGAACTCTTCACGGGAAAAGCGCAAGAGAAAAGAGCGGCCGGGTCTGGAATCCCGCTGCCTGGGCGTCGGGAGGCCGGCGTCCTTTGGCGGGCGTCTCGGTCTCCTCTCGGCGCCAAACCTCAATCCTCATCCTCACCCATGAATCCTCATATTGAAACTCAGTCGGTCATCACGCCGGAGAACCTGGAGCCCAACGTCGTCGGACACGCCCGGCGGTGCGCGGTGGAGCGCATTCGATTTGTGAGCACAGAAATCTCGACTAAACAACTCTCCGCCAACCGGAGCAACGCCCTCAAATCCACAGGCCCCAGGACGCCGGAGGGCCGCGCGGTTTCCAAAATGAACGCCCTCAGACACGGCCTCCTCTCGAAGGAGGTGCTCGTGCGCGGTTTGCACGCCAGGGAAAGCGGGCGCGATTTGCGCGCCCTCTACCAGGTCTTCCGGACGCAATATCAGCCGGTCGGCCCTGTCGAGGAAATGCTGGTCGAGCAAATCGTCACCGCCAGATGGCGGTTGCGCCGGGCCTGGACGGCGGAATCGGGCGAAATCGCCTTGAACGTGGACCAAGGGAAGTGGCAGCGCGGCCGGCCCAATCTCCAATCGCAAGTGATGCAATGGATGGCTTCTGGGGATCCCGAGCGGGCCATGCAGGAGACCGCCTTCGGAAATCGAACTTTGGTCGGCTGGCTGGAGAAACTTCGCGCTCAGGTGGAGATAGATGGTCAACTGACGGAAGCAGCCTTGAAAAATTTCGCGTACGGGGACAAAAAACACGTGATGTCGGCGGATTTGGAGAAACTGCGTCTCCGATTGTCGCAAAACTCCAACGAGCCGGACCAAGCCACCGTGCGGGAGGAGAATATGAAGCGGGTGCTCAGAGTCATTGATCTCAAATTGGGCCAAATCCAATCCCAAGAGCAGCGTTGCCGCAAAAGGGAAGCCGCCGAAGAGCAGGCCCGTCAGGCGGCGGCCGTCCTGCCCGCGCCGGAGGTCTTGGACAAAATCCTTCGCTATGAAACAAAGCTGGAACGCCAGATGTATCGCGCCATGAGCCAGTTGGAGCGCGTGCAGCGCATGAGGTGCGGCGAGGCCCTCCCGCCGCCCTTGACGATGGAGGTCTCCGAGAGAGTCTAATCAAAAGAGGCGTTTTTTGCAAAACGAACCCAAATCTCGAACGCTCCAAGTGCTTGTCAGCCAGTCGGTTGTGAGGATTTTCACGATTCTAACAAGGAGCAAAACGAACCCATTTCGTTCCTGGCGCATCTTGACACTGCCCCCACGCAATCTCTTGATTCCCTCTCCCCACGCAGTGGGGAGAGGGTTAGGGAGAGGGGTTCGTTCCCGCAAACGGGGGCAGGGTCGGGATGCGCCCTTTCGGTCCATTGGTCCGGGTGAAATGGAACAAAAAGTCTTCATCATCCAGGGTCGTGGTAGGGTAACACCCCATAGCGCCCCGGCTCCCTTGGACTACTCTCAATCCATGAACAAAAACAAAATTCTCTTGAAGGCTGGCAATGCCGGAATCGTGTTGGGTGCCGCGCTCCTGATGACGCTGACGGGATGCGTCGGTTACGTGGACGGGCCGCGGGCCAGGGTCTATGTCGCGCCGGCTCCCGTCTATGTCGGGCCGGGCCCGGTGTATGTGGCGCCGCCGCCAGTGGCGGTCACATTCGCGGTGCAGGACGACTACGTTTATTACCCCGGCTACGATGTCTATTACAGCAGCAACCTGCGCCAGTACCTCTGGTTGCAAGGGGGCGCCTGGGTTTCGGGTCCGGGGCCGCGCGGCGTCTCGGCCAACGTGGTGCTGGCCTCGCCCTCGGTGAGGATGGATTTCCACGACTCCCCGGCCCTGCACCACGCGGCCATTGTCCGGCAGTATCCGAAAAATTGGAGGCCCGCCGCGGCGGCTCCAGAGCGCAGGGACGAGGAGCGCGGGGGAAGATAACAAAGGTAAACAAGCGAATCACATTCGCGCAACGAAAGGAAGATTATGTTAGGAACTATTCTGATGGTGGTGCTCATTCTCATGTTGCTGGGGGCGCTCCCCAGGTGGCCGCACAGCCGCACCTGGGGCTATTACCCGAGCGGCGGACTGGGCTTGGTTTTGGCGATTCTCATTGTGCTGGTTTTGCTCGGACGGGTTTGAACACCCCGCGCAATTCACTCGAAAGAGCAATTTATGTTGCGAAGCATGAAACATCTTTACCGGGACAAACTCGGGGCGTCCGACGGCGAAATCGGCCATGTCAACGATTTTTACTTTGACGACCAGAGCTGGGCGGTCCGTTATGTGGTCGTGGACACTGGCGCTTGGCTGCCGGGGCGGCAGGTGCTCCTCTCGCCCCACGCCTTCGGCGCCAGTCTCCATGAGGAGGGAAAACTCCTCCTGGTGAACCTGACGCGCAAACAAATTGAGGGCAGCCCTTCGATTGACATTCACAAGCCGGTGTCGCGGCAATACGAGGAGGAGTACTACCGGTATTACGGCTGGCCCTGCTACTGGCAGGGCGACGGGTTGTGGGGCATGAGCGGCTTTCCAATTCTGGAACTGCCGACAAAACCCTCGCCGGACGCTCCGTCCCACATCGGCGCCCCGCAATCCAAAAGTCCCGACGCCCATCTGCGCAGCACACGATCCGTCACCGGTTACCATCTCAAAGCGAAAGATGGAACCACCGGCCACATCTGTGATTTTATGATGGACTCCCAGAGCTGGGCGATTGACCAACTGATCGTCAAGACCGGCCACCGCTTCTCCGGCAAAGAGGTCCAGATGCCGACAAGCAAAGTCGAGCGGATCAGTTACGAGGAATCCACCGTGTTCGTCAGTTTGACCATGGAGGAGGTCGAGCGGAGTTTCGCGCGCCATGCGACCACAGTCGGCGCGGCGGATTGAATTCACGCAACCCGTCATCCCATTATGAAACACAGCAAACACTTATGAAACCACCCTTCCAGAGTCCCTGGGAAACGCCCCTAACTCCTGTCTTCCCCAGGACATTCCACCGTTTGCGGGCCGGTCCGCCGCCTGCGGAGGTAACCCCGAAGCCTCATAAGCGCGACAACATTTTCTCCAAATCCCGCGACACGCGCGAGGATCGCGGCGAGCGCCAGATGAAAACCTCGCACAACGCTCAGACGTTCACACACAGATAGTCCGCCATGCGCACACTGCTCTACCTGCTCTTTCTGGCCTGCCTGGCTTGCCTTCTCGTTTGCGTGGTTTTGGTCCAATGGCCAATCTCCAAGGTGACAAGAGTCTCGTGACGAAAGGATCGAGGTGTCCAAGACACGATAAAATATGGGTGGGGTAACACCCCATAGCGGCGCAAAAATCACAATGATATTTTATGAGCATGAAATCCAAACTGAAGATCGGGCTGGGCATTGCTGCGCTGGCGGCGTTGACCGGATGCGTGGGTTACGTGGGCGGAGGTTACGGCGGCACGGTGTTTGTGCCGGGACCCGAGGTGGGTTTTTACGGCGGCGGCGTTTACGAGAGGGGCCCCGACGTGCATGCTTTTAGTCAGCGCGGATCCGCAAGTCGGGCGGTGGCGCACCCTGCTGGCGGCGGGGGAGGGGCAAGGCGGT
>JBEKAN010000332.1:0-5375 GCA_050015895.1 Verrucomicrobiota bacterium
CCTCGACACTCACGTTGGCAACGTGATGCTCTACCAGGCTGAGCTACGCTCGCTTCCGATTCAGAAGCGAAAGCATAAGACAATCCTTCCCAATTGCAACACCAAAAAGAACAAAAAATTCATTCTTCAATGGCAGAGCGCGCACTCCGTGCGCGCCGCGGCGGGCAGAGGACCGCCCGCCCTACCTTTTCCCGGCCTCCTCCCTGGCTCTTCTGCGTTTCAAGACGACGACGATCAACCAGATGACACCGGCCAGCAAGCCGGAATACAAACCGGTGTGAATCCACCAAACTCGCAGAAATGGAGGCACTTGCGCGGCGGAAACAAGGCCGTCCATTTTCAGCGCCAGCGCCGCTGGATCGGAGTGTCCGGCGACCAGGGGGAAGAGCAGCGCGCCAGCAAGGGCGCAGACGACCGGCATCCACAAGAGGCCAAGCAACTCACGAAGGGCCAGAGGAGGGAACTTGGTTTTGCACCGGCTGGCGTACACGCAAAGCGCCCCCGCGATCACGCCGCCGGACAATCCTTGCTTGATGCCAAAAACCGCAACCCGTGGCGCAAAGCCCTCTCCGCCCGAAAGTCCTTTCCCCAATGTGAAGTAGTCGGGGGAAATGGAGGAGGTGATGAGGTCGGTTGCCGCCCCCACAACGCAGCCCAGGAGACCGGTGACGGAGATGAAGGTGTATTCCTGGTATCGTGTCGCGGCCCGCCCATGCAGGCACAAGTCCGCGAGCGCGGCGACGGCCATCAAGCCGGCCAGGAAGGCGACACGATATGGAAATGTAAAACTGTCAAGCATATTTTCTGGAAGAATCGGTTACGGCGTTTGAACGCGGTAGAAGCGGGCGGAGGGGCCGACTGGAGTGGTGAAACGGTAGGAGGTTCCGGGGACATTGGTGGTGAGGACGGCGGTGGTGTTGGTGGTCCAAGCCGCCTCGACCTGGTCGGCTTGCAGAAGATGAAAAGTGGCGGGCGAGCCGTCGGCGACGGTGAAGTTCAATTGCACCTGGCCCGCCGACACCGCGGGTTGGGCCAGGGTGATGAGGGCGTTGGAGACGGCTGTGACCTGGGTGATCGGACCAAACCCGACCGGGAACTGATTGAAGATGACGGCTTGCGCCTCAAGAACATAGCCGCCGCCCTGCGCGGGGGTGAAAGTGAAGTTGGTGGAGGAGGTGGAATTGGTGGAGAAGTTGACCAACTGCGCGGTGTTGGTGAGCAAGATGTTGTCAATAAACCAGCCGACGGGAGGATTGGTGGAGATCTCGGGATAATAACTTCCAGCCCCGCCTGGGGAATAATGGTAGTTGAAACGCAACAAAGTGGATTGACCGGCGCAGTTGGAGAGCGAGAGCGAATACGCTATGTATGCCGGGTTAGTCAGAAAGTTGCTCGCTGTGTTTGTTCCGGCCTGGCTGAAAATGTTCTGCCAGTACAGGCCGCCGGTGGTGGAGATTTGCACTTCGGCGATCTGATTGCTGGTGGCATAGCCCAGCAGGCCGGCAAAGCTGAGCTGGGTGTTGGTGGCCGGGAGCAACACACGATTGAATTGGAGAATCTGGTCCGCGGCATCCGGCATGGCCAGATAGAAGGAGCTGGCGCCGGAGGCGACTGGGCCGTTGGTGACGACCGAGTAACCGGGCGAAGTGTCAACAATAAAGTTAGTCGCCCCGTTCTCCGCGCCGTCGAAAAGATTCCCGGAGGGGGCCTGCGCCACCAGCCACTGATACCCGGTGACGCTCGGATTGTCCGGCGGCGCGCAGGTGTAGTAGTTTGGGAAGCCGACTCCGGCCTCGGCCGGCCCGCTGACCACGGTCGGGATGTAATCCGCGCCCGGCACGGTGGGATCGAAGAGCGTGACCGTGTAGGCGAAGCCGGTGGTGACGGCGCCGACTTTGATATTGGTCACGATGATACTGTAAACGGTGTCCGTGCCGGAGAACGGGAATACTGTGGCTTCGCTGGTGGCATCGAGATTGGCCGGCACCCAGACGATGGTGTTTTCGCCATAACCGGTTTGGTAAGGTTGAGTGGTGACGACCACGTTGACGCCATTGCTCTGCATTGTGACGGTGGCGGCGCCCAGGTTGGCGTTGGAGAGGGCGAAGGACCACTGGGGCCACACCAACTGGTAGGGCACGAAACCCTGCGGGGGCCAGGAGACGTAGGGCGTCGTGGTGGCGGGTCGCGGCCCGCCGTAGTTGGCGTCGAAGACCCAGGTGGCGTTGGCCGGGTCGAAGGTTTCCTGGGCCGGGATGTCGCCGGTGGCCATGATCTGGGTTTGGGGATAGAGAATCCATCGGCGGTGGCCCACTTCCGTGTTGTTGGCGCCAAAGTCCCAGATGTAAGCGGTGATGGCGTCGGCGCCGTCGTAGCCGAGTGCGAGGTTTGAGTTGGAGGCGGCGTGCGCCGCGTTGGTGGTGTAGCACTCCCAAGTGTTGGGCGGAAAATGGCTCAGATTGGTGTTGGCCGACATGATCAGGGCGGCGGCCTGGTCGTAAGCGCCTTCGCCGGAGTTCAGAGTGATCGAGGCGGGAATTCCGGCCGCGGCGCGGAACCAGTTGATGCGGCGCACCACAGCATCCTGGAAGGTGGTGGAGTTGGTGCCGGGATAACAGTTGGTGACCTCGGAAGTGGAATTAATCGGCACCCCGGCGGAGGAGGGGTAAACCGCGTTGTAGAAGGAGCGCATCTGCTCGCGGGAATCCGTGTTGACGCTGAAACCGGCGGTGACATCAGCTCTTTTGACTCCGCCGGGCAAGCCGGAAACGTCCGTGGGGGCGGTGGGCGGATCACCCAGCCGGGGCTGGGCGCGGCCGGACGGGGGGAAGGCAAGAGCGAAGGCGAGGGAGAGGAGAAGAAAGCGTGGTCCTGCCCCAGTCTTGGGTTCTGGCGGAAAGGCAGGGTGGGGACTCCGCGCCTTGCGGCGGCGCGCACGGAGTGCGCGCCCCACCACGGAAGCCTGAGCGGTGAGGAGGTTGGAGAATCGGGCGAAATGTCGCATGGTTGGCTTGGGCATCGGCTTAAAGTGTTTCTGACACATGTTTGGACGGGACTATTCTACACCAGATCGGCGGGCAATTCCCGAAAATGGTTTTTCAAGGCCAGCCCCGACAGGGAGAGGAAGAGGGCGAGGGAAAGGAGGGACACCACCCTGCCCACACGGAAACCCGACGGGGAGTACTCGACGCGGAGGCGGTTGAGGCCCGCCGGAAGCGGAATTGCCCGCAGGCAGTAGTTGGCGGGCATGATCTGATATTGGGCCGGGACGCCGCCCGGCAGCGCCCGCGCGCGCCAACCGCTGCTGTAGGAGTCGGTGATCAAGAGCAGGCAGGGGGCCGGCACATTCGCTTCGATCTCGAGCCAGTCGGTGGAGGAGGCAAGCAACTTGACCGTTCCTTTTTGCGGGGCGGGGCGGGGCAGGGGAGTGGGCTGGCTTTCCAGGATCACTTCCTGGTCCATCTTAAAGTCGGAGTTGGTGAGGGTGGCAAAAATCTGGTGGTAATTGGTGATCAGGCGGAAGTGATCCACCAACAACAAGTGGGGCAGACCGTCGTCGAATTGCACCCAGTTGCGCTCACCCTCGGGAAACCCGTAACGGAAGCGGACCATCCGGAGGGCCTTGCCGTCGAAGAATTTCGGAGCGGCGCCGACGGGTGCCTTGTCGGGATCCAGGCCCTCGGAAAAATTCAGGAAACGCCTGTAGCGCAAAAGGCCGGTGGGATCATCGCCGCCAATGTCCAAAGCGCCGGCGGTCATGGCGGCGTTGGGGTTGGAATGTTGGATGCGAAAATCGCCGGGGTGCTGTGCCAGGAAGCCGCGGACACCGGGAGAGTAGAACGGCCTGGGTGTGAAGGAGGCCAGGGAGGAGGCGGCGAAAGAGGTCAACTCGAAGAAGGCCAGCAGGAGGATTGCGGCACAAGCGAGGTTGCGGCGGAAATGGGCGAGGCGCAAAAGGAAGGCGGCGGCAAAGAGGGTGAGGCCGCCGCGGATCAGGCTCAGGGAGGCCTGGGTGCTGGTGACCGAAATGAACAGAGGGTCCCAGTAATCCGAAGAGGACCGAAGGGTGGAGTTGCTGTTCGGGACGCTCTGGATGACCCCGGCCCACCAATCGCGCTGGGTCGGCAAGGTGGCCAGAAGGCAGAGAACAATGCCCAAGCCCGCGGCTCCAATCACCAGCCACCAGGGAGCGGACTGACGCCGAAGCATCAGGTCCATGCCAATGCCGGCGAGCAGGGCGAGAAAAAGGGCGGCCAACCAGAGGAATTTGTCCATGCCGCGGAACATATTGAAGCCGGGGACGTAGTGGTAGAGCAGGGGAAACAATGGGGTGTAGCAGCCCATTGCCAGCAAGAGCACAATGAGGAGCATGGTGATGGAAAACCGCCGGGTCGCGGGCCGGCCCCGCGCCATGCCCAGCACCGCCAGCAGCAGCCCCATGACGCTGACAAAGAGGGAGACCTCGGTCAGATACCACCGGCCCCAATAGGGGGTGCGCAGCATGTCGCCAAAACACCAGGGGGCGACCAGGGTGAGAAAATTCTCGGGTGGAAAGGAGAAGGTGGAGGCGAAATCATAGGACGTGCCCAGGCTGCGAACGCTTTCGCGGCCCTCCTGCAAGCCGGTGAAAAGCTGGACGGCGGCCAGGCAAGCGCCGCCCAGAGCGATGGCGGCCAGGCCGAGGAGTATTGTGCCGCGGTTCCGCGCGCGGATCAGATTCAGGATGGAGTAGATGCCCGCCGCCACGCCCAAGTAAAAGACATATTGGGGATGGCCGGCCAGGATCATCATGGCCACCACGAACATGCCCAGCAGGCACAGGGCCAGAGAAGGGCGGTCCACGAGCTTGTCAATGACCAGGAACAAGAGGGGCGCCCAGATCAAGGTGGCGAGATTGGACAAATGGCCGACTTGGATTTGGAGGAAGTGCGGCCCGCAACATACGAAGATGAGGGCGGAGAGCAGGCAGGCCAGGGAGTGCAAGCCGCGGCTGCGCACCCAATGAAAGGTGAAGACGCCGCCCAGGAACAGATGCAGGGCGATGGTCCAGTTTATAGCCGGCACCAGCGGGAGCAGGAGATAGAGGAAATTGAGGGGATAGAGCAAGGCCGGCTCGAAGTTGCCAAAGAATGGGGTGCCGGCGGCGCAATGGGGATTCCACAAGGCCAGATTCCCCGACCGCAGTTCATTGAACCCGAAGGAGCGCCTGGGGATGAAGTAGTAGTTCAAGTCCCAGTTTATGTTGGAGAGGACCTCGTGGGGGCTGATGAAAAGGACTTTGGCGAACATGGCCAGGGTGAAGAGGGCCAGGAGTGTCAGACACTGCCAAACTGGGATTTCCTGCAGCGCGTGAGTGGAGGTTTCGGCTTGGGACT
>JBEKAN010000333.1:0-5365 GCA_050015895.1 Verrucomicrobiota bacterium
CAATGGAGGCGTCCGTGACGATGGGGGAATCCACATCCAACTGATACTGCTCGCCAGCGACGACACGGAAAGCGATCAGATCCCTCATGCGCCAATGGCAGCCGCAATCCCCGTCGCTGTAGCAAATGAGGTAATTATTGCTGGCGACCAGGGAAAGGGCGGGCAGACTGCTCCCCACATAGACGCTCACAAGGGGGTTGAAATTCGTCCCGCTGACGGCCAGGCTCAGGATCCCATTGGTGGGCGCGGTCCAACTCCACCAGGCGGTTTGTCCGCTGGAAATTCCGTCCAGAAATGGCTCCCCCTCTTCTGTGGTGGTTCCGGCCAGTGTGCCCCCCACGGTGACGTTTGTCCCTTGAATCACCGTGCGGTTGGCGAAGTTGTCATTGACCGCCTGCCCCTCGGCGGCGGACCCTCCAAGGCCAACAACCAGCGCAAGACAAAACCCGATACGGCCACTCATGATTAAACACACTACTCCTTGTGCCGCAGAAAAGTCAAATAATTAATGCATCTGACTTCCATTTGATTACTCATCTCTTTGCGCCGGCGCTCCCTGCCATCGGCTCCACGCCGGCAGGCTTTCCCCTTTCATCAGCAGCGAGAGGTCCCCCAGCGCCGCCCCTTCCTCCATCACCGTGTCGTAGAGCACCAGTGTGCCGGAACCCACATTGCAGCGCGGGCCGATCTGGATCGTCCCCATTTTCATCACCCGGTCCTCAAACAGATGCGTCTGTATCGTGCAATCCGCGTTCAACATCGCCTCGTCCCCGATGTCAACCAGGTCGAATTCGCTCATGTCCGTCGTCTCCATATACACCCGCCTCCCGATCTTCGCCCCCAGCAGCCGAAAATACCAGCACACGAACGGCGTCCCCGTCAGCGCGTCCACCAGGAACGGCTCCGCCAAATGCTCGTGCAGCGCGCTGATCAACTCGTTGCGCCAGACGCCCGTGCTCCAGAGCGGTTTCTCGCCGGGCCGGTAGCGCCACACCAGCAGCCACTTCGCCACAATGCCCGCCAATCCCGCCACCACCGCGCAACCCGTGTAAAGCAGCGGGAAGAACCTCAGGGTTTTCAATTCGCCGGAAATGTCATTCTCGTCATTGAGCAGCAGCAGCGCGGAGAACAACAGGCTGATCAGAATGATGAAGCAGGTCGCCGGCGTGAGCACGCGGAAAAACTCAATCGCCGCCCTCTGCGCGCGCAGTTTCCAGTTGGGATGGAACGTCGTTTCCTCGGAAAACTCCCCGCTCTTTTGCCGTTGCGGCAGAAATATGGCGGGCGATCCCAGCCACGCGCTGTCCTCCCGCAGCGCGTCCGCCGCATTGGCCGGCGGCGCCGACAGGCAGCCGATGAGCACGTTGTCGCCGATCACCGTGCCGGGCGGCAGCATCGCGCTGTTGCCGATGAACGACCGCCTGCCTATTTGGTTCACCCCGCTCCTCACCAGCCCGTTGCGCGCGCGCGGCGCCCCCAGCGAAACGCTGTCCGCGATGAAGCTCCCCTCCTCTATGGACAGCAGGTCCGGCGATATGTAGGACGCCGTGGAGATTTCCGCCCCCTCGCCCAGTTTGGCGCCCAGCATCTTGTACCACGGCGCCAGATAGATCGAGGCGTAAAGCGGCCCCAGGATGTCCAGGCTCAGGTTCATCGTCTGGCCGAAAAACCACCGCCGCAGGTGGTGCCAGGTGTGGAGGCGGTGGGTCCCCGGCTTTTCCCGGCCCACCAGCAGCCATTTCACGCAGACGATCTCCAGCGCCAGCAGCACGATGAACGACAACCCCACCAACGGCCCCACCGACAAATACCAATAATAATCGTCCAAATAATTCAATTCGTTCATCACCACGATCCCCGGAAAAATCGCCGCCACCACCAGCACCGGAAAAATCAGCGCCCCCACTCCGTGCAAAAATCCAAACGCAATCCGCCGCGCCGCGGAAACCGGAGGCCCCGGCTCCGGCCGCGGGGCGCTCACAGGCCGCGCGGGCGAACCGAGCCAGGTTTGGCCGCGCGGGATCGTGCTCCCGCGCGGCAGCAGCGAGAGGTCCTCCAGCGCCGAGTCGTCCTCCATCACCGTGTCCAACTGCAAAGCCGACCGCGTGCCCACGAAACACCTCCGCCCTATCGTGACCCGTCCGATCTTCAGCATCCCGTTCTCCACCTTGTAGCCCGGCAGATTGGAATCCACGTTCACGCTGGAATCCTCCCCCACGCTCAGCAGGTCGTAGCTGGCGAAACCGTCGCAATCCAGATGCGCGTTCTTGCCGATCTTCGCGCCCATCAGCCGCAGATACACATTATAGAGCGGCGTGCCCGCCAGATAGCTCACCGGCACCGCCGCCTCAATCGTTGTGGCAAACCACCAGCGGAAATAAAACCATCCCCACAGCGGCCGGGCCCCCGCCTGGTAGCGGCCGATGAGAATCCACTTGACAACAATCGGGACGACCAGCATCACCGGATAAAGCAGAATCAGGCTCGCAAACGCCCCCAGCACCGCCTCCGCCGTGCTGTAGTCCGCGTCCATCATTATGGTGTAGGTCAGATACGGCGTGAGCCATTGCAGCGCGAAAAAACTCAGGATCACCACCATGCTCAATAGCTGCGCCGCCCCGCAAAAAAAGTGCCTCCAGAACGGCGTCGCCTCGTGCTCCCCCGCCGCCCGCGCCGGGTCCGGCGCCCGCCTCCGTTTCTCGATCTCCGCCGCCAGCTTCTCGATGGTCGGATGCTGGTAAACGTCCAGCACCGATAGCTCCTCCAGCCCCGGTTGCCGGCGCAGTTGGGAGACCATCCGCGCCGCCAGCAGCGAATGCCCGCCCAGTTCCAGAAAAAAATCGTCCCGCGCCGACACCGGCGCGGGCGGGAACAATATCTCCCACACCGCCGCGATTTGTTTTTCCAGCGCCGTGCGGGGCGGCATGATCTCCCGCTGGCTTTCCGCCGGCCGCGCGCGCGGGGCGGGCAGGGCTTTCCGGTCCACCTTCCCGCTGGGCAGAAGCGGCAGTTCGGCCAGCGTCTCCAGCAGCGCGGGACCCATGTAGGCGGGCAGCCGCGCGCGCAGCGTCGCCCGGATGCCCTCCACGTCCGGCGCCTCCGCCCCGCGCGGCACAAGGTAGCCCGTCAATTGCGGCGCCCCCGGAACATCCTCGCGCAGCGCCACCGCCGCCGCTTTCACCCCGGGACATTCCATCAGCGCCGACTCGATTTCGGACAGCTCCACCCGGTAGCCCCGGATCTTCACCTGCGTGTCCATCCGCCCCAGAAACTCAAGCTCGCCCCCGCTCGTCCACCGCGCCATGTCCCCCGTGCGGTAAAGCCGCCGCGGAACCCCCCCGTCAACCGCCCAGTCAATAAATCTCTCCCGCGTCAACTCCGGCCGTCCCGTGTAGCCGCGGGCCAGTCCGACGCCCCCCAGGCACAATTCCCCCGCCGCCCCGGCCGCCACGGGCCGCAGTTGCTCGTCCAGAACGCGGGCAAAGTAATTCGGCAGCGGCCGGCCCAGCGTCACCGGCTTGTTCGGGCGGCATTCCGCGAAGGTGGCGATCACGGTCGCCTCCGTCGGCCCGTAGGTGTTGAACACGCGCCGTCCCGGTTTCCACCATCGTTTCACAAGGTCCGGCGGGCAAACTTCCCCGCCCAGGATCAGCAGCCGCACCCGCTCCGCCTCCTCCTCCATCATGGAAAGCAGCGTCGGCACGCACGAGAGCACCGTCACCCCCGCCGCGTCCAGCATCCGCGGAAGCTCCGCCCCGGCCCGCACCATTTCCCGCGTCCCCACCACCAGCGCCGCTCCCGCGTAAAACGCCAGCCAGATTTCCTCCACCGACGCGTCAAACGCGATGGAGAACCCCTGAAATACCCGGTCGCCCGCCCGCACCTGGAATATCTCCCCCTCCGCGCGCACCAAATGGCGGACGCTGCGATGCTCGATCTCCACCCCTTTGGGTTTGCCGGTGGTTCCCGAAGTGTAAATAACGTAGCAAAGGTCTTTCGGCTCCATCCCAATGTCCATCCCTCGCAATCGCGCGTCCGGCTCGCCCGCGATCTCCGCCGCCCGCTCATCCACCGCGATCACGCCCCCGGAGAATCCCCGCAGCCCGGCCGCCAGCCCGCGGTTGGTCACGACGGCCCGCGCCTGGCAGTCCGCCAGCGCGAACCCCACCCGCTCCGGGGGAAATTCCGCGTCCATCGGCACGTAAGCCGCCCCGGCCTTCAAGATGCCCAGCAGCGCCACATGGAGGTCCATCGAACGCGGCAGCCACAGTCCCACACGGTCCCCGCGCCTCACGCCCCGCGCCCGAAGGTGGTGCGCCAGGCGGTTGGCCCGCCCTTCCAATTCGCCGTAAGTCATCCGGGCCTCCCCGCAGATCAGCGCGACGGCCTCCGGGCGCGCGTCCGCCTGCCGCTCGAACAACTCGTGCAGCAGTCCGGCTTGGAGCAAATCCTCCTTCCGCTTGGTGGCGGAATCATCGTCAGGCCGCGTCATCGGATCGTCCAGCCGATCCTGCCACGCTGCCGTCGAAATGTCTGTCTTTTGCATTTGAGTTCCGCGCCAAAGGGCGCATTTCACTCTTATGGGTTCCCCTCTTAATCCTAATCCTAATCCTAATCCTGCCGCACCCCTGAGATCAGGGCTGAAGATGCGCATAAAACCACCCAAAAACGTGGAATGCGCCCCA
Organism: Verrucomicrobiota bacterium; assembly: GCA_050015895.1. Taxonomy (GTDB): domain Bacteria; phylum Verrucomicrobiota; class Verrucomicrobiia; order Limisphaerales; family Palsa-1400; genus JBEKOF01. Next base: position 4,686 of record JBEKAN010000333.1, read on the forward strand.
GCCCCGTCGTTCTGCTGGACGGAAACGCGCCGAATGCGGTTACGAAACGACCTCTCAATTTGCCGGGTGCCGGACAAGAAGGTCTCGCGCGGGCTTGTTCTCTCTCTCCCCGCTTGCGGGGAGAGAGCCGGAGAGAGGGGTTCCCTTTCTCTTCAAATTCCAGGTATCAAGAACTTTGGACGACATGCCAATCCCCAATCATTAGCGACTTTCTGGGGAGCGCGACCGTCTCGCTCGCATCCGTCGGCGTCTCGCCGACGGAATCTTCCGACCAAACCCAGATCACCATTCGGGTGACGTCTCAAGGACATCGCTAATGTTTGGGGTGCCAATTTGCCCGTCACTTTTTTCGGGTGTTTTTTGTGCGACAGGTGTAGGAATGTTTCTATGACAAGCCAAAACCTGCCAAAGATATGCCCCCAATGCGGCGCGGCCCTCCCGGCAGGGGCGTTGGAGGGACTTTGCCCCGCCTGCCTGCTCAAATCCACTCCGCCAAGCACGCCCTCAACACCCTCCCCCGCCGGCGTGGCCGCATGCCAGCCGGTTCTGGCGCGGGTGGCGGCGAGCTGTTTTATCGTGGGATGTCTGGGCTGTCTCGCGCTGGCGATTGAAGAGACGACTCACATGGTGCCCGAACAGGAATTGTGGACGGTCGGTTTGGGTGTGCCGATGATTTTCAT
>JBEKAN010000334.1:0-5338 GCA_050015895.1 Verrucomicrobiota bacterium
ACACGGCGGGGTTGCCAAAGGCCCGCCCGGCCTCGTTTTGGGCCTCGTCAAGCAAAGGGGCCAGGTCGCCGGCCTTGTGCACCACCCTCATCCCGCGCCCGCCCCCGCCGAAGGCCGCCTTGATAATGAGCGGAAAGCCAATTCCCCGCGCGATTTTCAGCGCCTTGCCCCGGTCGGCCACAGCCTCCTCCGTGCCGGGCAGCGTTGGAATGTTCAGCTTCTGGGCCAGCGCCCGCGCCTCCGTCTTGTCGCCCATCATCGCAATGATCTCCGCCCGCGGCCCCACGAACTCGATCCCCGCCTCCGCGCACGCCCGCGCGAACGGCGCGCTCTCGGCCAGGAATCCATAGCCGGGATGGATCAAGTCCACCTCCTTCTCCTTCGCCAGGGCGATGATGCCGGGGATGTCCAGGTACGCCCCCACCGGCCCCCTGCCCTCTCCCACCAGATACGCCTCGTCGGCCTTGAAGCGATGGATGCTCAGGCGGTCTTCCTGCGCGTAAATGGCGATCGTGCGCAGCCCCAATTCCGTGGCCGCCCGAAACACCCGTATCGCGATTTCGCTGCGATTGGCCACCAGCAGCCTTTGGAACGACCGCCGCGGCGCAGGCGGGCCGGCCGCGCCGGCGTTCGCGGCGGAAAGGTGCGAATACCTCATAATAGGGGCTGCTTTATACCGTGCCGCCGCGCGGGTGGAAAGCGCAAACTGCGAAAGACCCGCGTTTTGGGGTTGATTCCGCGACTCCGCCTGTGCTTTGATGCCCCTATGAACCATCGCATTCCCATTCTTCCCTTCGTTGTCGGTTTTCAACTCGCTCTGTTCCCCGCCGCCGCCCAGGACAACGCCGCCATGGTCAACGCCATGCTCGTTCTCAAGGCCGACCAACCCGGCGCGGTCATCAATCGCCATATTTACGGCCAGTTCGCCGAGCATTTGGGCCACGGCATTTATGGCGGCTTGTGGGTTGGCGATTCCTCCCCCATCCCCAACACCCGCGGCATCCGCAATGACGTCGTCGCCGCCCTCAAACAACTGGACATTCCCGTCCTCCGCTGGCCCGGCGGCTGTTTTGCCGACGAATACCATTGGAAGGACGGCATCGGCCCGCGCGACAAACGGCCCAAAATGATCAACACCACCTGGGGCGGCGTCGTCGAGGACAACTCCTTCGGCACCCATGAATTCATGGATTTGTGCGGGCAACTGGGCTGCGACGCCTATGTCTGCGGCAACGTCGGCAGCGGCTCCCCTCAGGAAATGATGGAGTGGGTCGAATACATCACCTCCGACACCGACTCCACCATGGCCAACCTGCGACGCCAAAATGGGCGCGACAAATCCTGGAAACTCGCCTATTTCGGCGTCGGCAACGAGGCCTGGGGCTGCGGCGGCGACATGCGGCCCGAGTATTACTCGGACCTGTTCCGCCGCTACAACACCTTTGTCAAGAACTACGGCGCCAACAAACCCTACCGCATCGCCAGCGGCGCCGATGGCGGCAATCTCAACTGGACCACCGTCCTCATGGACCAAATCGGCTCGCAGATGGACGGAATCTCCGTCCATTATTACACCCTTCCCTCCTGGACCAACTGGAACGCCAAAGGCTCCGCCACCCAATTTGGCGAGGACGCGTGGATCGCCACCATTTCCAGGGCTTTGGGGATGGATGGAATCCTCAGCCGCCATTCGGCCATCATGGACCGCACCGACCCGCGGAAACACATCGGCCTGGTCGTGGACGAATGGGGCGACTGGTACGATGTCGAGCCGGGTACCAACCCCGGCTTCCTCTACCAGCAAAGCACCCTGCGCGACGCCCTGACCGCCGCCCTGAACTTTAACATCTTCCACCGCCACATTGACCGCGTCGTCATGGCCAACATCGCCCAGATGGTCAACGTCCTCCAGTCAATGGTGTTGACAGACCAGGGCAAAATGACCCTCACCCCCACCTACTGGGTCTTTGAAATGTACAAAGTCCACCAGGACGCCACCTTCCTGCCCCTCTCCCTCCTGACTCCCGACTACAAGTACGGCGCCCAGATCATCCCGATGGTGGACGCCACCGCCTCGCGCGACGCCGCCGGCAAGACCCATCTTTCGCTGGTGAATGTGGACCCGAACGTCGGCGTGTCCGTCTCTTGCGAACTGCGCGGCTTGTCGCCCAAGTCCGTCTCCGGCCGCGTCCTGACCGCGCCGGAAATGACTTCGCACAACACGTTCGACGCGCCCAACACGGTCGCCCCGAAGCCCTTCACGGGCGCAAGCCTGGCAAACGGCAGACTCTCCGTGGTAATGCCCCCCAAATCCGTCGTCACGCTGGAGCTGCCCTGAGGGCCATATTCCTTCATTGCCTTGAACCGCTCATCACATCCGCGTTCATCTTCATGTATGGCGTTCCCGGCCCTTCCGCCTGGATCGCCTGCGCCATGGACTGCTTCGCCGCCTCCGTCGCCTCCGCGCCGCGTCCCATGCTGGCCAGGATCTCCGCCTTGACATACAGCAATTCGTACGCGATGGGCGGATTGCCCAGCAGCCCTTCGTTCACCCACATCAGCTCCTTCGTCAAATCATTGTTGTCCTTGCTGTGGTTGAAATAAAAAGTCGCCGCGTCCAGGCAGGTCTGCGCCGTCTTCTTCCCCGTCGAACCCATCGCCTGGTCAATCTTCGCCAGCAAATCGCCCACGATCTCCACCTCCAGCTTCAACGGCACCCGCACCCGGCCCCAACTCAGCGAGATCACCGCCGATTCATCGTGAATGTCGCTCACAGCAATCGTGAACGTCGGCACCGTGTCCGCCACCGCCAGCGTCACCGGCGCCACCTTGATTCGCGCCACATCATTCGTCGCCACATACCCGTATGTGCCCCACAATCCCGGATCCTTGTAAATGATCACCGTCCACGCCCTCTCATCCGGGATCGTGTAAATCGCGTACATGCCGGGGAGGATGTCCACCCCGTTCAACTTCACCGGCGTGTTGAATTTGATCTTCGTCGAGGCGTTGTCTCCTGTCCGCCAGATCGGCCCGTAAGGCACGATCCCACCGAACACCTGCTGTCGCGGCTTCGCGCTCGGACGCGAATAATCAATCTCAATGTCCGTCAATCCCACCCGCTGCTTCAGCACGCATGCCGGGCTGGCGTCCGGCAGCTTCGGAAACGCCGCCGCCTGCGCCTGCGCCCTCGACACTCCGGCCGGCGCCAGCCCGCAGACCAGCGCCACCGCCACCGCCAACTTCTTGATATTCATCGCTTGGAATTCCTGATCCCACTACTACCCCCAACCCGCCACTGGCATCAAGACGATTCTGCGCTGGAAATCCTCCAGGCAGCCGCATCCCCGTTCCTGTGTCCCCCTCCTAATCCTAATCTTAATCTTTATCCTAATCCATGCCCCACCCACTCCTCGGGCGAATCTTGATACAACCACCACCCTGCGCTATGCCAATTCCCTCGCCCCGCGCGGCGGGGAGAGGGCCAGGGAGAGGGGTTCCTTCCATCGCTGGCGGCCAGATCAACATACTCTCATATCCCTCTCCGCCAAATAACAATCTTGACACCTCCGACCCCTTCATCAAAACTCCCCCATGCGGATTCGCACAACCGAATCCGCGCCGGAAACATGAAACCATTCCTCCAGCCCAACCTGGACCGCCGGGGCCGTCTGGTCCGCGGTTTTGGCGCTGTGGGCGTGTTCATTGCCGCGGGGTTCGTTTTCCCCGTCTGCGTCTGGGCTGGCCTCGCGCTGGCCGCCTTTGGCGCCTTTATGATGTTCGAGGCCCTGCGCGGCTGGTGCGCCGTGCGCGCCTGCGGCATCAAAACCAAACTCTAACCCCGCGTATGGGCCTGCGATTATTGAGATTATTCCTCGGTTTCGCCGCTGTCGCCTGGGGTGTGTCCGTCTTCGGAGTTTTCCTCAGTTGGTCGGCGGCCTCGCAAGCGTTGCAGGGCCTGGGCGCCCGACCGATTGCTTACGACCCGATGCTGGATTACTGGCTGCGCATGGCCGCGGGGGCTTTCACGCTGATCGGCTGCTGGTATTTGATCCTGATGATTTGGCCGCGGAAATTCTCGGTTGCCATCCCCTGGTTTGGTGTTTTGATGTTGGCGGAGGGCGTCATCCTCCTCGTTCACGGAGTGCGCCTCGCGTTGCGCCCGCTTCCGTTTTATGCGGACACCGCCGCATGTTTCTTGGGTGGTGGCGGAATCCTCTATTTTTCGCGTTGTGGAAAACCAGAACATGAAATGTGAGCCGCGTGAGGCGGTCGCAATACCCCCGGCACTGGACGCGAGAACCGGGCCTTGTTGCGAACACAAGTTGTTTGCATCAAACACCTTCCGCAAGTCGCCTCCCCGCTTCTGCGGCGCATCTGGCCTTTTGGCAGCCCCAACGGGGCGAACCATGACAGCCCAGGGCAAAGCGAGTCTGCGAGCGTCGCCCTGGGAAAGGTGCTTCCATTTTTCAAGCCCCGTAAGGGCGGTTGGAGGTTCGATTTCACGCCTCACGGACCAGAGTCATAACGATCGCCAAAAATGAGATCGCGCCACAACTTCTTCCCTGTTTATTTGGACGTTGCAATACACGGTCAGATGGTTGCATATTGAACGTGAGGCGATACGATGCGCAGGAAGAAAATAATCTTGGTCCTGGTCGGAGGGTTTTTTGGTTTCACAGCACTGTATTTTCTGACCGCGCCATTCATGCTGGATGTTTTGTGGACCAGGCAATGGGAGCCAAATGTGAAAGACAGTGCTTACGAGAAAACAGCGTCATGGAACTTATATGCGCCAGCTAGAGCGGCGATCACAGCCGACTGGTTTGGGCGGCGCCTTTACGATGGTTATTGCTACGATGTTTGTCGTATGGGGCTTCTCATGCCGATGGAAGTGTCGAAGGATGACAAATGACCACAGAGACGGGCTTAGAAAGCGCGTCGCAGCCAACCGTCGCTGTTACGGTCAGGTCCCCGGTTATGGTTCAGGTCAGGCAACGACGGTCATTCAGCTCTCGACTTTGCGCTGCTTGAGCCGCGCGGCTGCGGCGCTAAGAAAATTGGCGCCAGTATGAAAACAAACGAAACCCCGCAATTGAAGACGCATGGGACGGTTTTTCTCGCCAAGTTCAACCGCGCCCTCTGCCACTCCTTCTGGACACCGGAGAAGGACGAAATGCGTTTTCTCTTCCTGCTCAACATCCTCATGTACGCCGCCATGCCATTGTGGGGAAAAGGACTGCTAAAATTCATGGGACCAGTCCCGCCGCTGACCATTATTGCCGTTGGATGCGTCGTGTATATGATTCGATTCGGGCGCCGCCTGCGCAACCGTGGC
>JBEKAN010000335.1:0-5320 GCA_050015895.1 Verrucomicrobiota bacterium
CCAAAAACCCACCCCTTCGTCCCGCCGTCTTCTCGCGCCATAGTCCCGCCAGAGGCGGGACGACGGCGGAAGCGGTCCCCGCGAAGGCGGGCTTGTCGCGCCGTAGCCTTGGCGTTTCAGGCGGATGCCAAGCCGGGGGCGACGGAGCTTATCGCCCCCAATCGTGCATAATCGTGCATAATCGTGCTATTTTTTGCGCCTTTTACGCCTTTTGGCGGCCAATCCATCCTCTCCCCCGGTCCCTTTGCTCCCTTCCTTCCCATTCACCTCATCCCCCTCAATCGCCCTCAATCGCCCTTAATCGCACCAATCAACACGACCCCCCATCCCCTCCCCATCGGCAACTTTCCTGTTGGATTGCCCCCCCGCTCATGGCATTGTGAGGGCCGTTCATCCATGAATAACAACGAAGCGCCAGACGAACTGAATCGCCGCGATTTTCTCATCAACACCTCCCTGGCCTCCTTGTTGGCCATGACCGGCTGCGTGGAGCTTCGCGCCGCCGACAGCCCCAAGCCCGCTGGCGCGTCGAACGATCTGACTCCCATTCCCGTCGGCCCGCCTGTCAGCTTTGGCGTCATCGGCGCGGGCGTGTGGGGCCGCGAAATCCTCACCACCCTGGCCCAGTTGCCCAACGCCCCGGTCGTCGCCGTTTGCGAGCACTACCCCGCCTGGCTGAACCGCGCCGGCGAGCTTGCCCCCAAAGCCGGGCGCTTCGACGACTACCAAAAACTGCTCGCCAAAAAAGAAGTCCAGGCCGTCGTCGTCGCCACCCCCACCCATCAGCACCGCGACATCGTGCTGGCCGCGCTGGCCGCCGGCAAACACGTCTATTGCGAGGCGCCCCTGGCCAATTCCATCGAGGACGCCAAAGCCATCGCGCGCGCCGCCCAATCTGCCTTCAAACTGGTTTTCCAGGCCGGATTGCAGGAGCGCGCCCATCCCCAGCGCCATTTCCTTTGGCCCTTCATCCGCTCCGGCGCCCTGGGCCGCAACGCCCTGGCCCGCGCGCAATGGCACAAAAAGGGAAGTTGGGCGCGCACCGCCTCCACGCCCGAGCGCGAGAAGGAGTTGAATTGGCGGCTGCGCCGGGACACCAGCACCGGCTTGATGGGCGAATGCTGCCTTCACCTGCTGGACGCCGTGACTTGGTTCTTGGGCGCTCGGCCCGCCGCCGTCACCGGCTTCAGCTCCCTCATTCTGTGGAACGACGGACGGGATGTGCCCGACACCGCGCTCGGCGTTTTTGAATTCGCCGACGGCGCCCATTTCCTCTGCGACGCCACCTTGTGCAACTCCTTCGACTCGCAATACGAAATGTACTACGGCACCGACTCCGCCATCCTGGTCCGCGAAAGCAAGGCCTGGATGTTCCGGGAGGCGGACGCCCCCGCGCCGGGCTGGGAAGTTTATGCGCGCAAGGAGAACTTCGGCTCGGAGCTGGGCGTGTCGCTCATCGCCAACGCCAGCAAGCAGGCCGCCCAGGGCAAAAACGCCGTCGAAGCCGCCCCCTATCCGTACTCTCCGCTCTACTACGCGCTCCAGGCCTTCACCGACAATGTCGCCACCATCCACGGCGGAGTGGATGATTTCGTCGCCAGCTATGGCGAGGACGATCCCCAGGCCCTGCGCGAGCATCTGGCCACCCTGAAAAAACAGCCCGCCGCCGGATGGAAGGAGGGCCTGGAGGCGACCGTCCTTGCCATCAAAGCCAACGAGGCCGCTCTCGCCCGCCAAAGAATCGAGCTGAAAAAGGAATTCTTCGAACTATGAAAATACCAATTGACTGCCGTGTTCCCTTCCTGCTGGCTGCATTGGCCCTTGTGGCCTGCGCCGCCCCGTCCCCCGCCGCCGACGCGCCCCTCCTCTACCAGGCCCAGCCCAGCTCCAGCCTCGTGCTGATTCAAGGCACCTCCACCCTGCATGATTGGGAAATGAAAGGGCCGATCATCGCCGGCACCATCGAGTTTCCCCCCGGCGTGAACTTCGACACCAACCAAACCACCCTCCCCGGCCTCAAGGACGGCAAACTCGCCGTCACCGTCAAAGCCACCATTCCGGTTCGCAGCATCCGCAGCGAGGCCGATGTCAAACCCGAATACATGGAGCGCCTGATGCAGGAGGCCATGAAGGAGACCAATTTCTCCAGAATCGAATATCGCGCCAGCGAGTTGAAACTCCAGGCGTCGCGCGCCCCCGGCCAGCCTTTCTCCTTCGACGCCGAGGGCCAACTGGCCATCGCCGGTGTCACCAACAAAGTGGCCTTCCCCGTCACCATCATCCCCGCGGACCAGGGCAAGCTCAAAATCCACGGCGAGGCCAAGTTGAAGATGACCGATTTCGGCGTCCCGCCCCCCGCTCCCAATTTCGGCCTGGGCCTGATGAAATGCGGCGACGACATTAAAATTATATTTGACTGGCTGCTCGCCCCCAAACCGCCCCCCGCCGCCGCGCCCAAATAGGAATGCGGAAAATCATCCGTTCCGCCGCGAGCGCGGCGTAGCGGCGGGGCTTTTCTTGACAAGCGAGCTGAGAATCTTGTTGGCGGACGGCGCGGTGGCGGGCGTTCCATTTTGCGGCCGCGGCTCGGCGTCCGGCATTGCTTCCGGCGGAGCGAAGCGGGGTTCGGCCACGCCCAGGTCCTCGCGGATCAGCTTCAAGGCCCGCTGCAACGACCGCTCCGGGATCACCGGAGCCAGGAAACGCACCGCCTGCGGGGGAGCAAAAAGCTGCTCCAGAGTTCCGACCGCCTCGATTTTCCCGCTGTTCAAAATGGCGATGCGATTGCACAGACCCCTGACCTCCAACAACGATTCTCCGCTGAGCACGATCGTCCTGCCCTCGCGGGCAAGCGACAGGATCAACTCCCGCCTGGCGTCGCGCCCGGCGGCGTCCAGGCCCGCAAACGGTCTGTCGAGAAGAAGCATTTCCGGCTTGCGCGCCAGAACCTGCCCCAGGCTGGCGGGTCGCGCGGGCCGGAAGAAATTCGCCACCCGGCCGGCCCATCCGTCAGAATCCGGTTTGCCGTTGCCGGCGGTCTTGTCCGGCACAAACCCGGTGAGCCCTTTTCTGGTCGCCCTGGCCAGCGAATATCCAAACACTTTGATCGTTCCGTATGTGGGGCGCAGGCGTCCGGCCAGGATTTTCAGGATGGTGGATTTGCCCGCGCCCGCGGGGCCAATGACGCCAAAGATGTCCCCGCGATGAACCTCAATATCAATGGCATCCAGGGCGCAGATGGAAAAATCGCGGTAGTGCATGCTCACTCCGCGCCCGAGGACGACGATTTCGGGCTTTGGGTTCAGCGGTGGTTTGCCGGGCGGAGGCATGGGGAACAAGGCGCTTGGAGTCATGGCGTTCCAAAGAGCCGCAACAAAACCGTGAACAGGCCGATGGCGCCAAACCCCGTCCCGAAGCTGGTCAGGACCAGCGCCTTGTGGTGTTTGAGGATCTCGCCTATGACCGCGTGCGTGGCGAGAAAAAAGAAGCCTCCCCCCGCGTGGGCCAGCGCCAGCGCCAGCCAGAACTGGGATACCGATTTGAGAAACAGCAACCCCACCGCTCCGCCCAGCAAGGTCGTGGATTCCACAGCCATCACCCGGAGAAGAATACCACTCCGGCGCAACCCCGCGCCGAGCAACAACGCCCCCAGCGCCAAACCTTCCGGGACTTTATGCACACAGACCGCCATGATGATGGAAAAGTAAGTGACGCGTTTTTCCGACTGGGTGGCTCCCCGGGCGGCGGGGTTGGCCGCCAGGGTTGGGAGTTGCGCCGCGGCGTTCGTCGCCGGAGTGGGAGGTTGCGCGGCGGGGCCGGCCACATTGGTTTGGTCCTGCGAGGCATGGCCGGCGGCCATCGCCAGGCCGTCCACCGTACAGTGGATCGAAAGCGCCAGCATCATGGCGGCGGCAATCTCGCTGAAGCGGTGCGTCGTGGCCTCGTCGAAATGGCTGGCCGCGCAGGCCGGGCAGACGTGAAAAATGTATCTGCTGATCACAGCGAACACCGCGTAACCGGATCCCAGGCCGAGCAACAACTGCCACCAGTGCAGCTCCTCCATCGTTTCCGGCAGGATGGCGAACACGGTCACCCCCAGCAGAGTCCCTGCGCCGACGCTGATCAGCGCGCAGAGCCGCTTGTGCGAGGTTCCCAACGTCGCGCCGAGCGCGCCCCCGCCAACGGCCAGGGCGAACGCCAAAATCACAAATCCAAATGAGTCTTCGTTCATGAATTCAAGGAATCGTCAGGTTCCAGCATGCCTGGTCCGGGCTTCGGATTCAAGGCCCGATGATCTTGTCGGCGTCCATCCGGTAAATGCCCGCCAGGCTCCCGTTGTCCAGGATCTCCCCCACATGGAGCGTTCCCGCCACAAGAATCGGCTGGTCCATGACCGGTTTCACCCCTTTGGCCGTTTGCACCGTGATCCATTCATTGATTTTTGGCGGCACACCGTAACAACACATGGACTGGTTGCGCATGAGCAGGAACTCCACCGCCAGTCCTTCATTCATCCTCACCGGCAGAAGAAATCCCTCGATGACGGCCTTTTGGCCGTCCAGCCCCCGCACGTCTAGGGGGATGAGAGTCGCGACGTTTGGGGAGACATCGTTGCTGAGCGGGAGAGCAAACGCCGACAAGGTGTTGAAGGAAATGGAGAGGTAGCCGGGGAGCCGCGCGTCCCGGGCCGCGATATTGGTGGTCTGGCTGCCGTTGGCCTTGAGCCAGTCGGCGGCGGTCCCCGCCGTGCCGGAACCCAGACTGGCGCTCTCCAGGCTTCCCGACTGCGCGAGAGCAATCTGGGCCATCACCATGCGCCGTTGCACCGACGGCGGCTTGGGATGCCTTCTTTTGGCGGCGGCATCGGTCATGTCCGCAGGCGGCGCGATAAGCCGCCACCCGCCAAAGACCGCGGCCAGACCCAAAAGGCCCAGCAGGCAAACGCCCGCCACCCAATACCGCCGACAGCCCGTCATTTGTCCGCCTTGCCAAGAAACTTGCCGTCATCCATTTGATAGATGCCCACGATGTAGCCGTCCTCCCGCACGGTGCCGACGCGCAACGTGCCTTGAATTTGCACCAACTCGTCCATGATTGTGGGAACCCCCGCGCCCGCCGCCTTGACGGTGACCAGTTCGGTGATCGCCGGCGCGATGCCGTAGCAGCACGACGACTGGGTGCGCATGATGAGAAAATCGGTGGCTTTGTCGCCCTTCTCCCGCAGCGGCATCATGAATCCGGTGATGATGACCTTTTTCGAGCTGAGCGCCTTGACGCTTGCCGGAATCTGTTGGTCGGCAATGTCCGCCCCGCGCACCTG
>JBEKAN010000336.1:0-7025 GCA_050015895.1 Verrucomicrobiota bacterium
TTACAACATCACCGTCACTGCGGGCAAGACCCTGGACTTGGGCAAACTGGAGTGGAAGCCCGTGCGCTATGGCAAACAAATCTGGGAGATTGGCTACCCCGACCGCACCGGCGGCAAGTTCTTCAAGGGCGACGGCTCCAACTACTGGCTCTGGGGCTGGTGCGTCCGCTACGGCGATTTGTTTCCCAACGACATTACCTACACCATCGGCCAGAGCGATTACCACAAAGACTGGTTCTTTGAGCAGGTGCCGCACCAAACGTCCGAAGCCTGGAAGAATCCCCAAGCCAAAGACCCGCTCAACCAGCGCTTCGGCTGGTTGAATATTCCGACCGATCAAGGGGACTTTTGGCGCACCATTGGCAGAGGCCGCGAAACCACTTGGACCATCAAATTCAACATGGACAACGCCACTCCAGGCAGGGCCTTCCTGCGCATTGCCCTTGCCGGTTCAGACGGCCTTGGCGGAGGCGGGGGCGGCGGCGGACGTGGCGGCGGGCGTGGCCGCGGCGCGCCTGCTGCGGGCGACGGCGGGGTTGGTATGGATGTCAACGGCAGTATCAACATGGATCAGGCCACTGAGGACGGCTCGCTCCGGCCCGTCGCCCTGGCTGGCGGCGGTGGCGGTGGTGGCGGAGCTGGCGGTGGCGGGCGCGGCGCGGGCGGTGGCGGGCGCGGCGGCGGCGGGCCTGGCGGCGGCGAAGGCGGGCTTGGCGTTACGGTCAACGGCACCAGGGTCGGCTCAATCCGCCCTGTGGCCACCAACGCCCTGCGCTACAACACCGACACCGGCGTTTGGGGGCAATATGTCCAAGAGTTCGACGCCGCGCTGCTCAAGCCGGGCGAAAACCAAATCCAGCTCACCGTCCCCGGCGGCGACTTGGATTCCGGCGTCGTTTACGACTACCTGCGCCTCGAGATCGCCGGCAATTGACCGGAATCGGGCGGTTGGATGACAAGAAAAGAACGGACCCAAGTCCCCGCCTGACGCGGACGCGAGAAATCGTGGGGGGCACACAGCCCGCAAGCATGCAGCCCGCAAGCATGCGGGCCAACCCGTTGTTGTTCCATCTGGCCAACCCGTTGTTGTTCCATCCCTCCTCGCGTGTTCCAGTCGGCGCCCTCGCCGGCTGGTTCCGGTCCTTTTGTGCTTTGACCTTTTTCCGCCACCCCTTAACTTTGCCCGCGTGAGCGACCTTTCCGTGACCATCATCATTGCCGCCCGGCCCGACCAGGCCGCGGTCCGCGCCGTCGCCGCCTCTCAAAAACTCGATTACCCCCCCGACAAACTCGAAATCCTCCTCGCCCGCGGACGCCAGCCCTCCGTCCAGCGCAACGCCGCCATCCGCGCCGCGCGCGGCGACATCCTCTATTTTCTGGACGACGATTCCATCCCCGCGCCGGGCAATCTGCGTCTGGCCGTCGAACATTTCCAATCCCAACAAGTCAAGATGGTCGGCGGACCCAGCCTTTGCCCGGCCGACGCCCCCGCTTTGGAGCAGGCCCTGGCCTTGACCATGGGCGGCTGGCTGGCGTTCGGGCCAAGTTGCTCCCGCTACCGCCCCCGCGGGGTCGAGCGCGCCACCAGCGAAAAAGAACTGATCCTCTGCAATCTTCTCGCCCGCCGCGACGATCTTCTTCAGCTCGGCGGCTTCAACGAGAGCCTCTATCCCAACGAGGAAAACGCCCTCATGGACGAACTCCAAAAGCGCGGCGGCCGGCTCCTCTACGACCCCGCTCTGATCGTCCACCGCCATCCGCGACCCAGGCAAAATGCTCTTGAATTACGGGCGCGGCCGGGCCGAGCAATTTCGTCTCTATCCCACCTGGGGATCCGCCCCCAATTTTGTCCCTCCCTTCTTCTGCCTCTTTCTGGTGGCGCTGCCCTTTTTGCCCGCGATGGCGCGGTGGCTTGCCGTCGCGTATTTGGTCTGCGTCCTGCTCCAGGCCCTGGTGGTGCTGCCCTTGCGCCGATGGCACTGGGTTCCGGGGGTCGCGGGATTGATATTCATCAGCCACGTTTTTTACGGCCTCGGTTTCTGGCGCGGCTGCGTCAAGGCCCCCCGTCCTCCGCCCCCCGCCGTCGCCGCCGCCGTCAAACTCGAAAAAATCCAATAAGCCCCCTTTCCGGCTGAGACTCTGGATCCAGAGAGCCTACGGCAGCAGCATCACCCGGTAAAAACGCTGTGAGTTGGTGACAGAGTCCGACGCGGTCGTGACCGGGCCGGTAGCGGTGATGGAAGAACCGAAATTGACCCAGTTGGTTGGCCCCAAGTCGGAAATGAATTGCAGTTGGTAGGAGAATCCCGGCAGTGTGCTCCAAGTCAGGGTGAGGCCGCCCGAGATGCGGGCAGGGGGCAGAAGGGTGGGCGGCAGAATCGTGCCCACCAGGGCGTTGATCAAATTCGTTCCATTCATCGTTCCCAGGCCGCAGCAAAGGTCGTAGCCGGGCGCCGCGTAGAATTGGCTGGGGCTTCTCCTCCAAGTGTCGTTGCCGCTCGTGATGTCGTGGAAGTAATTCGTGTAATTTGAGCCCGAGGCGAGCGCATACAACGCCGGATTGAGAAAGCCGACCGGCGCCGCTCCACGGGCCGCGGCTTGCTGGTTCAGCAACGCCGTAAACCCCGCCCAGAGCGGCGCCGCGCAACTTGTGCCGCCCCAGCCCCCGGACGGCTGGCCATCGTCGGAGTAGATATAGCAATTATCCGCGTTCGCGGCCACGTCCGGTGTGTTGCGCATGGTTGTGGATCCCAGGTTGGCCTTCATGCTGATATTGGTTTGCCAACTGGGTATGGGGTAATAGGTGCTGATGCCCCCGCTGCTGCTGCTGGCGTCTCTGCCAGAAACAGTGGGGCCGCTTTCCCAAGCCCAGACGACTTCGCTTTCCCAAGGATAGGAGGGCGCGCCGCCATCGGTCATGGTTGTGCCGCCCACCTGCGTGATGCTGGGGCTGTCGGACGGGAATTCGACCGCCCCCACGAATGCGCCGTCATCGCCGCTGGCATTGTAGAACGACTGGCCCTGCGCGGCCATTTGCTTGAAAAGCACTTCGGATGTCGGGTCCTGCGCCGTGCCCACGCCCCACGAGCAACTGAACTGGAGCACATTCGTGTAGCTCACCATGGATTCAAGGATGTCGTCAAACGTGCCGTCGTCGGTTTCAAATACATAGATGTTTGATAACCCCGGCGCGATCGAGACCGCCATCTCAATGTCTATCGAACACTCCTCCCCGTTGTCCCCGCCATCTTCAGGGGTCGCTCCGCCGTCCAACGGCACAATCACCAGATGCGGCCGATTGTTGATGGGCATCCCGATGGCGTTTTCGTAGTCGGTGATGTCGTTGGCATAATAACCCTCGAATTCCAGCAGGCCGACATTCTGGCCGGCGCCGTTCAAACTGGCGCCGGGCACATAAGCATTGCGGAAATCCTTGCCCCACAACTGGCTGCCCGGCGCGGTGCCTTCCTTGGGGGTGGCGTCGCGGGCGGTCTGGTCCGCATTCGGGTCGGGGGAATGCCGCCGATGCTTCGGGTGCGGAAGGGCGTAGTTGTCCAAGCCCGCGATGTGCAGGACCGACACCCCCAACGCCAGCGAAGGCTCGACATCCGGCGCATAGAAGGTGCGCGCTTCATTGGGATGCGGGTAGGTCCGCAGCGTCACCTGCAAGGCCTTCTCAATGTCCGCGACCGAACCCTCCACGTCCAATACGACTCGATTGGAATTTTGGCGGATCACGTTCAAGCCGCTGGCTTTGGCGTAATCAATCAGGGCCTGGTAATCCTGCTCCGTCGGGCAAAATCTCCCGGTGAACTCCTCGGGCGTCAGGTAGTGCCGGTAGTTGGGGCTGGCGGGGTCGTAAAGCTCCTGGAGGAACGAGTCCAGCCCCGGTTCGTCGCGCGGCGCAAGGCCGATGGCCAGCTTTAATCGCCGCGAGCCTTCCAGGCGGCCGACCGGCTGCAATTTCGCCGCCACTTCCGGCACATGGCCGCTGAGGGTCTGCCGCCCGTTGGCCGCTTGACCGGAGGTTGCCAGCGCACTGGCGACCACCGGCATCAGGATGAGTGCTTGAATCGTGCTCACAGAGTCCTTGGCGTTATCTACCTCTGATTCTGCCACAAATCCCGCTTCTTTGCAAACTCCCGACGGGGCGCCGGATCGAATTGTCACCGGCCAAAATGGCTCGGTTCACCCTTTCCCACCGCCTCATTCTCTCAAGTTTCATGCCGCGTCTGCGCAATTATGGCTAAAAAAAAAGCAAAATATGGGTTGTCACCCCGCCCCCGCGCATTATAGCCTTGCCCCGATTCTCAAAGTGATGTTGACGAAATTTGTCAAAACCAACGCATGACCCATGACTTTATGAGCCAGACCACCCGATTCGTGTTGCCGCAGGCGGACATTCCCAAGCAGTGGTACAATCTGCTGGCCGATTTCCCCGAACCCCTTCCCCCACCCCTGCATCCGGGAACCCGCCAGCCGGTGCCCCCGGAGATGTTGGCGCAGATCTTTCCCGAAAACCTCATCCAGCAGGAAATGTGCCCGGATCGGTGGGTCGAAATCCCCGAACCCGTCCGCGAAGTCTATGCCCTCTGGCGGCCAACCCCCCTCTTGCGGGCGGTGCGACTGGAGCGCGCTCTCAAAACTCCCGCCCACATCTACTACAAGTATGAGGGCGCCAGCCCCGCCGGCAGCCACAAGGTCAACACTTCCGTTCCGCAGGCCTGGTTCAACAAGGCCGCCGGCACCAAGCGCCTGGCCACCGAAACCGGCGCTGGCCAATGGGGGTCCTCCCTCGCCCTGGCCTGCCAGTTGTTCGGCCTGGAATGCAACGTCTATATGGTCAAGGTCAGTTGCCAGCAAAAACCCTATCGCCGCATGCTCATGAACACCTGGGGCGCCTCCGTCCATCCCAGCCCCAGCGATCAGACCCAGTTCGGCCGCAAAGTGCTGGCCGAGGACCCCAAATGTCCCGGCAGCCTGGGCATCGCCATCAGCGAGGCCATCGAGGACACGGTCACCCATCCCCACACCAAGTACTCCCTCGGCAGCGTCCTGAACCACGTCTGCCTCCATCAGACCGTCATCGGCCAGGAGGCCATCCGCCAGATGGAAATGGCCGGCGAGGAGCCGGACTCCATCTACGCCTGCGCGGGCGGCGGCAGCAATTTCTCCGGCATCGCCTTCCCCTTCCTGCACAAGAAAATCAAGGACAAGAAAAATTACCGCGTCGTCGCCGTCGAACCCTCCGCCTGCCCCTCGCTCACCAAAGGCGAGTTGCGCTACGATTTTGGCGACACCGCCGAGACCACCCCCCTGCTCATGATGTACACTCTCGGGCACCAGTTCATGCCCCCGCCGATCCATTCCGGCGGCCTGCGCTATCACGGCATGTCCCCCATGGTCAGCCACGCCCTCAAGCTGGGCTTGATCGAGGCCCAGGCCATCCACCAGTCCCGCGTCTTTGAGGCCGGCACCCTCTTCGCCCGCACCGAGGGAATCGTCCCCGCCCCGGAATCCGCCCACGCCATCGCCGCCGTCATCACCGAGGCGGAGCAGGCCCGCGAGGCCGGCAAAAAGCGCGTCATCCTCTTCAACCTCTCCGGGCACGGGTTGCTCGACCTCGGCGCCTACGAGACCTATTTGCTCGGCAAAATCCAGGATGTCTGAGTCCAAACGCAGTCAACTAAAACAAAATCCCTGAAAACGAAACGAAACAAACCCCCAATCAACTAAAACAAAATCCGATGAAAACACCCGTCAAAATCTGTCTCCTCGCCGTCGCCCTCGCCGCCCTTCCCGGCGCGATCCAAGCCCAAAACGACGCCCATTATGGTGTCGGCCTTGAGGGAATCTCAGGCGCGACCCTTCCTCCGCCCGGATTTTACTTCCGGGACTACAACCTCTTCTACACGTCCGACCGGCTCAACGACGGGGACGGCAACCAGGTCGGCCCGGCTGCATTACGTCTCACCACCTATGCCACCGTGCCCCGCGCCATCTGGATCTCCAACACCAAGGTCTTGGGCGGCTACCTCGGCGGGGATGTCGTCGTCCCGATTGTTTACGTCGCCGAGCGATACAACGATCCGCACGCCGGCAAGTTCAGCAGCAGCACCTTCGGATTGGGTGACATCTACGCCGAAAGCACTCTCTCCTGGCATCCGGGACAATTCGACATCGGAGCGGCCGTCGGCATCAACATGCCCACTGGCGTCTCTGACAAACCGACCTCGCCTGGTCTGGGCTATTGGGGGCCGCAACTGACCTTGGGCGCCACCTGGCACCCCGACGCCGCGAAGACTTGGTCCATTTCCGCCCTCAACCGCTACGAGATCAACAGCGAAAACCGCGACACCCACTTGACGCCCGGCCAGGCCTGGACGCTGGAATGGGGCGTCAGCAAGGCCGTCACCAAGACAATTGATGTCGGCGTGGTGGGGTATTACCAGCAGCGGGTCACCGACAGCACAGGTGACGATCCGACGCCGGGGGGAGTATTGACAGGGGCGTCGGTGTATCCATACAGCCGTGTGGCGGCGGTCGGCCCCGAAGTCGTCTTCTTCATCCCCAGCCCCAAGCTCTGGATCTCGCTCCGTTATGAGTATGAATTCATGGCGGAAAACCGCTTCCAGGGGAACACCGCGGACTTGGTGCTGACAAAAGCGTTCTAATTGCGCTCTAATTGCTATTGTTGACGCGCCGCCCCGCGTCGGGGCGGCGCTTCATTACACTTTGCCGGGACGCCTTTGGCGAGCCAGGGCTGGCGTGACCCTGTAAAAGGCGGGTCCGAATGCCCCTGAGCATGGAATCAGCGAGCGCGTCGAAAGGCCAAGGGGTGAGACCGTCGAAGACAGAGAATGTCATATTGCAAGTGGACGCTGGAATCATAGTCCGGAGGGCTAACCCGCATTTCTCACCGATATATTGAACAAGGCGGAGCCGAGAGCAGTCAATGTGTTTGACTAGAACAACTTATGACTGACTCGAACAACTCCGCCTCGCAAACAGACTGTAATCCCCAA
>JBEKAN010000337.1:0-5294 GCA_050015895.1 Verrucomicrobiota bacterium
GATCAGCAGGTTGCCGTCCAAGTCCAGGAAATCCGCCAGCTCGGCCACTTGCGCCCCGGCGCTGGTGCCCAGGCTCGATTCCACCATGCAGCCCACCATCGTTTTCAGCCCCGCCCGGCGCGCGGCCTTCAGCGCCTCCACCGCCTGCAGGACGCCCCCCGTCTTGATGAGCTTGATATTGACCCCGTGATAGCATTCCGCGCAACGCGCCGCGTCGCCGGCCTGATGAAAAGACTCGTCGCCAAAAACCGGCAATGGCGAGCATTGCCTCAACCACGCCAAATCCCGCGCCGGCGTCGCGGCGGGCATCGGCTGTTCGATGAACTCGATGTGCGGGTCATGGGCCAGCCACTCGATGTTCTTCAACGCCTCCTCCTTCGTCGCCCACGCCTCGTTGGCGTCCACCCGGATGGTTTTCAGCGGCGCGGCTTCGCGCAGCGCGGCCAGATTCTTGCGGTCATTGGCCGCGCCCACCTTCAGCTTGAGCACGGGAAAGGAAGCCGCCTCCAGGACCTTCTCCCGAATCTTCCGCGGCGTGTCAATGCCGATGCTGAAGGAGGTCAGGTGCTTGGATTCCGCGAACCCCAGGTTCAGATAATCGCAGACCGCCTGTCCGGCCCGCCGGGCCGCGCCGTCCAGCAGCGCCATGTTCACCGCGCATTTGGCGGACTGATTCCCGGGGGCCAACTTCTCCAAATAATCCATCCCGGCCGCGGGGTCGGCGAAGGAAAGGCGGTCCGGGTCCACGCGCCCCAGAAATTCCCGGATCGTCGCCACCGATTCCTGGTAGCGCGACGTGGCGGGGGCCTCGCCCAAGCCGGTCGTCTTGCCGTCGCTCAACCGCACCAGCACCACCTCCGCGCGGGATTGGTCCTCCCCGGACTTGAGGCCGCTGGCCACGGCCCATCTGTGCTTGAGCCGCAAAACCATCGGGCGAACTTCCAATTTCATCGCCGCAAGCAAACCCAATTGCCTGCCAATTGCAAGTGGCGAATCGAACGCGCCAGGCCGTTCGTGGCGGCGAACTGGCGTTCGCCGGTGGCTGCTCTCCATGGGACTTGAGCCGTCAGGAAGCCGTGAGAAGAAGTGGGGAATGAAGAGTTCGGAGTGCGGAGTGGTGAAAGTCGCTTTGCGAATACATAACTCACTGATAATGAATGACTTGCGATGAAAGATGCAAGGAGCCGCCAACTGAAGCGCCGCCGATCTTCTCAGCTATCCGAGGCTTTCTGCCATGTCTCAAGGGTTTGCCGCCCCGGGGCTGAAGAGGGAACCAAGGGTTCCAGCTTCGCCAGGCCTACGACGCGGCAAAGCGTTCCGACCCTCTTCCGGGCTATTCCGGCCTGCTGTCTGGCGCTTTTTGTGTCTGGCCGGGGGATTTGCGCTCCTTCGCGGCCGCCCTACGGGCTGACGGCGCGGTAGAATTGGCTGGAAGAATTCGTGGTGGGGACGATGAAGCTCATGAAGGCATTCGGGCCGAGGACGTTGGTCGAGACGGGCCTCCATTGGACGAGGTTGCTGGAGGCGAGAATCCGGAAGGATTGACTGTTGCTTCCGGCAAAAGCGAAGGGCAACACACCGTTGTTGGGTGTTCCCAGGGTGATCGCGTTGGCCCGATAGGCCTGAAAAAGCAAATTGGTCCCACTGGCGCCAATCGTCACGCTCTGCGATGCCGGCCAAAAGACGTAATTCGCGTTGCTCGGCCACAACGTGTAGGAGCCACAGGGCATTGTGAAGCCGAATTCGCCGCCGTTGGTTGTGCAATGGAATAATGGCCCCGCGCAAACCGTGGCCTGGTCCGGCGGCCAGAGGCCGGAAATACTCCCTGAAATGAAGCTGAGCGAAGATTCAAAAGCGCCGATGTCCGGTTCCGGGCCGGCTGGGCGCGGGTTGCCTCGCTGGTCGGTTGGCGGGAAGGCAAAGGGATCCGCCGCGTCAATGGCGGGGCTTCCCGCCAGCAGGGGAATGGTCTCCGTCGGGCCGCCGTAGAATCCCAGCGTACCCAAAAGGGGGTTGGTGTTGTTCAGACTGGCGATGTTCGTCAAAAAGTCGGTGGAATCGGAGTTGATGTTGTATCCGGCGTCCAGAATCGGGCCGAAACCATTGGTGCCTCCTGCGACGCAATCCAGGATCGAGTTCAGGACGAGGAAGGAACTGCCCGAGTCGGCGATGGTATCGCCCTGGGCGACTCCCGGCTGACCGTTGGCCCCGGGCGGGCCGGGGATGATGGCACTCCCGCCCGCTCCACCGCTGCCTGCCGTCCCGCCGCTCGATAGATTGTTGGCGCAGGTGACGTTCGTCAGGGACAAGGTGCCTCCTAGAAGACAAATCCCACCGCCGACGCCATTTCCGCCATTGCCGCCATTGCCGCCAGCCCCGCCTTGGGCACCTTCGCCGTAGTAGGGAGATGCTCCACTTCCCCCCACACCGCCCTGGCCCCCGAAAGTGGAGTTGTTGGCAATGGTGCAATTAACGACGGTCGCATTGCCGGACAGGGAGCAGAGAGCGCCGCCATTGCCTGCGCCCGCCGCGCCACCAGCAGCGCCGTTGAGCGAGGGACCTTCGGCCATGCCTTGACCTCCGGTACCACCTCTGCCTCCACTGACCGTGTTTTGGAGGCAGGTCGAACTGAGGAGCAAGAGCGTGCCTGTGTTGCAGATGGCTCCGCCAGTGGCCTGACCTCCTGAACCTCCAGGAGCCTCTGGAAAATAGGAAGTGCCACCGTTTCCGCCGGTGGCAGTGTTGCTGACGAAAGTGCAAGAGGCGATCAGAGCGCTGCCGGTGCTATAGACGGCTCCGCCGCCTCCCTGACCCCCATCCGGGGCCGCCGTGTATTCGTCGGGAGCCTGACCGCCGAGGGCAGTATTCCCAACAAATGTGGCATTACTCACGTCCAGAGATCCGATGCTGTAAATGGCCCCGCCCAGGCCGGCGCTTGCGGCGCTTTCGTTCACCCCATTGACCGCATAGCCCGCAGCGGAGTTGTTGCTGAAGAGGCATTGAACCACTTGCAGCGCGCCACCATTGCTGATGGCACCGCCTCCAAAGGTCACAAATGGACCAAGGTAGGTCACTGAGGCAAGCCCGTCCGCCAGCGTGAGATCGTTCAGCTCCAGCAACGAATTGCTATTGACAGCAAAAATCTCCACACTGCCGCCGCCGCTGATAGTGATGTTGTGGCCGCTCGCGTCCACGACGGTGTTGTTAGAGATTGTGATGGTGTTGGTGAGAAGGATGGCGCCGTCACAGGAGAAATTCACGGTGCCGCCGCCGGCCAGGGCGCGCTGGAAGGACGCAGGATCGGCGTTGGTGACAACCGTTGGGGGCGTATAAAGGCCTTGAATCACGTTGGTTAGGTTGGCGGCGATGTTGACCCATTGATTCGTTGGCGTGGTCCATCTGCTGATGGTCGTGAAACTGACCGTATGACCGCCGACCACCAGGCCGCCCACGACCGCCCCGTTTGTCTGCGCGGGGCCGCCGTCCACCTGCCAGGCCGCGCCCGCCGAGACCGCGCCCGGCGGGGTGAGGTTCACTTGCAAGGAACCGACTTGCAGGTAGGTTGCGGTGAGCACATTGGTCTGATAATTGGTGACGCTGGCCGTCAAGCTGGCGGGCGTCGCCCAACCGCTGATCCCCATGAAACTGACGGTGTGATTGCCGGCGGCAAGTCCGCCCGAAATCGCCCCGCTGCCCTGCCACGCGCCTCCATCCACCCGCCATAGCGCGCCCTCCGCAACCGCCGTCGAGGGGAGAATGTTGACCTGCAACGAGCCGAATTGCTGGATGTAAGTCCCGGTGATGACATTGGTCTGATTGTTGGTGATGCTGAACGATTGACCGCTCGGCGTCGTCCACCCGCTGACCGCCGCGAAACTGACGGTGTGGCTTCCCGGCGTCAGGCCGGTCACTGTGGCGCCGTTGGTCTGCCAGAATCCGCCGTCCAACTGCCAGGCCGCGCCCGCCGCGACCGCTGCCGGCGGCGCGAGGTTGACTTGCAAGGCATCCGCCGGGAGATACGTCGCCGTCAGCACATTGGTCAGGTTGTTGCTGATGCTCACAACCAGGTTGGACGGCACCATCCATCCGCTGACGGTTGTGAAACTGACGGTGTGATTTCCAACGGGCAATCCACTCACCGTCGCGCCACTATTCTGCAACGCCCCGCCGTCCACCTGCCATTGCGCTCCGGCGGACACGGCTGCGGCTGGCGCGAGATTGACTTGCAAGGCCCCTGTCTGCTGCACATAAGTCCCCGTGATCAGAGTTGTTTGATTGTCACTGATGGTCACCGTCAGGTTGGAGGGCGTTGTCCAGCCGGCGATTGGTATAAAACTGATGCTGTGATTTCCGACCGCCAGAGGCGTGACCGTTGTTCCGCTGGCCTCCAAATCGCCGCTGTCCAGTTGCCATTGCGCTCCGGCGGCCACGGCTTGCGGCGGCGCCAAGTTCACCTGCAACGAGCCGGTCAGAAACGGCTGTGAGAGATAGATGGCGCCGTTGAATACTGTAAACGTGCTCCCATCTTGCGAGGTCATCACCGCAACCCCGCTAGAAAACCGAGAAATATTTGCGCTGAACCAGTTGGTTCCGGTGTCAGGTGAAACCAGAATCACGCCATAAGGCTCGGTAATCAGCGTATGTCCATCACCAGAAGAGGAGATGGAGCCAACATACATGAGGGAGTCATTGCCCGACCAAGACGCGCCACCATTTATCGAGATTACCATCGCCTCCCCGCCAGCGGCAATAATAGAGCCGTCCGCAGAGCACGCGATTGCGCCAAAACCGACCATGCCGCCGAACTGACTAACGGAAGCCCATGTATTTCCCGAATTCGTTGAGCCATAAACCCACCCAACATACGTTTCTCCGCTCCCGTTGTCTCCCGCGCCGTAAAGTCGGCTTCCGTCCGCCGAGGAGGCCAGGCCGTACGTGGGCGAGTAAGGCACGATGCCCTGCCTCCAAGTGGCCCCGAAATTAGTGGAGGTGTACACGTTGAAGCTGCCGTCGGTGGCCACCAACTTCTGTGCGGTTGACGACGCGGCAAAATGGGAAAAGGCCGCCGGGGCGCTGTTCGAAGTCCAAGTCGAGCCACGATCCAAGGAGGCATAGGTATTGCTGCCGCTGACCGCCAAGATCACGGAGCCGTCGGAGGAGGTGGCAAAAACCGATCCGGTCCCGGTTGTGGGCGTGAAAGTGGCGCCCAGGTTCGTGGAGACATAAACAACCCCGCCTCTGGTCGCGGCCAGCTCATGCCCATCCCCAGACAGGACCAGCGCGCTCCAATCCGT
>JBEKAN010000338.1:0-5280 GCA_050015895.1 Verrucomicrobiota bacterium
GGCGGGCCGGTCTGAAGCGGTGGAGTTCATTGGTGCCGGGAGTTAAGCAAAACCGGCTCCGCGCTTCAAGGCGCATCTTCAAACCGGGCGGCGCGCGCGGCACATCTTGCAACCACCACCCTGCGATATGCCAATCCCCTCGCGGTGGGGCCCTCTGTCGAGCCGTGACTCGATTTCCTGGGCAAATGTGACAGCTTGAAAGAGTCTCGCCCTGCCGGGGAGGTTTTGCCCCCGCAACAGCCCTTGCCGAAGTGCGCGTCACCTCCGATCCGTCCGATCCGTCCAATCTGTCAGATTCAGGACGGCCCCCTGTCGCGCCGTGACGCGATTTCCCGGCAGAATGCCACTGATCGAGTGGCTCCCCGCCCTCCAAAACGCCCGACCCGCACTTTCCCACCGATTCCACTTGACAAAGCCTTCGCTATGTGATACCTCTTGCAACAGCATGATGCAAGGGGGATCAATCGTCAGCACCGGCCGGAGCGGCAAACCGCCCGGCCCGGCGCAAGTTGTTTCGCGCCAAAGTGGCACACATACCGGCCCGATAAAGGCCAATCAAGGGGGTGTTGCGTCCTTGCGTCCTTGCGACTTTGCGTTTGAAAATTCGTGCCCAATCGTGCTCAATCGTGCCCAATCGTGCTCAATCGTGCCCAATCGTGCTCAATCGTGCCCAATCGTGCTTAATCGTGCATAATCGTGCTATCTTTTGTGTGCAAACCCGCCTTTATCCCTCACACGGCCTGTTTTCCACGCTCCCTCGCATCCCCGGTCATCCAGAACGGCGGGCGACCGGAAGGTGCGCCTGCGGGGGATTCTCACGAATCGGCCCTGAAATGGTGGATTTTTCGCAATTTTTGCATTGTCACGCCCCGCAACCTCCTTACACTCAACCCCTATGACTAACTCGACAACCCTTGGAAAATTCTCCTTTGGCATGGGCGACCGCTTCGCCCATCAGGCCGGGGCACAACTCCAAGCCGTCCTCATGGCGGCTGGCAAAGGTGTCGAAGTCACGCCCGTTTGGAACAAATCCAACCGCGAGCACCTCATTGTCGGCTCCAAGCCGCCCAGCGTCCGGGCCGCCGCGCAAAAGGCGGTGGCGGCCCTGGGCTGGAAGAAGCCCTGGCATGTGGACGCCGACCACATCCGCCTCGAAACCGTGGATGGGTTTCTGGATTCCTCCGATTTTTTCACGATTGACGTGGCCGACTCCATCGGCCAGCCCGCCCCCGCCGCCGCGTTGCGGGCGTTTGTGGATCATCATCCCGAACTGACCAGCCGCCTGAAGATCCCCCGCATTGACCGGACCTTTGAGATGAGCCGCGCCGAAGTGGAACGGGTGGCCGGAAAATACCTTTGCGCCACGCAGGAGGCGGGCAAAATCTACCGGCACATCGCCAAAGCCAAGGGCGCGGTGCAGTTCATCCCCGAAGTTTCGATGGACGAAACCGACTGCGCGCAAACCCCGCCGGAACTGCTCATCATCCTGGCCGCCATGGCCGACGAAAAGATTCCGTTGCAGACCATCGCGCCCAAGTTCACCGGGCGTTTCAACAAGGGCGTGGACTATGTCGGCGACGTGGGCCAGTTCGAGCGCGAATTCAGCGAAGACCTCGCCGTGATCGCGTTTGCCGTGGAAAAATACGGGCTGCCCGCCAATCTCAAGCTCAGCGTCCATTCCGGCAGCGACAAATTCTCCATCTACAAACCAATCCGCCGCTCCCTGGCCAAGTTCGGGGCCGGCCTGCACCTCAAGACGGCGGGAACCACCTGGCTGGAGGAATTGATCGGATTGGCCGAGGCGGGCGGCGAGGGCCTGGCGCTGGCCAAAGAGATTTACGACCAGGCCCTGGATCACCGCGCCGAATTGTGCGCCCCTTACGCCTCCGTCATTGACATTGACCCGGCGCGCCTGCCCGGCAAGGAACAAGTCGCCCGCTGGACCCCGGCGCAATTCGCGGCCGCCCTGCGGCACGATCCCAAATGCCCCGAGTTCAATCCGAACCTGCGCCAGTTGCTCCATGTCGGCTACAAAATCGCCGCCCAACAAGGCCCCCGCTACCTGAACATGCTCGACGCCTGCGCCAAGACCGTTTCCCAAAACGTCACCCTCAACCTCTACGAGCGCCATCTCAGACCTCTCCTGCTGGATTGATATCATGAAAAGTACATCTCTTATTCTGTGTCTCGCCCTCTTTCCAGTGGTCTCACCGCGACCGGCGGCCGCCCAGGAGGCCACCAGCCAATTCTACAACGTCCGCTCTTTCGGCGCGAAGGGGGACGGCACGACGCTGGACAGTCCCGCCATCAACCAGGCCATCAACGCCGCCGCCGCCGCCGGAGGGGGCACGGTGGAACTGCCGGCCGGCACTTACCTCAGCGGCTCCATTGAGCTCAAAAGCAACATCCACCTGCTCATTGACGCCGGCGCGACGATTCTCGCCGCCCCTCAATCCATGAACGCCTACGATCAAGAGGAGCCGTTCCAAGGCCGGGCCTATCAGGACGGCGGCCACACCTTTTTCCACAACAGCCTCATCTGGGGCGAGAGCCTGACCAACGTCTCCATCACCGGCCAGGGGATGATCAACGGCGCCGGGTTGAGCAGTCAGGATGGCAGCGAGGACCGCATGGACGGCTTCGGCGGCGGCAGAGGCGGCGCCGCCCCGTCGCAAGGGACCAACAACACTACCAGCCCCGGCGCCCGGCTGGGCAACAAAGCCATCGCCTTGAAACTCTGCCGCAACGTTCTGCTGCGCGACATCACCATCATCCACGGCGGCCATTTTGCCATCCTGGTCACAGGCTGCGACAACATGACGGTGGACAACGTGACCATGGACACCAACCGCGACGGCATAGACATTGATTGCTGCCGCAACACCGTGGTTTCCAATTGCCGCATCAATTCCCCGCACGACGACGGCTTGTGCCCCAAGAGCAGCTTCGCCCTCGGCCGCAAGGTCATCACCGAAAACCTCACCATCGTCAATTGCCAGGTTTCGGGATTTCTGGAGGGAACTCTGCTCGACGGCACCATGAAACCGTACCATTCCCCGGGTCCCGTGGGCCAGGGCCGCATCAAGCTGGGGACGGAGGCCAACGGCGGTTTCCGCAACATCACCATCGCCAACTGCACCTTTCGCGGTTGCAAGGGCCTGGCCCTGGAGGAGGTGGACGGCGGCATCATGGAAAACATCACTGTCAACAATATTACCATGATGGACGTCGTCGGTTACCCCATTTACATCACCACCGGAAAACGGGATCGCGGTCCCAACGTGACCGAGCCGGGCCGCGCCAGGAACATCTTCATCTCCAACATCATCGCCACCGGAATTGACACGAACAGCGGATTTCGAGGCGCCCCCGGCGGCCAGCCGTCGGGCCGGGGTGGCCGCGGCGCCGGAGCCGCCCAGGCCGGTGGAACGCAAACCGCCGCCGCCAGTCAGGCGCCGGGCCGGGGCGGCCGCCGCGGAATTACTCATGCCAGTGGAATTGAGATCGAGGGCATGCAAGACCATCCCATTGAAAACGTGCGCCTGTCAGACATCCGCCTCCAGTTCAAGGGCGGCGGCACCACCAATGATGCCGCCCGAGTTCCCGCCGAGTTGGGGGCCGGTTATCCCGAACCCGGCGAAACCATGCCCTCCTACGGCCTCTTCGCCCGGCACGTCAAGGGGCTGGAAATGGAAAATGTGACGGTGGGTTTTGACACCCAGGATATGCGGCCGGCCATCGTGGCCGTGGATGTGGACGGTTTTGAAATTGACCATTTCAAGGCCCAGTTGTCCCCCAATGTCGCGCCCGCGCGCTTGGATGGCGTCAAAGGACTGGTCGTACTCGATTCCCCGGTGCTCCAAGGTGTGGAAGGCGCAAAACCGTAATCCACCCAGGCGCGGGTTGGCGCCCTCCGGCTTCCCAGCCCGTCGGGCTGTCGCCTTTGGAACCTCTCTGGATTCCACTTAAAGGCGGTGGCCCAAATTGTTATCGTCAGGTTTGGCGCCTCACTTGACTGGCGCCACGGCGGGGGTTTCCAAAATCTGGCCATGTTCGTGTTATTCGAATGATTGCATTGTTCTGGTTCGTCTTGTGCGCGTCATTCTCGAGACGCACTATTGATCAAGCAGATGGAATGCCATGGACAAAAATATGTTGGAACTGCCGCTTACAGGGCGATTCCTGGCCGGGGCGGTTTGCAGTGTGGGAATGGAACGGACTATGGACTGTCTGTTTTTGCCCGTACTGTCCCTATTTTTCCGTCACCGCGGGTTCGACGGACACGCGAAATCATCCCCTTCCCCTGGCGACACCTGACAGTTGAGTTTTGAAAACGACACCGAAAGCAACCGATCCCTTTGAGTGGCGAAAGAACTGCCTCTTGGGCCTCCTTTTGCTGGCCGCCATCCTCCTGGCCTATCAGCCCGCCTGGCGCGCTGGATTCATCTGGGACGACGACAAGTATGTGACCGCCAACCCCCTGCTCACCGCCCCGGACGGCTTGCGGCGGATTTGGTTCTCCCTCGACGCCCCCTCGCAGTATTTTCCACTGACCTACACCTCCTTCTACCTGGAGCGCGCCCTCTGGGGGCTGCGTCCGGCCGGCTACCATTGCGTGAACATCCTCCTCCACGCCGCCAACGCGCTGCTGGTCTGGCGGCTGCTGGCCCGCCTGCGCGTGCCGGGCGCGTGGCTGGCCGCCGCCCTCTTCGCCCTCCACCCGGTCCAGGTGGAATCGGTCGCCTGGATCACCGAGCGCAAGAACGTCCTCATGGGCTTTTTCTTCCTGCTCACCCTGCTGGCCTGGACCCGCTTCCTGGATGAGAAAACCCGGCGGCCCTGGGGGTTTTACGCGCTGGCCCTGGTTTTTTACGCGCTGGCCCTTTCGGCCAAGACGACGGCCTGCACACTGCCGGCGGCGCTGCTGCTGGTTTTGTGGCTGCAAAAGATGCCGGTCAACTGGCGGCGCCTGGGGCAGATCGCCCCGTTTGTGGCGCTGGGTCTGGGCATGGGGCTGGTGACCGTCTGGTGGGAGCGCTACCATCAGGGCACCCAGGGCAAATTGTTCGCCATCGCGCCCTGGGAGCGTGTGCTCATCGCCAGCCGGGCGGTCTGGTTTTATGCCGGCAAGCTGCTCTGGCCGCGGAATCTGACTTTCAGTTATCCGCGCTGGACGATCCCGGCCTCCGCTCCGCTGGCCTGCATCTGGCTTTTGGCGACGGCGGTTCTGGGGGTGGCGATCTGGCGCGCGCGGCGGTGGGCGGGGCGGAGTTTGGAGGT
>JBEKAN010000339.1:0-5276 GCA_050015895.1 Verrucomicrobiota bacterium
AGGGACTTGAGAACTTTCCATTGATTGGTCTTGTAATAATAGGGAATACAGTTCTTGGCGCGATACTTTTTGGAGTGGGTGGACTAATTTACCAGTTCTTGAAATGGGATCACGAACGCCGTGAAGCCGAGTAAATGGCTACAGGTGAGCACAAACAGGGTATGTAGTCAATTACACAACGAATAGTTGGCGGCGAGCCGTGGATTGTGCAAGATTTGAACACCGATGAAAAGAGCCGCAAATTCAGCAACTGGCGCCCGGCAGGGAGACATGGAACACGCCGGATCGGGCGGGCACATCTTCACACTACCACCCTTGACGAAACGAACCCCTCTCCCTGACCCTCTCCCCGCTTCGCGGGGCGAGGGAATTTGCAAACCGCAGGAGGGGCGTTGGGGAGATGCTCCTGGAGCGGCGACCTCTCTTTTCAACCTCGACGGGGAGACTGTGGACGTGCTGGATTTGAAGACGCTGCTTGTCACACGGGGGATCAACTTGCCGGAGGCCATCACCACGCAGTTTGGGCAAACGCATCGCATCGCGCCCACGAGCGATCCGTTCGCCTGCAATTGCCTTCTGCTGCCGGGGCGCTTCCCGGCGCACCTTTTCCACATCGGCCCCGGCGCGGAGTTCAGCCTCGCCGCCGATTCCGCGGGCACTCCTTGGTTGACGCACCGGGGCGGGCCTGTCACACCGGTGGACTTTCCCCCCGCGACGGGTTTCTATGAGCGGCAGACCCGCGGCGGATTTCCCTTTCGCATGATGGCGGTGCTGCAGGGATTGGACGTGGTTTCCTTTCCGTACCTCTGGCCGTGCCAGTTCGCGCAAGCGGGGCAACCCTGCCATTTCTGCTACCAGGGCAACATGACCCTGGCGATGAAACAAGCCGGCCAAGCGCCGCCTCCCATCGCGTCCCCGGACGATGTGGCCGAGGCTGTGGAATACTGTGTGCGCGAGGATGGCGTCCGCGACGTTCAGTTGACTGGTGGGTCGGAAGTGGATGCGTCCCGCGGGGAAATTCCGCTGGCGGTGGACATCCTCGCCAGCATTGACCGCAGGCTGGGGCTGGACCGCATACCGGGGGAAATTTACGTTTATACGAGCGCCCCCAAAGACCCCGCGGCGGTGGACGCGTTGTTTGCGGCGGGAGTGGACCGGGTGGCTTACGACCTGAACGTGTGGGATGAGGCGGTTTTTGAACAGGTGTGTCCGGGCATATTCCGGCACATCGGACGGGAGGCGCAACTTCGCGCGCTGGAGTATGCCGCGCGCCGGCACGGCCCGAACAGGGTTTGCAGCGCGTTTGTCATCGGCCTGGAGCCGCTGGAGAGCCTGCTGGCCGGGGCCGAATATGTGGCTTCGCGCGGGATCGTGCCGCTGTTTTCGATCTGGCTACCCCACTTCCGCCCGGTGTGGGGATCCACCACCCCGCCCGGTCTGGAGTACTATCGCCGCGCCCGGCGCGGGTTCGCGGAGTTGTTCGCCAAATACAGACTGGAGCCGCCGGGAGCCACGGGGCTGAATGTGTGCATGTGCCGGGATATGTCCCGGCAGGCGCGAGCGGCTGGCTGTGTCCCAACCTAAAAGCGGGCGGTGAGGGCGATGCCGCAGGTTTCGGGATCGCCGGGCTGGAGGATCAGGGAGCTGGTGCCGGAGCCGGGACCCAGGTTGAGGGCGTTGTTGAAATAATGGCGGTCGAAAATATTTCTGGCGTAAAGATAGATTTCGAAATTCTTGATCTCATAGCCCACCTGCGCGTTGACCAGCTCGTAGGAGCCCTGAACCGTTGAGCCGACTTCCGGGGTGTAAGCGTCGTCCAGGTGGTAGCGGCCGACGGCGATCATTTCGCCGCGAACATAGATATGCCAGGGCAGGTGGTAAGTCGCGGCCAGATTGGCGGTGAACTCCGGGACAAAGCTGATGGGTTTGCCGGCCAGTTGCAGGCCGCTGGTGGGGTCGAGGAAGTTCTCATAGGTCGCGCGGGTGTAACCGGCGTTGGCGCTCAAATCCAAGTCCTGCGCCGGTTTGGCCAGGAACTCCAATTCCGCCCCGTAGCTGACGGCGCGGTGGGCGTTGAGCAGATTGGCCTCCAATGGATTGGCGGGATTGATCCGGATGACCTGGTAGCCCTCCGTGTCGCTGTAAAACAGGGCGGCGCGGGTGGTGTATTTGTTGTCGTCGCACGAGGACTTGAAGCCCAGCTCGTAATTCCAGGAGCGGGCGGGGTTGTAGGAGGTGTTATTGACGAAGGAATTGAAGCCGCCGCTCTGGTAGCCTTGCGCGACGCTGGCGTAGGCCTCGACCTGGGGCGTGAAATGCCAAGCGAGGGCGAACTTGGGCTGCACGGCGGAGAAATCGGCGGAATGGTTGATGGGGGAGGGGCCGCCATAGAATCTGCTGGCGATGTCGGTGTTGACGACCGTGCCGTGAATGGACCGGTCGTCAAAGGTGGCGCGAAGACCGGCGGTCAAATCCAGTTTTTGAAAAAGGGTGTAAGTGCCCTGCCCGAACAGGGCGTAGGTTTGCCCGTCCGAATCGGTCAAGCTGGTCGTGGCGCCGGTGCTGCCGGAATCACTGAGCAGTTCGTTGTCCAAATAAAAGAAGCCAGCCAGCCATTTGAAAGGGTCGGCGCCATCCGGGGATTTGACATGGAGTTCCTCGCCCCACTGTTCCACCCGCGGCTGAGTGAAGCCTGCGATGCTCAGAGGGGGCGGCAGGGCGGAAAAATCGTAGTCCTGCAGAAGACTCTGCTTCCAATCCCGATGGGTGGTGACAGAAGTCACGAGGGCCGGGCCGGCGTCGTAGGAGAGTTTCAGCGCCTGGCTGTCATCGGAGGTGTCGTTGAATCCGTCCAGGTTGCGATCCACCACAAAAGGACTCGGATCGGCCGGGGCGGTCGGATACGGCGGCGTGGCCGGCGGCGGCAGGAAAAAGGTAAACGGCCCCGGCCGGTAGGTGGGAATAAATCCGTCGTGGAACCGCTCGCCGGTGGCGGTGAAAGCGATCACCCAAGGGGCGCTGGGAGTCCAGCGCAGTTCGGCCCGCCCTCCCAGGGTGTTTTGGTTGTCGGGGTGGGAGCCGTCGTAAAGATTGTAAACATAGCCGTCGCGCAGGCTGTAAAGGCCGGCCAGATTCAAAAAAAGCTGGTTGGTGATGATCGGGCCGCCGAGGCCGAACTGGTAATTCTGGGCGTTGTAATCGCCATAGCCGGCGCCGGCCGAGCCATGCCAGTCGTTGCCGGGCTGTTTGGTGGTGATGCTCATCACGCCGCCGACGCCGCTGGCTCCGTAGAGCGTCCCCTGCGCCCCGCGCGCGAACTGGATGCTTTGCACCTCGTAAAGGGAGGCCCCGCGGGAATTGAGGTCGAAATAGGGAACGTCGTCCACGTACATGCCGACCACCGGTTCGCCGACCGCGAAATTATTCTCGCGGAACCCGCGCACGGAGAATTTGGGGGTGCGGTTGTCATTGCCGTCGAAGACGGCCAGGTTTGGCTCCTGGGCGCTGAGGTCGCGGACGGAGGTGATTTCGCCGACGCGCACCTCATCGCCGGAAACCAGCGTGGTCGCGCTGCTGTCGGCCTGGGGAACGGGGGCCGCGCCCTGGACGGTGACAGGCGGCAGTTGCTGGGGCTGATAGGTGAATTGGGCCCGCAGCGGGAAGAGGGCGAGCTGGAGGCAGGCGACGACGGCGATGGGCTTAGAGTTTTTCATTTTGAATATGAGTTCACGGCCTAAAACGCGCGGATGCAAGCAAGCTCGCGCCCCAATAGCAAGCTTTATTTGCGCGGCGTGACGATTTTCTTTGTCGTGTATTCTCCGGGCGCGCGGGTATGCTGGGGGAAATGGAACCCGCTTCCAGATGATGCTCAAGATCGCCATCGCCCTCTTCGTTTTTCTGGGGGGATTCGCCGTCATGGTGCTGGAGATCATTGGCGCCCTGTATCTGGCCAAGGATTTTGGCGGGTCGTTCTATGTGTGGGTCAGCCAGATTGGGGTGATCCTCATCGCGCTGGCGATGGGCTATGCGATCGGGGGCGCGCTGGCCGACCGGTTCCGGCGCACCAGCTTTTTGGCCGCGCCCATGGCGGTGGCGGGCTTGTTCATTTTTTTCATTCCCCAGTTGACCCCTCCGTTGTTGGAGGCCATCGTCATGCGCCACCCTGTGGGGCAGGACATTCCGGCCATCTGGGTGAGGCTGGACCCGGTGTTGGGGAGCGCGGTGGTGTTTTTCCTGCCGTGCTTTGTGCTGGCGGTGATCTCCCCCTACATGGTGCGCGTGGCGGCGCGGCGCCTGGAGCGAGTGGGGACGATCAGCGGACTGGTCTATGCCGCCAGCACGGTCGGCAGCATCGGCGGGGTGTTTGTCTCCGGTTATTATTTCATAGACAAACTTTCCGTCCCGGCCATTTTCCGGGACACGGGCCTGGTGTGCCTGTTTCTGGCCGGGTTGAGCCTGGCGATGGACCGGTGGCTCGGCGCCGGCGGCACTGACAAGTAGAATAACAAGCGGGCGGATTGCCGTAACTTCGCGCCGGGGCGCGGCGTCTTTCCCCATGACAAGAAGTTTGCCAAAATGAACCTCACAAAAGTGTCCGCCTCAACCGCCGCGTCTGGAAACCGGCTCAAGCGCCTGCTCTGTCTGGCCGCCCTGCTCTGCGGCTGGGGCGCCCCCGCCCAAACGGGCCGCCAGGTCATCTTCGAGCGCATCTCCCAATATCATCACATCCAGGTCTATGACGAGGGGGGCGTGCGCACCCTCAGTTTCAACGGTTCGTGGGAGACCAAGATGTCGCTGACCAACCCGCTGACCGGGCATTTCGAGTACACGGAGTATTTCCAGATGCCCTTTGTTTGGAATCCGGACATCAAGCGGGTGCTGATGGCGGGGTTGGGCGGAGGCAGCACACAGCGGACCTTCCAGCATTATTTCACCAACGTGATGGTGGACACGGTGGAAATTGACCCGGCCGTGGTGGAGGTCGCCGAAAAATACTTCCATGTAACCAACAGTCCCACCCTGCGGATTCATACCAACGACGCCCGCCAATTCCTGCGGCGCACGACCAACACCTATGACGTGATCCTGATGGACGCCTACTCCACGACCCGTTACGGCTCCTCCCTGCCGCCGCAACTGACGACCAAGGAATTCTTCACCATGGCCAGCGAGCACCTGACCACCAACGGCGTGCTCGGCTACAACGTCATCGGCCAAGTCACCGGCTCGCGCGAAAATCTCGTCGCCGCCTTGTTTAAGACCATGCATGAGGTTTT
>JBEKAN010000340.1:0-5265 GCA_050015895.1 Verrucomicrobiota bacterium
TCCCCGCTCTTGGCGCCGTGGTTGACGTGGATGTATCCGAGAAAGCCGATGGAGAGGATCAATTGGCAGCACCACAAGCTCAGCAGCATCCATCGCATTCCGCGCGCCGAAAACGCTTTCTTGAAAATCAACACCCACCACAACCATTCCAGCGGGAACGTGACCGCAAGGTAATGGCGCGGAAGCAAACCCACATTCAAAGTGAGCAGGATTCCATATCCGATAAATGCCGCCGCCAGCAGCAGGTGACTGTCCGTCCCCGGCCTGCCCACAATCGCGCCCGGCAAAGAAATCGGTTCGCGCCACGGAAAGCGGATCAGGAACCGGATGCAGGCGGTTGCGGCCAGCCCCAAAATCACCAGATGGGCCAGTCCCATCAAGTAGGTCGCGTTGCCCGCGATGAGCGGATATTTCAAGTATTCCAGAAACTCCCGGTTGCCCAAATTGCTGCAAAGCCCCAGCCCCAGCGGGCCGCTGACCCAGAGTTGCCAATACAAGCTGTGCAAGATCGGAGAAGTGAACCAGTTCAGGAAGAGCCTGGTGAGGGGGTGTCCGTGATTGATCTCGGTGTAATAACCCAGCCACGGCAACATCGTTAGCAGCCCCAATCCCGACCCGATCAACCAAGCCTTCCACGCCGTCTTCCGATGGGTTGGCCCCGGAACTTCGGCGGCCCCGGTCCAAACCACCACCGCCGCGCTGAAGAGGAAGCCGGACATGTGGATTTGGCCCAGCCACATCCCAACCAGCCCCCACAACAAAGCCCACCCCCGCCGGTCTCTTTTGCTCCACGCCCAAAGAAACAGGACGCAGAAAATCGGCAAAGTGGACTGCGCCCAGATTTTTCGTTGCAGACACACCGCCAGGGGATTCACACACACCAGCGCGAAAGCCCAGAGCCAGCACTCCCGCATGAAGAGTGGAATCCGGCGGCGGGCGAAAGCCAGCAGCCCAACCAAAGCCAGGATGTTTAACACTTGAACCGCCCGCGCCAGCTCCGGCGGCGTCCCGGCGGCAAACACACGTCCAAGCGCCAGGAAAACCCAGACGCTCATCGGAGGATTGAGGACGCCGACACCCGACGCCATGCCCAGAGTGGGGATGGGCTGCGTGACCCCCGCCTTCTGCGTTTGGTCAAACATAAACCACTCGTCATATTTGAATTCAATGTCCCCTCCAAACGACATCCGAAGAACCGCGCCCAAGAGAAGTGACACGATCAGGAAATAGATCCACGGACGCGAGAGTGGGGCTTCTTGACGCTCCTGGGTGTCAGGTTCGGTGGAGGAAGGAATGGCTTCCAGAGTCTGTGCCCGCGCGGGGGCGGTGTCATCCCCGCCGCCTGATTGCTTCGGTCTTTGGCTCATGGGCTGTGTGGGCCTAAAATGCTCGTTCCGGATTCTCTATGGGCCGCGGCTCCCATGACAACAGAATACAGCCCCAAAATCAATCAGGAACGCTGGAGTGTTCTGACTTGCCCGCTTACGGCGGCGCTTCCCGCGCCGGCTTGCCCGCCTCGTAGAGTTGGATTTCCTTTTGCAAGGTCGCGGTCAGCGCGTCGTCCTTCTGCCCTGTCGCCAACTCCAGGCCGCGCCGGGCCGTGACGGCCGCCATGCTGTAACTCCCTTCCTCCGCGTAGGCCGCCGCCAGCGTGCGCAGAATCGCCGGATTGCCGCCCCCGCTCAACTGGTTGGCCTGCGCGGCCAGCGCGACGGCTTTCGCTCCGTCGCGAAGGGACGCGTCGGGGGTCGTGGCCAGCAACCACGCCAGGTTGTTCAGAACGTAGAGTTGGTCCGGCTTCATTTCCAGGGCCTGTTGCCAGGCGTCAATCGCCTCCCTGGTTTCCCCTTTCTTGAGGAAAGCCACGCCCAGATTCGCGTAAGCGTCCGCCGAGCGGGGGGCGATTTTGATCGCCTGCCGATAGCACGCTATGGCGCATTGCCAATCCGGCTCTTGAAGAAACTGGTTGCCAAAATTGTACCATTTCTCAAAGGGGTCCTGGCCCACGGTGGCGGTTTTGTCCAGATGGGCCATAGCTTCGTCCACATCTCCTTTCTGGAGAAGGACCTTCCCCAGACTGTATTCGGCCTGCAAATAATCGGGCCTGATTTCCAAGACCTTGCGGTATTGCGCGGCGGCTTCATCCAGATTGCCCTTCAGGACCAGAGCGGAGCCGAGGTTGAAGCGGGCTTCCATATATCCGGGATTGAATTGCAAGGCCTTGCGGTATTGGGCAATCGCCTCATCCACTCTGCCGTTTCGCAGAAGAGCGCTGCCGATGCCGCAGTCCAGGTCTGCTTGCGCTTCGAAGGTCAGACACAGGTTGAACGCCGTCGAAAAAGCCAGCAACAATCCCCAACCGCAGCGCGCGGCCCGCCGCCAGACCGGTTGGCCGGCCAGGGCGCGTTGCATTGCAAGCAAGCCGATGACCGCCAGCAACACCAGCGGGGCCGCAAGCTCCATCTCGTAGCGGACGCACATGGAATCGTGAAGACAGAGGAGCAGTGCGCACATTCCGAAAAAGAAAGCTACCGCCCCCAAAAACCAGCGCAACATGGAGCGCTCCTCCAGCGACCGGTTCCGCCAAGCCAGCGGCGCCGCCAGCGCCAGCCAGACCAGCGGGATATTGGTCAGTATCCCAAAAGCATGGTCCACAATGTCGTAACCCTTTGGCGCCGCGGGCGACGCAATGTCATGGACGAATGGCAAATGTCCACCCCATTGCGCCGGTTCCAGAAAAGCAACCCGAAAATTAAACCAGAAGTAGCGCAGGCTGAACTGTTGGTGATCCCTGAGCGGCAACTGGTAGCGCTGTCCGAATTCCAGCGGATTCTCAAAGCGCAAGGTGTTGTAAATCATCAGCCCCAGCCCGATGACCACAATCGGGCCGCCGGCCGCCAGCAACAACGGCCACACCCGCCGCTGCTCCCGCCACGCCTTCGCCACTGGAACCAGTAGAATCACCGCCCCGAACAACAGCGAGGGGCGCGCCCCCAACGCCAGCCCGTAGGCCAGACTGGCCCCCGCCAGCCAAAGCCACCGACGCCGCCCATCCTGCATCGCGCCCCAAACCCCCGCCATCGCCAGCATCGTCAGCGCATACCCGCAACTGATCGGCACTTCATATACATCCCCCCGCCCCAACATCGTCGGCGCGAAATTGGCCAGACCCATAGCCAACATTCCGGCCGCCACCGTCCACACACTGGTCTCCTTGAAATAACGCCGCCACACCGCGCAGAGCAAACCCATCCCGGCCAGAAAACCCACCGTCAAAAAAATCGTCACCGCGTCCTTGTGCGGCAGGTAGTGGCCGGTCAGCGCCGCATAAGGCCAGAACAACACCAGCGCCGGCGTGACCCCGAAGTAAAGATACACCTTGCCTTTGTAATAGCTCAGGTCAAACAATCCATGACCTTCCAACCACTTGATATTCTCCGGGTCGCGATTATGGATGACTTCCGGCGGCACCTCCCGGCTCACGTTGAGCTGGCCGGAGCGAAACCCCCGCACCAGCAGGTTGTAATAGTTGTCCTGCGCTTCTGAAGGCGACAACTCCCGCGTTCCCGACTCGGCGATCCAGGCATAAAACCCGATGACCAGCGCGCAGACCGCGCCCAAAACGGCCCGGCGCCTCCAACGGCTCCCGCCTCCAACTGCCATCCCGTTTCCCTCTTCTGAAAGTATTGTTGACACTGTTTCGTCTTTCAAATCTCCCGCTCAAGGCGGCGCGACTCGCCCCGTTGGCCCGCCCCGTTGGGGCGCTTCCTTCTGTTGTTCCGTCTCGCTTCCCTTTGTTGTTCCATCCCGTCCCGTTGGGGCGCTTGAAGCTGCTGTGCCATCTCGCACGGGCTTGCCCGCCTCGTAGAGTTGGATTTCCTTTTGCAAGCTCGCGGCCAGGGCGTTGTTCTTCTGCTCCAGCGCCAACCCC
The DNA here is from genome assembly GCA_050015895.1 of Verrucomicrobiota bacterium. Taxonomy (GTDB): domain Bacteria; phylum Verrucomicrobiota; class Verrucomicrobiia; order Limisphaerales; family Palsa-1400; genus JBEKOF01. The sequence goes on from JBEKAN010000340.1 coordinate 3,932, forward strand.
AGCCCGCGACGGGCCGTGACGGCCGCCAGCGAGTAACTCCCTTCCTCCGCGTAAGCCGCCGCCAGGGTGTGCAGCGCCATCGGATTGGCGTCCCCGGCCAACTGCCCGGCCTGTTTGGCCAGTGTTACGGCTTTGGCGCCGTTGCGCAGGGACGCGTCTGGCGTGGTCGCCAGCAACCACGCCAGATTGTTCAGAACCAGGAGTTGGTCCGGCTTGATTTCCAAGGCCTTTTGCCAGCAGTCAATGGCCTCCTGGATTTCCGCTCTCTTGACAAAAGCCAGGCCGAGATTGGCGTAAGCGTCCGCCGAGCGGGAGTTGATGTTTGTCGCCTGCCGATAGCACACTATGGCGCATTGCCAGTCCGGCTCTTGAAGAAACTCCTTGCCCACCTTGCTCCATCTTGCCAGTGGGTCCGGGCTTCCGGCGGGATTCTTGTCCAGACAGGCCAGGGCCGCGTCAAAATCCCCTTTGAGCAGAAGGACCTTGCCCAGATTGCGCTCGGCCTCTGGATAATCGGGCGCCAGCTTCAAGGCAAAGCGGTATTGGGCGGCCGCTTCGTCCAGATTGCCCTTCATGGCCAGTGCGGAGCCATAGTTGTTTCGGATCTCCGCAAAATCGGGCCGGAATTCCAAAGCCTCGCGGTATTGGAGGATCGCTTCGTCCACTCTGCCCGCCCGCACAAGCGCGTAACCGAAGTAAGCGTCGCCGTCGGCTTGCAATTGAAAGCTGGCAAACAGGTTGAAAACCACCGAAAAGGCCAGCAACAAAATCCAACCCCCGCGCGCGGCCCTCCGCCAAACCGGCCGGCCCGCCAGGGCGCGGTCCAAAGCCAGCGCGCCAACGACCGCCAGCAGCATCAGCGGCGACGCATACTCCATCTCATATCGCAGGCATAAGGAGTCGTGAACACAGAAGGGCAGCGCGCACATTCCGAATAGCAGAGCCAGCGCCGCCAAAAACCAGCGCGGCATGGAACGCGCCTCTTCCGACCCGCTCCGCCATGCCAGCGGCGCCGCCAGCGCCACCCAGACCAGCGGGATATTGGTCAGGATGCCAAAGGGATGATCCACATTGCCATATCCCACCGGCAGTTTGTGCGCGGCAATGTCATGCACGAATGGAAAACTCCCACTCCAGCGCGCCGGGTCCAGAAACATGACCCGGAAATTGAACCAGAAATAGCGGAGACTGAACTGTTGGTGCTCGGTGATCGGCAGTTGGTAGCGTTGCCCGAATTCCAGCGGATTGTCGAAGCGCAAGGCGTTGTAACCCATCAGCCCCAGCCCAATGAGCACAATCGGGATGGCCGCCGCAAGCAACAACAGCCGCGTTGG
>JBEKAN010000341.1:0-5231 GCA_050015895.1 Verrucomicrobiota bacterium
CAACCCCAGCGGCCTGGCCGCGCTGGGCCATTTTGAGGGCGTCTCCTTTGTCCTCTCCATCCCGCCGGACGAAAAGGCGGCGGTGGAGGCCTGGAGCCTGGAAAACTCCCAGGAGGTCGCCCTATGGGCGCGCGACACCCATCGCCGGCTCGCCAGGATCGGCGAATCCCTCCATGCCGGCGAACTGACCGGCGCGACGGGCATCGGGCTGCTGGAAAATTGGGCTTTGAGGCCCCACGCGCAAAAAGGCCTCCTCTGCGTCGGGTTCCGGCCCGCAGTGGGCGCGGACGAGGTGGAACAAACCATGAACCACGTGTTTGACAAATGGGCTTCCTGACCAAACTCACCCAAAAATCCGGCCTCCACCGCCTTCCCAGCGGCACGTTCACCGTGGATCCGCACGGGAACATCGTCAGCTCCACCGTGCCCCAATGGGTGCCGGAGGCTCAGGTGCGGGAGATCGGGCGGGAGATTTTGGCCATCTTCAAGGCCGCCGCCGCCGCCCGCCTGCAATTCTCGGAAATGAAAGTCCAATACGCGGCCTTCAAAATCACCGCCCGCGAAATGCGCGGCGGGGCGATGATTTTTCTCTCCCCCAGGACCTCGCAGGCCCTGGCGCCGTCCTGACGGAGTGGAATTTTATGCAAAACAAGAAACTGGACCAGCTCGTCACCCAGCTTGAGAACTACCTGGAATGCTGGAAGCAAATGAATTATTTCATCAACCTGGCGCGGGGCAAAAAATTCTCCGCCGAGGACGAGAACCAGTTCTTGGAGATCAAGTCCATCATCGTGCAGGAGCTGGAGCTGATCACCGCCGCCATCCAATGCGAGTCCCCCTCGCGCGAGGAGGTCCATGCCTTGATCGCGGGCGCGCCCTCGCTGCGCTACTTGAGCGAGAGCAACGAAGGCTCGCTGCGCGGGCTGGAGAACCAGTGGCACAAAATCTACGTCGGGTTTCAGGCCATCCTGGGCCAGCTCAAAGTCAAACAGCGGGAGATTGAGGGCCAGTCCTTTCTCGGCTCCATGTTCAAGAAAAAAAAATGACCCGCTCCGCCCCGGCGCGCGTCTTGAATCCTCCACGATGCGCTCCGCCAATTCCCTCGCCCCGCGAAGCGGCTTCGGGCGGGACTCCAGCACAGCGTGCTGTGCATCGTCCTGTTGTTCTAACTTCGAGCCGTGACATTTCCCCGGGATTGGCTCCTTTCATCCCTGGGGGTGGTTCCAAGACGCGCCCTCCACAACCCCAATTCGTCGCCCGCGAAACTTTTCCGCCGATTGCCCTTGACTCCAGATTATTCCCCTGACAATCATTCCCCTGACATCTCTCCGGTCTTTTCCGTGCTCCATCCTTCTTCCCTTTGTGAGGTTGTCCTGCTGGGCCTTGCCCCCGCGTTGAAGCCCCCTCCATGCAATCCCGCAACCTCCATTCCGCGTATTCCGCCTATTTCGCGGTTCAAATCTCTGCTTCCCCGCCTCTCCCGCCGATTTGTCCCATGCCATGCGCCTCCATGTCACTGAATTGCGCCAGATTAAACCAAATTGCACCGAATTTAACCCTTCATTCTTTACAAATGGCAACTCCCGAATCTCACCAAAGAAATTTGCACGCCCCCCTTGCATTCCCCGACAACCGCTGTACATTTGACCTCGGAGGCAACCCGTATGAAACAAAAAGCAACGCGCGCCCAATCCGCATTCACTAAAATTGAACTGCTCGCGGTCATTGTCGTTGTTGGGTTGCTGGGCTTTGTGCTCGTTGCGTTCGTGGCAAGACCTTGGGCTAGGCGGGAGGCCCTGAGATGGAGCTGCATGCATCAGATGCGTTCCATCGGCATCGCCCATCTCGTTTGGTCGGGGGACCATGGCGATAAATTCCCCTCCGAGGAATCCGTATCCAATGGCGGATGGGCAGATCTCCTGACCAACGCCAATCAAGGCGCGAACTGCTGGACCAACTACGCCCTCATGGACAATGATCTTGGGTCTGCGCCGAGCGTCCTCATTTGCCCGGCGGATGAACGGACGGCGGCCACGAACTTCACCACAGATTTCAATAACACTCACATCTCTTACTTCGTTGGCGTGAACGCGGATGATCATCATCCCCAGTCAATCGTAATCGGTGATCGCAATTTAGGCCCCGGAACCAACCCTGACCACAATTACGGCTTTTCCCCTGTAAACGGCGCAGGCAACGATGTCGCCATCCCCATCTCTGGCCCTGTTTCCTGGTCCTTGAAGATGCACTCAGCCGGAAGACCTGCCGGAGCCGGCAACATCGTGTTAGGCGACGACAGTGGAGAAAAAGTCACGACCGCCTCATTCAACCAGACGTTTCTGCCCAACGCCCCTCCAACCACCAACTGGCCCGCCGCCCACGCCCCCGACACCCCCTCCATCCGCCTCATCTTCCCTTGATTATGAAACTACCTCACAGCCATCGGCGCGCGGCCCTCACCCTCATCGAGGCGATCGTCGTGATATGCGTTCTTTGTGTTCTGGCCGCGGCGTTATTTCTCCCCATGGGGAGGCGCACGTCGGCGAGATCCAGTGCCAGTTGTCTAAACAACCTCCATCAAATCGGCCTCGCCTATCGCATCTGGGATGGAGACAATGGCGACAAGATGCCTTTCCAGCAACCCTTAACCAAGGGCGGTTGGAGCGATCTCCTGACCAACCCCGATCAAGGTGCAATCTGTTGGACCAATTACGTCCTCCTGAGCAACGATCTGGGCGCGCCGCCTAGGGTCGTCACTTGCCCGTCGGACGAACGGACCGCCTCCACGAACTTCACCACAGATTTCAAGGACAACACCCACCTCTCTTACTTCGTAGGCGTGAGCGCGGACGACTGGCATCCTCAGACAATCCTCGGCGGCGACCGCAATTTGGGTTACGGACCGGCGGCTTACCGCGATTACGGCTACTCCCCCAAGAACGGAAAGGGAAACGACGTGGCCATCCAGACCAATTCATTATTCGAGCCGGTTTCCTGGTCCGTGAAGATGCATACAGCAAGTGGTCGGGGGTGTGGGATGATTATACTGGGCGACGGCAGTCAGCGAGCGACGACCAGCGTCAGTTTCCGCCAAGATTACCTGAGCCATGCCGACCCAACCACCAACTGGCCCGCCGGCCACGCCCCCGCCACCCCCTCCATCCGCCTCATTTTCCCCTGATCCACATTCTGCGTCATTCCGCGTGATTCTGCGGACAAAAAAGATCCCGATTCGGCTGCGCCCATATCTTTCCCGTTTTACGCCTCTCCCGCCGCCTCCCTAATCCTAATCTTCCGCGTGTTCCGCGTGTTCTGCGGTTAAAATTCTTCATTCTTAATTTCTGCTTTCCCAATTTCTGCTCTCTGCCTTTTTTAATATCCGTGCCATCCGTGAAATCCGTGGTGAAATCCGTTTCTTCCCCCCGCGCCAAACATTTCCTCCGATTCAACTTGACATTCCCTTCGCTATGTGATACACCTAACCACAGCATGATGACGCCATGGAAGACAAACCTCCGAACCAGCCCGGCCCCCCGTCCGTCCGCCGCCGCGCAAGCCATTTTGTGCCAAAGTGACCCACAATCCACGGCGGATATGGCGCCCTTGCGCCCTTGCGCCTTTGCGTTGAACCCAGCAGCGCCCCAATGAAGGTCAATGAAGCCAAATGAAGGTGAATCAAGGTGAATGAAGGTGGATGAAGCCAAAAAAAGGTTTTTTATTTTATGAATCCAAATGGCAAAAAATGCCAATATCGGGTTGGGACATCGGTGTGCGGCCTGGGGCCGTCCCCTTGTCGCCCCGAAGCCCTGGCGAAGGCCGAAATCGTGTCCAATCGTGCCCAATCGTGTCCAATCGTGCATAATCGTGGATAATCGTGTCATTTTTTGTGCAAAACCTCCCTTACGCCTCATTCAGCCTTCCCTGCCGCGCCAGACCCTGGCGGCGCCTGAAGCCGTTCCCTTTAGCCTTCAGCCTTCAGCCTTTTTGACCGCCCCCTTGCTTTCTCCCCAACCTGAATTATCCTCCCCACACACTGAAATTATGCAATTGGACAATGACGAAATCCGCCGCTACTCCCGGCACCTGATTCTCCCCGAAGTCGGGCTGGCCGGCCAAAAGAAAATCTGCTCCACCAGCGTCGTCTGCATCGGCGCAGGCGGCCTCGGCTCCCCCATCGCCATGTACCTCGCCGCCGCCGGCATCGGCAAGCTCGGCCTCGTGGATTTCGACACCGTGGACTTCTCCAACCTCCAGCGCCAGATCATCCACGGCACCCCCGACGTCGGCCGCCCAAAGGCCGAATCCGCCCGCGACACCATCAACCGCATCAACCCCAACGTCGAAGTCCTCCTCCACAACACCCGCCTCACCAGCGAAAACGCCCTCGACATCCTCGCCCCCTACGACATCGTCGTGGACGGCACCGACAACTTCCCCACCCGCTACCTGACCAACGACGCCTGCGTCCTGCTCAAAAAGCCCAACATCTACGGCTCCATCTTCCGCTTTGAGGGCCAGGCCAGCGTTTTCGCGCCCCATCTCAACGGCCCCTGCTACCGATGCCTCTATCCCGAACCGCCGCCGCCCGGCATGGTCCCCAGTTGCGCCGAGGGCGGCGTCTTGGGCGTGCTCCCCGGCATCATCGGCTGCATTCAAGCCACCGAAATCCTCAAGCTGGCTTTGGGCAGGGGCAGTTCCCTCATTGGCCGCCTCCTTCTCTTCAGCGCCCTGGAAATGAAATTCCGCGAACTCAAACTCCGCCCCGATCCCGAATGCCCCCTCTGCGGCGCCAACCCCACCATCACCAAGCTCATGGATTACGAGCAGTTCTGCGGCATCCCAGACGCCTCCGCCGTCCCCGCCTCCAATCCCGACGAGGTCACCGTGCAGGAGATGAAAAGAGCCTTGGACGACCCCAAGCTGGGCGTCACCGTCATTGATGTGCGCGAACCCGACGAGTATCAAATCGCCCGCGTCCCAGGCGTTCCGCTCATCCCTTTGAGCGCGCTCCCGCGGCGATTCACCGAACTGGACCCCGGCCGGCACATTTACATCCATTGCAAGAGCGGCGGCCGTTCCATGAAGGCCCTCCAATTCCTCCGCGACCGGGGCTTCAAACATCTCAAGAGCGTCAAAGGCGGCATAGACGCCTGGTCCGACGAAATTGACCACACCGTCCCCAAGTATTGACAGATAATTAGTATTGACAAATCATTCCGTCTTGTGCTGTT
>JBEKAN010000342.1:0-5205 GCA_050015895.1 Verrucomicrobiota bacterium
GTTGAAGGGGAATGTCTTCACGTCCGACTTTTTGGAGATGTGGGTGGAGACCAAGCGCAAGGAGTCCGACGCCCTGCGCCTGCGCCCCCATCCCTACGAATTCCACCTCTACTACGACGTGTGATCGCGCGCGGGGAACTGGACACGGCGGAATGGGCGATTGGGGCGGGGGCTCTTCCGCCGTCTCTTTGTTCAAGAGCGGATTGATCGTTAAAGAGGCTGATTTTCAAGGGTTTTCGGGTTGTGAATAAGTCGTGGATAAGGTTTAATATGTTCTCCTAGTCAGGCAACGCTATTTGGAATAAAACACTTGCCGTTGATCCAAAAAAAAGAATCATGGCAGGAAGTATCTCCGCAACTCGCGTGAGCGCCAATGCAAAAAAATGTTCTAACATGCTTATCATCAACTACTTGCAATCGAACAACAGACGCTGTGACGGACAGGTGGCCAAATTTCGTCATTTTCCCGCCAAAACAGCGCCTGGAATGGCCTTTCGAGGCGTGGCTTCGGGGGAAATTCAAGGGCGGGGAAGTTCGTGGTGAATAATTGCCGGTATTTGGGGATTTAGCCCTCAAACCAATGCAAGCATCTGTCGAGACTATCTGGTCGTCGGCGCAGCAGTCTTTGCGCTCGATGCTCAATCCGGACATCTACAACCTCTGGTTTCTTCCCGTCAAGGCCGTGGGGCTGGAAGGGGACACCATCGTGCTGGAGGTGGCCAATGATTTCTGCGAAGTCTGGCTCAAGGATAATTACCTGGGGCTTATCCGCGATGTCCTGGCACAGGCATCCGGGCAGATCCTGAAAATCCGGTTTCGCGTCGGCGAGAGCGGGCCCAACGCGGCCGGCTCGGATGGCAAGACCAAACCCAAGGCCGGCGTGGAGCCGGTGGAGCGCCCGGGCGCGCTGGCGCGGGAAGCGGTGGCCTTCAACCCCAAGAACACTTTCGAGACCTTTGTCGTCGGCGAAAACAACAATCACGCCCACGCCGCGGCCATGGCCGTCTCCCAGGCCCCCGGCAAATCCTACAATCCTCTCTTCCTCTACGGCGGGGTCGGGTTGGGCAAGACCCACCTTCTCCACGCCATCGGCCAGCATATCGCCACCCACAAAAAGGGCGCGCGCGTGACCTATCTCTCCTCGGAGAAATTCACCAACGAGTACATTGACGCCATCCAGAACAACCAGTTGGTCCGCTTCCGCCGCAAACACCGCCAAGCCGATGTGTTGTTGATTGACGACGTGCAGTTCCTGGCGGGCAAGGAGCGGATCCAGGAGGAGTTCTTCCACACTTTCAACGCCTTGCACGAGGCCCGCAAACAAATCGTCCTCACCTGCGACCGGCCCGCCGCCGAAATCCAGAACCTGGAGCAGCGCCTGGTTTCCCGCTTTGAGTGGGGCCTGGTCACCGAACTGCAGCCGCCGGACGTGGAAACCCGCCTGGCGATCCTGCGCAAGAAGGCAAAGGCCATGGGCGTGGAGTTGCCGGAGGAAATCCTCAATTTCCTGGCCACCCGCATCCGCACCAACATCCGCCGACTGGAAGGCGCCCTGATCCGCGTCACCTCCTTCGCCTCCCTGACCGGCAAGAAGCTCACCTTGCAGGTCGTCGAGGGCCTGCTGCGCGAGGTCCTCCATGAGGAGGGCCGTTACTCGGTCAACATTGACTGCATCCAGAAGAAAGTCGCCGAGCATTTTGACATTCGTCTGGCCGACATGACCAGCAAGCGCCGCCCCGAGAACATCGCCTTCCCGCGCCAGATCGCCATGTTCCTCTCCCGGCAAATGACGGAAAGCTCCCTCAACACCATCGGCGAGGCCTTCGGCGGGCGCGATCACGGCACCGTCCTGCACGCCTGCCGCCTGGTCAAGGACCGGATGGAAGTGGACGCCCACGTCCGCCAGGTCGTGACCTACCTGGAAAAACAACTCCTCCGATAACTGGCGTGAGTTGGCTACAGGTGTGTGTTCAAGATGCGACGGACTCTGACAAAGCTCGGGAGGTGTATCTCCAATGTCGTCGGGTTCAGTTTGGCAAGAATTTCAAAAGAGCGTTTGCCCTTCTGATAAGCATTTGTGCAATTGCGCGTGGCATGCTCAAGCATGTTTTGCAGTTCGTGCCGCCCACGTTTCTCCAAGCCCGCCAACGGAGGAAGTGCTGAATCTTGCAAGTCGTTCCCATAGTGATCGCTCAACACGTCACGATCCGCCACGATCCACGTCTCCATGCAGGTCGTCATGAACAGAACCTGCTCGTCCGCCGCCGCCGCGGGTCGCGCCCAGCCGTCGCGAGTTTGCAAATGCGCCCATGCCGCTTCCAAGTCTGCCAGCGAATCCTCGCTGTCAATCCACATCGCCACCAAGCCCGCTTTTGTGGCGGCGTGCGCGAGGGCAAAGTCACTGAAGACGGCATGGCGTCCGCCACAGGCGACCAAACGCGGCATCCGCCCCTGAAAGCCGCACCGTTCCAAGAGTGAACGGAATGCCTCGCGACAGCGCGTGTGGAGTTCTTTGGAATCGCCCCCTCCCTCCAAGTAGAGAATTGCGCTCACCAGCGTGTCCCCCCGATTTGGCCCTTGGTCCACAACTGCCCGAGACGGTACTTTTCCAGCCATGTTGCCAGTTCCTCCTTCTTCAATCGGCGCATCTCAGTTTGCCCTTCGTGTTTCTCGCAGACCACAACCGCTTCCGGGCGCTCCGTCATCACGTCCACCAAAATGTCGGAATGCGTGGTGACGATGATCTGCGTCCTCTGGGAAGCGGCGACCAGCAAGTCCGCAAGTTTGGGGAGGATGTCCGGGTGCAATCCCAGTTCCGGTTCTTCGATGCAAATCAACGGCGGTGGGGTGGGATCGCAAAGGATTGCAAGCAGGCAGAGGTAACGAAGTGTTCCATCCGAAAGGCGCGTGGCGGGAATCGAGAAATCACCCTCGGTGAACATCACCTGAACGCTTCCACCCTCGACAAAAGGATCGAAGTCGGTCAGACCATCGTAAAGGTTGGCGAGTCCTTCTTGGATGGCCTTTTTCGCCTTGGGGGTCTTGCGCAACCGACTAAGAAAAAGCCCCAAGTTGGAAAAATCCTCTTCCAGCCGGTCATTGCGCATGTCCGCCTTCTGCGGCTCACGGAACACCGTGTTCCGGCCAAACGCCCACTCCCGGTAGATGCGCCACTTCTCGTAGGTGTCCGCCAGATACGTGATTTCGGGGTAAAGCTCGGGGTCTCGCCGCTGCGAGAGAATTGAAAGTTCCAAGTTCACCGTCTCCTGTGCCAGCTTTCGCTTTTCCTTGCCAGCGGTATTGACGACTGGATGGCCCCCTTGGAAGTGATAATAGAAATTAGGCTCGGTCTGTCCTGGGTAAGGCGAAGCATTCTCCACCCGTTCGTCGAGCAACCGGAATCCCTGCGTGTCGCCGCCAAACGCGAAGACGTGCCGGAGCGGTTGCTTGCCTTTCGGATTGTTGATGACCAATTCGATGGAGGCGGGCCGGTCTTTCGCTCCCTTCCAAATCCACTCCTGCGCGCCGCCGCCGCGCCGCAGCACACCCCGCACATCGGCGTTGGAAGTCGCTTGCGCGGGAATGGGCGTCGCGCGCATCAGCGCGAGAGCCTCGATCAAATTTGACTTGCCTGCGCCATTCGGGCCGATCAGCACATTAAGGCTTTCCAACGGCAACGCCCCCGTCTTCGCCCCGAACGAAAGTACGTTGGCGGGCCGGATCTCTCGTAGGAGCCAGTCATTCGTGGCTTGATTCGGTTTCAGTTGACTCATCGTTGCCGCATGGTAATCAAGGACAGGACGTTCGTATAGCCTGATCTTTCACGCCGATTGCCTCCGGTTCTCGATCTCCACCCACTATGATCAACGAGGAAACGACAATTGCAGATTGCGGTTTGCCGAGATTTTGAGAAATTGACGCTGGCAATGACGCAACCATGCAATCCCAAACCCCCAGTCCGCCCTCTCCGGTCATCCAGGTCTCCGGTCTCACCCGCGCCTTCCGCACCTACAAGAAGGAGCCGGGATTTCGCGGCGCGGTGCGCGGCCTCTTCCATCGCCGCTACGAGCAGACGGTGGCGGTCAACCAAGTCAGCTTCTCTATTGAGGAAGGGGAACTGGTCGGCTTTCTCGGCCCCAACGGGGCCGGCAAAACCACCACCCTCAAAATGTTGTCCGGCCTTCTCCATCCCACCAGCGGCCGGGCGCGCGTCCTGGGTTTCGTGCCTTGGGAGCGCGACGACGGCTACCGGCGGCAGTTCGCCCTCTTGCTCGGCCAGAAGAACCAACTCTGGTGGGACCTGCCCGCCCGCGAGTCCCTGGAGTTGAACAGCAAAATTTACGGCATCCCGCCCGCCCTCTTCCAGCGCACCGTGGCGGAGTTGAACGAGATGCTCGGCGCGCGCGACAAACTGGATGTGATGGTGCGCGAACTCTCCCTGGGCGAGCGGATGAAGATGGAGCTGATCGCCGCCCTGCTCCACCAGCCCAAAGTCCTTTTTTTGGACGAGCCGACCATCGGGCTGGATGTTGTCTCCCAGAAGATCACCCGCGAATTCCTGCGCGACTACAACGCGACGCGCAAGACCACCATCCTGCTGACCAGCCACTACATGACCGACATCCAGGAGCTTTGCCGCCGGGTCATCATCATTGACCACGGGCGGATTTTCTTCGACGGCCTGCTCGCCCGGGTGCTCGACCGCTTCGCGGATTTCAAAATTGTGACCTTGTCCTGGCTCACGGGCGCCAATTTTCCCCGGGCGGACCTCAGTCGCTTCGGCGAGGTTTTGCAGCAGACCTCCAATCGCATCCAGCTCAAGGTCAAACGCGACCAGGTCATCCCGGTCTGCAAGCAGCTCCTGGACCAGCTTCCTGTCAATGATATAGACATCCAGGAGGTGCCCATCGAGGAGGTCATCCGCCAGATCTTCGCCCGGTGAGCCGCCGGGGCGGGAGTATGCATAATCCGACGAGGGGGGGCTTCCAGGGGTTTTGAGCCGTCAACCCGTCAGGACCCCCGAAAAGATTGGGGATTTTTGAGGTTGGACCCGTCAGAAAGCCGTCAGGTTGCCGTCAAGGAGCCGTCAGAAGAGGGAATTGTGAATAGGGAATAGGGAATTGGGAAAGAAATTCCGCAAGGAGGTTGGAAAGATAAGCATTATGATTGAGAAGCTTATGATTTGATTGGACGCCCATATTCAGG
>JBEKAN010000343.1:0-5191 GCA_050015895.1 Verrucomicrobiota bacterium
TTTGCTGTCCCCATCCGTCTCATCCTGTAAAATGGCGCGCATGGCCGGGTCCGACGACGAATCCAAGCTCATCGAACAAAGCCTTTCCGGCGACCCGGAAGCCTATGCCGCCCTGGTGCGTCAACATCAAAACATGATCCGCTCAGTCGCATTCCGCATGACCGGCTCGCTCCCCGACGCCGAAGACCTGGCGCAGGACGCCTTTTTGCGCGCCTACCAGCAGCTCGGCACCTTCGGCCGCGCCTCCAAATTCTCCACCTGGCTTTGCAGAATCGTCATCAATTTGAGCCTGGACCGCCGGCGTCGCGAGAGCCGCCGCGGCGACATCCACGCAAAATGGGCCGCCGACCTGGCTTCCGCTCAGGCGCCGGACGGCCGGTTCCCCGACGAACTCTCCCGCCGCGTCCAGCTCGCCCTCGACCGCCTTCCCGCCAAACAGCGCGCCGCTCTCGTGCTGACCATTTGGGAGAACCAGAGCCACGCCGAGGCCGCCAAGACTTTGGGCTGCGCCGAAGCCACCATTTCCTGGCGCGTCTTCGCGGCGCGGCGGAAACTCAAACGCCTCTTGAAAGACCTTCCCCATGAAAGGCATTCCCCATGAACAATCCTGAACTCGATTCCATCTTGAAAAAGGCGCGCCTGCCGGAAATCCCCGCCGAATCCCTCGAAACCTTTCCGGGCCGGATCACCGCCCGCCTCCAAAGAGGCCCCGCCCCACGCAGTGGGGAGAGGGTTGGGGAGCGAACGCAACCAGCCAATGAACTGGTTAATTATGCCCATGAAGCACAAGGCGATTCTTCTCCCTCCACTCCACACACTTGTGGAGGGGAGGGCAGGGGAGAGGAGGTTCCAAACACGCTCATGGGCAGGGCTTTGTTCCGTCGTCGCCCCGCGCGCAATTTCTTCCCCCGCCCGGCGTGGGCGTTCGGGCTGGCGGCGGCGTGCGTCCTCCTGGCCTTCGCCATCACCCGCTGGCATGGCCGGATGGAGGCGGAGACCCTCCCGCAAAACGACATTCTCGCCGGCGCGAAATTCACCGCCGAAACGCTCGCGCTCTTTCCCAACCGCCTCCGCGCCATCATCGAGGACGCGCATGGCTTGCGGCTCGATCTGTCCGACACCGACAACGTGCCCGCCTCCCCGCCTCTTTACATCCGCGTCTGCGACGGCGCGCAGTGTTCCTCCTTTGTGACCTTCAGCGGCCAGCAAATTCAAGTCGCCGGGCAAAAAGTGACGGTGCTTGCCGACGCGCGCGGCGGGATCATCCTGGAGGGCGACCAATTCGTCTGGACGAGTGCCGAACCGGCTCATGCCGCCAGTCGTATGAAAATCGCCGCCAAAATCCTCGCCCCTGTGGCGATGTGAAAATATGAAAGCCATCGTGTTCATTCTGGCACTTTTGATCTCCACCCCGCCGCTTCCGGCGCAGACAAACGCAACCACGCGCGTCGCCCTCGTTGCCGACAGCGCGGAGGGCGAGGTTGCGGATGTTTTGGACTTGGCCACCGTCAAGTTGAGTTCCGAAAAGGAGATTGCTCTGCTGGATCGCGCCTCCATTGGCCGGGTGCTCGCGGAACAAAAACTGTCGCTGGAAGGCGCCTTGAACCCAAACAGCGTGGTCGCCGTGGGCAAGCTGTTGGCCGTGGATTTGTTCGCCGTCGTGGACACGGTGACGCAAACAAATGACACGACCGGAAGAGCCATCCGCACAGTCGCGGGTCTGGTGGTTTTCGACGCCAGGACCGGTGTGCGGCTTTGGGACGCGACGCTCTCCGCTGAAGGCGTTGATAAATTGGCGCAATCGCTTGCCGACGCCGTGCTCGCCGCGCAGCGCAAGCAAACCGCCCCCGGCCTTCCGACGATTTGCCTGATGAGCGTGCGCAACGCGGAGTTGCCGCGCGGCATGGACGGCTGGTGCGATTCCGTCGGGTTGATGCTGGAACGACAGTTGACGGCCTTGCCGGACTGCGCCGTGCTGGAGCGGGAACGCCTTGACCAAGTGAACAAGGAGCGCACTTTGCCCACGACGACCGAGCAGCAACAGTTGCTGGCTTCCCTGGTGATGATGCAGATGGAATGCGGCCGCAGCGCGGACGGCCAGGGAGTGTGGGCGTCCCTGCAATTGACGGACAACGCCGGCAAAGTTCTGGCCGGTTTTGCCGCGACAAACCAAAGCGCAAACGGAGCCGAACTGTCGGCGGCGTTGTGTCAAAAAGTTGTCGCGGCGCTCAAGCTCAAACCCGGCGATGCGAATGAAGATCGCGTCCAAGAGGCGGCGCGTTTTCAGCACGAGGCCAATTTTTTCCTGTCTCACCGCGATTCGGAACACGGAATCCAGGATTTGGAGGTGGCTTTCGCGCTCAAGCCGGACGATTTGAGTTTGCAAAAGGCATTGGCTCTTACGTTGATCGGGTACGCGCCGACACAGACAAATTTGGTCAACAATCTGCGCATCGCCGACCGTGGATCGGAGATGTATGTGGAATATGCGCGTAAGGCCCAAAGCGCGGTCAAGCCCACCGCGCCAAGGGGAACCTACAGTTTCGCTTTTCAACTTCCGGAGTGGTCTGCGTATATGGGCACCTTCACCGCTGAGACGTTTAATGATCGGCGTTTGTCGGCGTCAGAAAATACGGAAGCCCGGCAGCTCTTGCGCGCTCTCTATGCAAGATTCTGCGCTTTCCGTGTGGAACTGGCGTTGCCTGCCTTGGCTGAAACAGTCTTCGCTCACTCGGACGACAGCAAATTCGAGGCGGGTGCTTTGTTTCACGATTATGAATATGTGATGGTGACCGAACTTTGGGAAAATGGAAGCCTGGCGGCGCTCTTCCCGGAAGACTGGTCTCGACACTGGCTGGCAACTCTCAATTGCTATTTGGATTTCCTTGCGCAATTATCCTTGGAAAGACAATCGGCTCAGGCCCACGAAATTGATTGGGGCTTGAGCCAACTGTTGTTTTGGGAGGGGATCTGGGACAAGGTGAGACCTGCGGAGCGCGAGCCGGCTTGGCACCTTTTGGCCGCTCATTCCTGTCCGCTGGTTCGCGCGCTGGGAAAATTAAGCGAGTTGAATGCAGAAGGCAAAGAGCATAGACAGGAGAGTCAAATATTGCCTTCGGCTCAGGAGAATTACCGTTTATACTTGCAGGGCGCGCTGGAGGACCCCGCACAAAACACCAATCTTTTCCTGACTCGGTTGCTTTATGGGGCGGCTGCTCATGTTGAAGGCGAGCAGATGCCGAAATTCTGCGCCTTTATGCTGGAACGAAATGATTTGCACCCCGACATTATTAACCAGATGACTTCCTATCTGTTGTCCCGGACAAACAGGGAATCCGCCAGCCAGGTGGTTGCGTATTGTGACCGAGCCGCCGCTCTTCTCCAGCGACCGTACGTGCGCTATTTTGGAGGATCAGACACGAATCAATATTTGCAGTATTTGGAGAAGCAGCGCGCAATCGCAGAGAACTATTTGGACGGCATCACCAAACCACAACTTCCATCACTGCCGCCCGCGTGGCGTGAGGTCCGTCAGTTGATTGATCTGGCCGGAGCAAAGCAGGGATTGACCCAGCTATTTCGTCCGGTGGTTCAGGGAGATATGGCCTATGCGGCCGGCTTCGGCGCCGACGAAACGGATGGCTCTCATTTTCTGCAACTGGTGCGCGTTTCGCTGAAAGGCGGAGCGATTGAGCCTTTGGCCAGAATCGCGGTTACGAATATTGCCCCACAGGTGGCGAGTGCTGACAAAAATAATTATTACTTGGGCACGAGCCAGGGCATTTTTGTTTTCCCGACATCAGGCGGAACAGGACGCCGGGTGGATCAAAACGATGGATTGCCATCGGATCAAGTCACCGCTTTGGATTGTCTGGACGGGAAACTTTATATCGGTCTGGGCGAGTCCGGTTACTTGGTCAGCTACGATTTGAAGACACGGCAATCCGAAGTGCTCTGCTCCGCGCGACGCCGCGAGCAACTCTCCCCGTTCGACAACGGCTCTCCGCTGAAGGTCATACTCATTGTGGCAGATGAAACGCAACATCGGATTGTGTTTTTGACGGATCAAGAGGGCGGGGGGCCCGGTCGCACGGAATTGTTCAACGATTTGCAGAAGGCAAAAGAGTTACATGAAGATGTTTTCCCGTTGATTTGCGCAAAGGCTCGCGCCGGGCTGTGGTCTTACAATCCTGCCGACCATCAATTCAAGGGTATTCTCCCGCGCTGGCCCAATGCCAATTTTTACGACCTCCAATGGGTGGGTCGCGTTAGTGAGACGCAAATCGCATTTGTCGCGACCCGGGGGATGTCCTTCTTCGATCTTAAGACCGACGAACACACGCTGCTCTATGGCGAGTGTATAGCCATTGGCCTTTGGTCCGGCGTCGAGGAAACTCTCCAGAAGGACGGGTTGGTGGTTAACCCTGCGTTCCATTCTCCGCCAGAGATGGGAAATCGCGGTGCCTTCATTTGGAACGCGAGTTTCGTGCATAATAACTGGATTTGGAGCGCTGGCAATGGTGGTTCCATTGGGGCGTCCGTTGGCAGTCGGTATGGCAGCGGAAGTGTTCGAAAAACTTTCGGTCGCGTTTCAATGACCACGGGTCGGGAAGAAGACCTGGCCCCACTGCGCGAAGGCGACAAGCGATTTAGTCCGGAAGAATGCTTCCGTCTCATCGGCTCCGATCAGGCCCTGATGGGCGACCAGCGCGGCCTATGGCTCGTCACTTTCGCGGATGACGACGCCGAAACCCCGCCCGCGCAACCCTGAATTCCTATGAAATGTGCGACAACCATTTCAAAAGTCCCTCAAAGGATTTCCCGGCTTGAGCCGTCAGAATAGATGGACATGAAACTTGCAAACATGAGCGCGCTGGCGGTGGCCGCCTGTTTCTCGGCGGGCGCGGCTTGGGCGCAAATCGAACTCGTCACCAACCCTGCGCCGCAATGCGTTTTTTTGGGGGACGCAAGGAGCGTTTCCGCGACTTTTCACAATCCGGGCGGCCAGGATTTCAGGCAGGACATTCGCGCGGTGATTTCCCAGACCACTTCGGCGACGGTGGTTCCCGTGGGCGAAAGGCCGTGGAAAGAATTGCGCGTGTTGCCGGGGCAAACCGTGCTGGAGTCGGCGCAACTGGATTTCCCCCCGGTGAAAGCCGAGACGACATTCCTCGTCCAGTGGGTCTATGGA
>JBEKAN010000344.1:0-5131 GCA_050015895.1 Verrucomicrobiota bacterium
TGCGAAAGGCGGCTGTCGGGCGGAAAGCTCACCTCGTAATTGGACTCCGCCAGCAGCAGGATGCCGCGCGCGGCCCGAGTCGCCGTGGCGTCGGAGGTGTCGTCCGTCAGGCCCGAGGCGAGGAGAACCGCGCGCAGCTCGGTGAGGGTGAAATCCTCGTGGAGTTGATCGAGGACGCGGCGGCAAAAATCATTTTGGACGCCAGCCTCCATGAGTTTGTGGGCGAACAGGCCCTTGACGTAAGCGGCGTTGGGCACGCGCTCCGGCTCCATGACAAAGGGCACGGGCGGCTGGAGAGTGATGCGGTGATGCGCGCTGACCTGGCCGGCGCGGAAGGTGATGGAGGAAATGTGCCCCTCGCCCGTGGCGCGCAAGCTCAGGATGAAACGCAAAGCGCCCCTGCGCAGGCCGGTTTGGTCGGGGTGCGGCACGATGGAAGGATTGAACAACGCGGCCGACTCCGGGGAATACTCGTGGGTGAAGCAAGCCCCGATGAGCATCTGACGCTGGGGCGACGGCCGGGCGGACGGATCGAGATGAATCCTGACCTGCGCGAAACGGGCGAGGAAGATTTCCTCAACGCGCTCGTGCCGGTCGGCGAATTCGCCGAGGGTCCGGCTCAGCAGCCTGGCGACCTCCTCCTCCGGCAGCGCCATGACGCGGGCGATGATCCGGCGCGAAATGTCATCGGTGGTGGGGCGGAACGGGCGCAAGAGCACACGCGAGCGGTCGGGAGTGAGAGTCGGCCCGATTCGTTTGGCGTGGAGAGGGGATGGAGCGCGGGAAGTCATGGCTATTTTCCGGAAGGTTCATCGAAACTGGTGAGTGAGTTTTGCAGGGCCTGCATTTCCGCGAGCGAGAGCAGGAAGGCGAGCGTGGACTCAGCGCCTTGGTTCTGGCTGATCCGGTCCATGTGCAAGCCGTCGCGGCAGCCGCCGGTGGCCGGATCATAGACGGCGAGACCGAGGTCGTTGCGACCGAGGAACCACTCGAAGGCGCGGCGGGCCTCCAGGACCCAAAACGGGTCGCTTGTGGCGCGGTAGGCCTCGATGCATGCGGAGACCGTGGCCTGGGCTTCGATGGGTTGCTGGTCGAAAATCGCGCGTTCCTTGCCGCGCGGAAAGAAGCCATTGGATCCGATCGGGCGAAAGGAGCCGGCGTCCGAAGACTGAATTTTGACAAGCCAGCGCAAGGTTTTCAGACCCAGCTCGAGCATCGCGGCGTTGCTCATGCAGCGGCCGCTCAGGATCATCGCGTGCGGCAGTTTGGCGTTGGCGTAGGAAACCACCTCCTCAAACCAGTGCCACTGGTCGCTGGCCGCGTCGGCGTGGCGTTGCATGAGTTTGGCCGTGAGGGAATCGCGGATTTGGTTGGCGCGACGATCTCCGCCGAAGCGACGCAGGTATTCGTCAATGCCGATGAGGGTGAAGGCCCACGCGCGGGGCGAGGCGAACGCGGCGGCCACCGGCAGCGCCTGCTCAAAGAGTTGAGCGGCGAGCATTTGAAAACTGCCCCGGCCCGCCTGGGAGACGCACAAGCCCAGCGCCCAGAGCGCATGCCCCTGGCAATCCTCGGAGCCGACATCCTCCAGCCATCGCCGCTCAAAGCTCATGAAATTGCGAAACCGCCCCCGGCCGCGGTCGAAGGCGTGATTGAGAAAGGCGGCGAAGGTGGCGGCGCGGGCGCCCAGTTGGGGCGAACTACGCCCCAGTCTTTCCAGCATCAAGGCCAGCACCAAAGCGCGCGCGTTGTCGTCCGTGCAATAGCCCTCGGCAAAATTCGGGACGGTGAAACTGGCGTGCTGAAAGATCCCGGTCGAGTCGCTCATTCGGAACAAGTGATCCAGCCGTAATTCCGGCAATTGGCCGGGCTGCTCGTCCAGCGTCCTGATGGGCGAGGATTTTCGTCCGACGAAACTGTGGTCGTGCCGCGCCCGCTCGAAGGACTGCAAGTAAAGGCGCGCCACGCGGCTCCAGACCATTTCGCGCCCTATCTTGTAGGCGTTCTTGCGCATGGCGTGGCGCAGCGGCTCATCCCGCAGCAGCCCGACCGCGGCGACCGCGATGGCCTTGGCGTCGCGGAACGGCACGAGCCTGCCACGCTCCCCGGCGAGCAATTCCGCCGCGTGCCAGTAGGGCGTGGAAACGACGGCGTTGCCGTTGCCAAACGCGTATGCCAGCGTGCCGGAGGTGATTTGGGCCTCGGTCAGATACGGCGTGAGATAAATGTCCGCCGCGCCGATGAACCGCATCAATTCCTCCAACTCGACGAAACGATTGAAGAACACGACGTGCTTCTGCACGCCGAGGTCTTTGGCCAGGCGCTCCAGACCCAGGCGGTAAGCCTCGCCCTCGTCGCGGAGCAGATTCGGATGCGTCTGGCCCAGCACGATGTAAACGATGTTGGGAAACTCCCGGATGATGTCGGGCAGGGCGTGCAGCGCGAACTCGACGCCCTTGTTGGGCGAGAGCAGCCCAAACGTCAGCAAGACCTGTTTGCCCGCCACGCCGAATTCGTCCTTGAAATAATTGGGGTCCGCGAACGGCATGTCGGGAATGCCGTGAGGGATCAGATCAATCTTCTCCGGCGGCGCGTGATAGACGTCTTGCAGGAATTCGCGGCCCCGTTCGCTCATGACCGCCAGCCGTGTGGAGAGCCGGATCAGCTCGCGCATCACGCGGCGCTGTTCGGAGTTGGGTTCGCGCAGGACGGTGTGCAGCGTGGTGACGATGGGCATCTGCAATTCGCGCAGCAGCGCCAGCACGTGACTGCCCGCCGGCCCGCCAAATATGCCGAATTCGTGCTGCACACAAACCACGTCCACATCCGTGATGTTGAGAAAATCCGCCGCGCGCAAATAGGACGTCAGATCCTGCTCGGAAATCTCGAATCGCACCTCCGCCGGGTAATCGTAGCCGCCGGCGAGGTCGTTGACCGGCACGACCAAGCACTGCGTCTCGGGATACTCCGCCGCCACCGCGCAGCGCAGGTCGGTCGTGAAGGTGGCGATACCGCATTTTCTCGGCAGATAATCGCCGAGGAACGCGATTTTGCGGATGGCGGAGGCGGGTTGCATGAATGGTGATTGTGCGGCGCGGGAGCGTTGGCCCGCAAGCTCCGAGGATTTCTATTTGTCCTCTTGACCGCGCTCCTTTGGGCGCCACGCCATCCAGAGGGTGGAGATCAGGCCGGCGCCTTTGAGAATGGCTGGCAGCCAGGAGGGCTTTCCGCCGGCGGGCGCGGGCCTCCCGCGCCGGAAGGCCGCCAGGCCCGCCAGCAGCGCCGCGGCCGACGAGGCGATGCAACCGATGGACTTGGCGCGGTCGGTGAGGGCGCGAATGTCCGCTTTCAGCGCCGCCATGTCCCCGGCCATTTGGGCGCGGTTGAGTTCGCTTTCGGCGAGGAGAAGTTGTTTGCGCGATTGGAGCGGGTTCATTCGAGAATCTTCTCCAGGCATGCGCGGTCCTTTCGGAGTTGATCGAGGGAGGCGGGAAGCGTCTCCCAGTCCCGCAGCAGTCTGGCAAGCCGGCGCCAAAGACAAACGGCGGCCGCTCCGTAGAGGAAGGCCAAAGTCAGGAGGACGGCCACCGGCCAGTCCCACAGCAGAACCACGACGGCCGCGGTGAGCGTGATGCCGGCGAGCAGACCGAAGGCCGCCACGCCGAGGGCCAGCAGGAAGGCGCGCAGGAGGCGCTCGCGCTCCTCCTGCAACTCGACGGTCAACAGTTCGAGCCGGTTTTCCCCGATGGTCAGCAGCCGCCGCGCGAAATTTCTCGTGGCCGCGCCCAGTTGCCTGAGGCTGACATTGGGTTCTTCCATAACCAATCAATCGCGGTTGCGGCAGCACCGGCGTGCCAGGAGCCACCCGATGACCGCCCCGACGCCGACGCCGATGGCGATGGCTTGATAGGGATGCTCATGCACGGCCTCGTCGGCCGCCTTGGCGCCCTGGACCACCTTCTCGCGGGCGCGGCCATAGATTTCCTTCCCCCGCTCCAGCGCGGCGGCGAGGCGCTTGCGGGCTTCGCCGACTTTCTCCCCGGCGACGTCGGCGGTGGCGGCCATCAAGGCCTGCGCGTCCTCGGCCAATTGGCACATGTCGTTGCTGATTGCTTGTGTTTCTTTGTTCATTTTTTGATCTTCTGTGTTTTCTGTTTTGTTGAGTCTTGCATCGGTTGATTTAACGCGTCGGCGCGATGAACCGCCTCCGGCGTGATCACATTCAGGACCGAGTTTCTCCCGCCAAACGGGTTGGGGACGGATTCTTTGGCCAGCGGGTCGGGCATCCATTGGCCGTCCACGACGAGGCAGTACTCGTAGGCGCCAGGGGCCAAAACCGTCTCCTTGTGCCAGCGGCCGCCGCCATCGGGGTGCAGGGTCTTGGCTTCTGGCCGCCACTGATTGAAACTGCCCGCGATGCAGACGGCGGTGGCGGTGGGGTGGGTGAATTCGAAGCGCACGGGGACAAGTTGGAGGCCGGCGCCGCGGGCGTTGTCATGGTTGTGATTGTGTTTCATATTTTGTGATTCATCGGAGTGTCGAACCCTCGATTTGGACGAGAGTTCTCATTTCCCCGCGCCATTGTGCGCAAGAGGCCCCTGCGGCGGTATGGGGTGTTACCCTACCTGGCCCCGCCAAAAGCAGCCTCCTTCTTTTTCGAAGCCGGTTTCAGCCGGGCCGCTGTCACTCAGCGCAAACCCGGTCTATTGCACAATGATTTCCGGAGGGCGGACCACGACCACCGGATCCGGCACGATGACTTCCGGTTGTCTTTCGAATCTCGCATGCTCGCGATAAGGATCGGGGCGGCCGTCTCTGTCAACAACGCATCCGGCAGTAGTGATGAGGGCGACAACGCCGCATAAAAGGAGGATTTTGTTCATATTCAGTTTGGATTACTTTCTGGAGTGACGGTAATCAATGGGCGCGGACCGCGCTATGGGGTATAACCCCACCGTCTTTGGGGCCAACTCGTTGGGCGGCTCAACGGGAACCGGGCGGGCGGGCTTCAAACCCACCAGCGCCCCCAAAATGGCCTTTTGCACCGCCGGATTGCAGAGATTTCCCAAGTGCCCGCCCTGCGGGAAAACCGTCAATTTTTCCGGGGCAAACGTGGCGCGGAGCCATGCCA
>JBEKAN010000345.1:0-5127 GCA_050015895.1 Verrucomicrobiota bacterium
CGACGATTCAGTTTTTTGGAGCCATGCCAAAGATGAGATTCCCCCCGCGGCTGGCACGCCGGATGCTGAAATGAGGAGAGTCGCAGAATTGACACGATGCCCTAAAGGCGCGGCGAGAATCGCCGATAACAAAACGGCTGCGAACAACGCGGAGAATTTATGGAAGCCAGTATTCAAGAACAGAAGCAATACAACGAACAGTTCAAACACGCCGCGGTGCAGTTTTTCCAATGCAGCGGCAAGGGCCTGGAAGAGGTCGCCACCGAGCTGGGCCTCAACCCGGCGGATTTGCGGCATTGGAAACGGAAATACCCGTACATCCCGCAGGAACAACCCGCCAAGCCCATGAGCAGCCTGGCCAAGCTGCGGGCCGAGAACAAGGCGCTGCGGGACGAAATCGTGAATTTGAAGGTGCAGTGGGACGTCTTGAAGACCACGTTGGGAATCCTCTCCACCAATGTCTGTCCCAGGGAGAACCTCAAGTAGCCCGGGATGAAAAGGCCGCCGCAAATATCCGCCGTGGTGGCCCCCCTGGAGGCCCGGGCGCGGGGCGTCACACCGTCCAGCCGGGTTCCGGCCATCATCCCGCTCGACGCGCGTCAGGCGCAAAAAGTCGGCCCGCGCCAGGTGCTTGTGGAGCACAAGCCCGACAAGCGCGGCATCCTCCTCGTCAAAATCATCGCCATGGAGACGTATTCCGGGAACGTGGAACGGCTGGACCGCCGCCGTCAATTCTGCAAACGATTCGGAGCGCCCTCGAAATCCTGAACCAGCGCGCCGCGCTGAGACGAATTAAGAAGTTCGTGTGGCACGCGGTTGACGAATCAAGTTCCGCACCGACTGCAAGTCCTCACGCGTCAGGGGAGAAAGCTCGCTCTGCTCGGCCTCAAGCACCCTTTGCTCCATCCACGAGTCGTTTTCCATCTTGCGCCGGACGGCTTCTTGAATGAATTCCGCCGGCGAAACAAACGCGCCTCGGCGAACACGCTCATGCACGTAAGCCTCAAGGTCTGGCGGTAATGTGATATCCATACCAAACGAATTATACCTTGTTCAATTCATCTGGCAACAGGAGATGTCATTTTGGCGCAAGCCTTGGCGATTGATTAAGTGAGTTCGTTCGCGATCTCACGAAGTACCTTTAATATTTTGATAATTAATCGCGTCCGCACAATAGGTCTGTCGCCTGTGTGGCTCAAGAGCAATCTCCGCTTGGAACGAAGCCTGATTTCTCATCAAGACAGCGCGCCCTCGTCGCCTCCCTGGGGCGGGTTGCCGTCGGCGCCGGCGCGGTCCAGATCAATGAGGATGTCGCGCGGCTCGGCGCCCTTGTTCGGGCCCACGATGCCGCGCTGCTCCAGTTCGTCCATGATGCGGGCGGCGCGAGTGTAGCCCAGGCGCAGCCGCCGTTGCATGAGGGAAACGCTGGCCTTCTGCTCGCTGCGGATGATCTCGATGCACTGCTGGATCAGCTCCTCGTCCTCGCCCGATCCGCCGTCCTCCTCCTCCATGCCGCCGGAGAACTTCTGCAATTCCTGGTGAATCTCCACCTCGTAGGTCGGCTTGCCCTGCCTGGCGATGAAGTCCACAATACTCTGCAGCTCGCTGTCCGTGATCAGAGCGCCCTGGATGCGGATGAGTTTGGCCGAGCCGGGCGGCAGGTAGAGCATGTCGCCCTTGCCCAGGAGCTTGTCGGCGCCCATGGCGTCGAGGATGGTGCGGGAATCCACCTTGGCGGCGACTTGAAAGGCGATGCGGGCGGAGATGTTGGCCTTGATGACACCAGTGATGACATCCACGCTGGGCCGCTGGGTGGCGACAATGCAGTGGATGCCGGCGGCGCGCGCCATTTGTGTGATGCGCGCGATGGCCATCTCCACGTCGGCGGGGGCGACGAGCATCAGGTCCGCCAATTCGTCAATGATCACGACGATGTAGCTGAGATGGTCGGGAATGATGATTTCCTCGTCGCGCGGGACCACAATTTCCTCGTCCAACTCCACGGCAAAGCCGTCGGAACCCGGCTCGATCCGCTCCTTTTTGGCCAGGAGCGGCAATTCGGGGTCGGAGGGGGGAATGGGCTTGTGCTTGGGGCGCTCGTTGAAGGAGCGGATGTTGCGCACGCCGACTTTGGCGAAAATCTGGTAGCGCTTCAGCATCTCGTTGACCACCCAGCGCAGGGCGAGGATGACTTTCTTGGGGTCGGTCACCACCGGGACGACCAAATGAGGCAGGGAGTTGTAGAGCTGGAGTTCGACCACCTTGGGGTCAATCATCACAAAGCGCAATTGGTCGGGCGCGAACCGGTAGAGCAGCGAGGTGATGATGGCGTTGATGCAGACGGACTTGCCCGACCCGGTGCTGCCGGCGATGAGCAGGTGGGGCATCTCGGCCAGGTCGGCGACGATGGGCAGGCCGTAAACGTCCTTGCCCAGCGCCACAGGGATGCGGGCCTTGGTCGTGCGCCACTCCTCCGACTCAAAGAGGTCGCGCACGATGACTTTGGTCTTGACGGCGTTGGGGACCTCCACGCCGACGGAACTTTTCCCCGGCACCGGGGCCAGGATGTGGATGCGCTCGGCCTTGAGGGCGGCGGCGATGTTGCTGCTCAAGGCGACAATTTTTTCCAGCTTCACCCCCGGCGCCGGATGCAGCTCGTAGCGGGTGATCGTCGGCCCCTTGGTGATGTCGCCCGGGGAGACTTCAATGTCGAACTGCGCCAGCGTCTGCTGCATGAGACGGGCGTTGGCCATCAACTCCTCCTTGGTCTCGGTGGGCTTGAGCGTGGTGTCGGCGAAATTGAGGAAGTCCAGCGGCGGAAGCTCGTAGTTGCCGATTTTGGGGGCGGCGGCCACAGCGATCGGTTTGGGTTTGCGCGGGGCGGGCTTGGGTTTGGCGGGCGCGGCGGCGGCGGCGTCTGGAACCGAAGCGGCCGCGGGCTGCGCGATGGATCCCGGCGCGGCAGGCGTGTCGGTTTCGGATGGGGGTTCGCCGGCTTGCTTTGGCGGAATTTCCGGCTCGGGAACTTTCGCGCCGGAGGGTTTGCCCAGGATGTCGGAGGTTGTGGCGGCGGCGACTTCGCGCGCGGGAATGACCGCGCCCTCGTCGGCCGGGGCCGGCTCCCTGGGAAGATCGGCTTCCTTGCTTTTTTTGGGGCGCGAATCGGACTTGGACTGGGGGACGCTGAGATCGCGCACAGTGGGTTCGGGGACCGGCCGCAAGTCGGCGCCCAGGCCGGAGGAGGGCGCGGCGGCGCCTTTGCCGGACTTGTCCAACTGCTCCTGGAGCTGGCGCGCCTGCTTGTCGAGATCGCGCGCGCGGCGTTCGAGTTCGCGCTCATTGGCGGCGGCGGCGGAGCCGAAGCGGATGGCCCACCATTGGCGGCACCACAGGCCCAATTGGAAGTTGGTCAGATAGAGGAGGCTGATGATATAAAGGGCCGCCAGAAAAATGCTGCCGCCGACCTTGCCGATGTAGCGGAGTCCGTATTGGTAAAAGAACTGTCCGATAAACCCTCCGGCGGCGGGCAGGTTGAGCTTGTCCTTGCTCAAGACGAGCAGCGCCACGTTTTTCTCGAACATGGTGGCCAGGCCCATGCAGCAGACGAGAAAGACGGCCCCCCAAACCCATTGCCGCCGCAAGTAGGAAAGGAACTGCATGAGATAACCCAGGCCGAACATCATCAGGAGGGCCGGAACCAGGTAGGCCGTGACGCCAAAAAGCATGAACAGGCCGTAGGCGAGATGCGCCCCAACCAGCCCAGCCCAATTATGGACGGTGCTGTTGGGCGGGACAAGGTTGCTGGCGATGTCGTGCTTGTCGTAGGACAACAACGCGACCAGGAGCAAAAGGCCGGCAAACACCAGCACGACGCCGATGACGTCATTGAGGCCGTGCGACTGCGATTGGGTTGCGTCTCTGCGAGGCATGGGCGCAGTCTAAAGTTCAAACCTCAAAGATCAAAGTTCAAAGTTGCCATGCCTCCCGATGGCACGGACAACTTTGAACTTCAAAACTTTTCCCCCGAAGGATCGCGTCAACGGCCCGGCGTCGTGTCCTTGGGATCTTTCGTCGAACCTGTGCCGGCGCCGCTGGTTCCTCCCCGCGTTCCAGTGTCCGGAGTTCTGGTTCCGGGTGCGGGAGTCGTGCTCGTCCCATAAGGACTTGCGGCTCCCCGCGTTCCGGGGTCCGGAGTTCTCGTTCCGGGGGCGGCGCTTCGGCCCGGCGCGGCATCGCCCGGTCTTGGCGTGACTTCACCCGGTCTGGGCGTGACTTCACCCGGCCTTGGCGTGACTTCGCCCGGTCTTGGCGTGACTTCGCCCGGCCTTGGCGCAATTTCGCCCGGTCTTGGGCCTGCTCCGCCAGGTCTTGGGGCAACCCCACCCGATCTTTGGAAGGCATCGCGCTCTTCGACCGCCTTGCGCAGAGGATTGCTGGCGGGGAGTTTCTGGATTTCCTGGACGCGGTTAATTATGACGGTCCTTTGGATTTCCCGCGCCTGCATGATGCGGGCATCGCGAATGGTGATGGCGACGGGCCGGATATCATGGTGAGTCAGGAGGGCGATGCGGTCGCGGCCCAAGCCCTCGACCACAAACCGGCCATCCACGAAGTTGTAACTATTGATGACCAGGCTTGCCCGAAACACGCCAAGAGCCAAAGCTGGCGGGGCCAGGAATGGGCGGTAGTCGCGATCCCAGAAATGGTCGTAGCCCACAAAAACGAAGTCGTCGTAGCCCAGCCCAAAATCCAGGTCCACCCCAAATGCTCCCCGGAACCTTAATCCCACACCGGCCTCAAAATAGGCGCCTGGGGGCAAAGGAGCCCATCCGGCATAAACGTCAGATTGGCGCCAGGCGACCCACGCGGGCGCCCAGTCATAACCGGGAACCCAGCACCATCCCAAACGGGGATCCCGCACCCACCGGCCATAATGAAACACGATGTCCCCATAAGGGTAATCCGACTGCCAAAACCACCCCGAGTCGGTGTACTCCCAATGGCCACTGTTGAAATAGGGACGCCAGCCGGGTTGCATCGCCTCGATGGGCCGCCAGACCGGGCCGTAAGGCGGCAGGTCCACCCAGCCCCCAAAAGGCGCCAGTTGAGCGTGAAAATAGTCAAAGC
>JBEKAN010000346.1:0-5106 GCA_050015895.1 Verrucomicrobiota bacterium
GGATCCTGCGACATGCGGGCCAGCCAGTTTGCGGGCGGCACGTCATTGAGGGTCCCCGGATAATTATGCAAAATGACCCAGTGCAGAAGCGTGTTGCCGTCGGGATCGCGCGCGTTCACATTGGCTCCGCTGTCCACCAGCAAGGCCGCCGCCGCCAGATGGCCGTGCTCCACGGCCAGTTGCAGCGGGGTCAGGCCCAGTTCCTCGCGGGCCTCCAGATTGTTGGTCGCTTCCGCCAGCGGAACAAGCGCGTCCAAATTCCCGACCGCCGCAGCCTGGTGGATCGGAAGGGCGATTGCGCGGTCGGAGCGCGCGGGCGCGCTTGTGTCGCTCAAAAAGACGCGGATCGTTTCGGCTTGCCGCGCGTGAATCGCGGCGTCGAGCGGCGTCCAACCGTTGGTGTCGCGCGCGTCGGTGGCCGCATGGGCCGCCAGCAGAACCTTCGTTTGTTGCACCAGGTCTTTCGCGGCGGCGATGTGCAGCGCCGTTTGTCCGGCCAAATTGGTCGCAGCGGGAGGCGCGCCAGCCTCCAGCCAGAACTTGGTCAGGGCGAGTTGGTCGTTTTGCACCGCCCAATGCAAGGGGGTCTCTCCTTCACGATCCCGGGCCCGGGCCAGATTTTTGTCCACTGCGCAGAGGCGGCGGGCCTGTTCCAAGTCGCCCATTGCGGTGGCCGCAAACGCGTCGTAAACCGCGCCGTTGCTAATCAGCGCCTGGCGGATTTGCAGCCACCGGTCCGCGTCAAAATGATCCGCCCTGGCCGCGACAGCCTCGGCGACGGCAAAGGTTTGGAGCAATGTCATGCCGCCGCCCTGTCCGTCCTTTGCCGAAGCACCCGCTTTGAGCAGCCCCTGGACCGCTTCCAATTCTCCCCGCTGCGCGGCGGCTGACAGCAGAGTTGCGCTGTGGCTGGCCAAAAACTCCGCAAAAGTCTGTTTCCGCTGGCCCGCTGGCGTGCCTGGCGATGGCTTGGCGGCGGAATCTGACACCTCAAAAAATCTCGGCCCTTCGCTCAACATTCGCGGAACCAGTTTGCCGTCGCTCTCCGTAATCGCCATTTCCAGCGGGGTCTGTTTTCGGTTAGGATTGCTTTTCCCCAAGAACGGATCGGCGCCATGATCCAACAGCACTTCCGCCATTTCGGTTCGTTTGTGGCTCAAAGCGTAGTGCAGCGCGGTGCCGTCATATTGACTTTGAACATTCGGGTCCGCCCCCGCCGCCAGCAGTTGTTTGAATACGTTGGTGCGGTTGAGCCAAATCACAACCTCCAGCGGGGTGACACGCATGTGGACGGAGCCCCACAGGTCGGCTGGAGCGTTGACATCCGCGCCGCACTTGAGCAGCCGGTCAACCATTTCAACGCTGTCATTTCCCGCGGCCCTGTTCAACGGCGAGTAGCCCGAATAAAGAGTTCGTGCCAGGTTTGTGTCCGCTTCCAGCATTTTGAAAACCGTGTTGGTGTCGTTGAATTGGATGGCATGGAGCAATTGTTCCCCAGGTGGGCTCGGCGCCTGGCCCAGGGCGGAACACGCGAGGAAAACTTTAAGAGTTATCAGATACACCCAAAAGGCGCGACCCCAGCGTTGCACAAAGACAAACAGGCGCTTGGTCTTCACGTTGCCATCATGGGTCATCCGCCCCGAAATGTCATGGGTTTTGTTGCATTTTGCTTGTCATTCCCGCCTGAACAAGATAAGAATTACTCATGGAGTGAAGCCAGTTGCGGGAAGGTTGGAATTGATTAAATTGAACCCAAGGCCACAGTTGAAGACATTCGCAAGTTTCTTTGCCGCCCTGCTGCTCTCGCTTGCCGCCGCGGGTCTGGGATGCTCTGCCGGATCAACCAGCACCAACCCGTCCGCCGCCCCGATGCTCCCCCAACAATCCATGATGGGCATGGGCGGCATCGTCACCACGCCGGAGCGCAGGACCTCGCCCCGGTTCAGCGGCAAAAGTCTGCCCGTCCCGCCGAAGCAACATTCTCCCTGGACCACGCCGGTTTCCAATTTGCCAACCAACTACGTTTCGGCGGCGAGCGCTTTGTTTGCGCAGGGTCTGGCGGACCCGCGTGGTTGTGAATACCGCGAAATTGAAGTGGGAACCGGCAACGTCTGGACAGGAGACGGCGGCGTGGTCTCCACCCACGGCTGGGTTTTGCCCGGCGGAAAATCCCCGCGCTTTGCGATTTGTTGGAACGGACTGGTTTACCCGGTGGCCGGCATCGGCACCAACGCCAATTTGACCGTGGACGTGGCCTACCTCGTCACAAATGGGGCCGCCACCTGGGTGTCCGCCATCCCGGAGGCGATGTCCGTGTCCCAATCCTCGCTGCTTGGAATCAAAGGATGTCTTTTATTGTGGCTGGGCCGCGGGGATTTGGCGACCGCTTACTGGCAGGGGGAGATTCGCGGCAGGCAAGATTTTCAGAATGCCCTGTTTTCACGCGAGCCCGTCACCAATGCGCCTTCCACCAACAGCCCCGTTCCGTTGCCCGACAACGATCCCTATCTCGCTTGGGCCACTGAGTGGGCATGGGCGATGTTTGACCGCCTGATTTGCGCCCATGAGCGCGGGGACGAGGCGCTTGCGCTGGTGACGGCGCGGCAGCTTTCGGATGCTCAGCCCAAGATTGAAGAAGAGTGCTTTCGCCGCGGGTTCCGAGAGCCGCTGGTAACCGGGGTGTTCCACTCGCCCGGAATGGTGCCGCCGCTCAATCGGCCCTATCTGAATTTCCTGGGAGAACTGCCTGCGATCCTGGCTGACCTGGAACGCCGCGAGAAAGAAGGCGCACACGAAAGTGTGCTGAAGAGCGGGCTGTCAAAAATCACCAATCAGACCGAACGCATTAAGGCGCTCATCCGCGATCTGGATTTGGTGGATGCTCGCCAGTGGGGGCAACCTGGCGGTGTGGATCTGGCTCAAGACCCCGTCGTCGGGGCGCTCACTCAAGAAGGAGACCCAGCCGTCGAACCGTTGCTGGATTGCCTGGAGCATGACAAGCGGCTGACCCGCTCGGTGCAGTTTGGCCGGGATTTTTTCCTAAATCGTCATGTGATTCCGGTCACCAGCGCCGTGATGGTCGCGTTGCAGGACATTTTGCACGCCGGTTTTGGAGGCGGAGCGGCGGAAATTCGCGCCTACTGGAACCTGAACAAGGGCCTGAAACTGGAAGACCGCTGGTATGCGATTCTCAAAGATGATTCCGCCGGCGACCGGTGGCTGGAGGCGGCCGGCAACATCACCCAGCCGGAAAATGTTACGACCACCGCCGGAGGCTGGACTGCGACCAGACAAGTGCCCACCAACACGCCGATTCCCTTGCGCGGTGAAATTTTGCGGAGCAAATCGAATCCTTCCGTCACCGAACTGATGGCGCGGCGCGCCCTTGAAGTCCCCCCCGGCAGCGCCGGCAACTACGATCTTTCAACGGGTTGCAGGATGGGACTTTGTCTGGTGGCGTGGGATGCGACGGCGGCGGAGCCAGTGGCCAAAACCCTGGTCAAACGCGCCTGCACCTTGATGAATTATTCCGGCAAGCAACTTGGACCCTACGTCGCGGCCCTTTCCCTGGCCTGCGCCAAAGCCGGGGACTTTCAGCCCTTCCAAGATTATGCAGCTTGGCTGAAAACCACCACGCCGGAGCAGTTGGACCGTTCCTTGATGGAATCCCTGGAGCCGCTTAGTCAGTTCCCCACGAACGAGGTTTTGGAGTCCGCGGCTGAGGCGTTGTTTGGCGACACAAATTCGCCTTGGACCAGGCTTCCGTGGAAAGGCCCTTTCTCCGACAATTTCCCAGTCGAATCCGATCTGGCTCATGTTCCGGCGTTCCGCGTTTTACTCGCCCGGGAAATGGAGAAAACCAACGTCTGTGGCTCAATCACGTGGCACTCGTCAGGCATGTTTGAATACCACGACACGATCATGAACGAGAACGTGAGCCGGCGCGACCTCTCCTTTGAAGGCGGGCCGCCCGCTGATGGAACGACCTCCGAGCTTCGCTGGTGCGACTGGGTTGCCCTGCATTTGTCGCTTGCCAAACAGATTCCTTTGTTCAATCCCTTCGCGCCCCTTGAAAAGCGCGATGAAGCGATCTGGAGCGCGATAGCCGTGTTGCAACAACGCTGAATCAAGGCATTCGGATCGAAGCTGGTCGCTGACGCCGACCTGACATGCGGGCCGAGGCAAAAGCTGCTATCCACGACCTCGACCATCGTAGTAGGTAAGGCTTGATGCGCGTTTCGACAGCCGGGCGGGGCAGGGCACGGCCATGTTGGAACCGCCACCTGATACATAAAGAATCCGCCCCCCACGGATTCAATCCCCCGCCCGGTCACAGCCGGGCGGCCCTCATTGCCCGCTTCCCCTTGCTGGCCATGATATTATCACGCCACATTGGCTGCCGGGCGCAGTCGGCCAGGATGGTGTTGCCCATGAACTCCTTCACGGCCCGCGCCACTTTGCGCTTTTCCTCCTGCGCGCTGGAATCGCTCAGGCCCAGCAACCGGGCCGCCTCCCGCAGCGCCCGTCCCCCCGCCACCACCGCCAGCAGCATGCGCCCGCGCTGTGTCTGCCCGTTCAGGAGAGTTTCCCAATCGAGTCGCCGGGCGGCCAGCATGGAGGGATCTTCCTGCCCATTGTCGAGCACGTCGGCCAGGGTGAGGGCACCGGCGCCATCATCGTCCATGCCCAGCGGTTCATCGAAGGAAACCATCCGCGAGCGTCCGCCCAGTTGTGTGCCCGGGTGCATGACGTCGGTGGCGCTGGAGCCGGTGCTGCGCCTCCCTGCTCTGGTCAACTTAACGGCGAAGTGCGCCACGGTGCTCGCGGCGACCTTTTTCCCGGCTGCCACCGCCCTGCGCAACAAGGCGGCGGCATGGGCGGTGGTGTCCTGGATCAACACAGGGGGAGGGTCTATTGCATGGGGGAGGAGATGGGGATGCGCAATGCGGCCAAATCAATGGGTCCTGAACATTTGCCGCTCAGTTAACCCTAATGCCTTTCGGAAATTCCCCTGGGTTTTGACGGGCTGACGGCTCTTCGGGGCACACAGAGGTTATTTCTTCTACAAAAGGGGCACCGGATTTAGATTTCGCTTGTGTCTATGAT
>JBEKAN010000347.1:0-5101 GCA_050015895.1 Verrucomicrobiota bacterium
AAAACACCGTCTTCCGCGCGCCCGTCGAGAGCGACCTTGCCCTGGTCACGGGCGCCCGCCGTTCTTACGACTACAACTATTGGCAGGAACTCAAACTGTGGCCCCGGCGTCCGGACGACGTTTATTATTGCTGGCTACACATCGCGCGGGAACTGCGCCGGCGCAATGCCCGTTACCCCCAATTCATGGACGGCATCACGGACCTGGGCCTGATCGAAGACCAAATGGCCGCGTGGGAACGCGAGAGCGAGATCGCGCGTTGGAAGGACAGGCTTCACAGTTTCGAGCCGCCGGAGTCCGCGCCCGACGCCGGCGCGCTGGAACTGCGTCTGGTGTTGCATCCCTGCGAGGCGCGGTTGCAATGGCGCGCCGGGCCGGCTGCGGCCTTTGCCGACTTCAAACAGTCGCATGCCAGACGATTCTCCGAGCAGTTCGAGCGCGGGGACCTCAGTCTCTCGCCGGAGTCGCTCCCGCTCTGGAGCGCCGTGTTCAAACCCTGGCAACACGAAAGTTGGTGGTCGTTCAAGTACGATAACTCCGCCGCGCGACCGGCCCTCAGCCGCCTCCTTCGCCTGCCCCTGTCCCCGGATCGCGTCGTGACCCCGGACAATCAGCCGCTTTCGCGCGGGTCCGGGCCGTTGCGCCTGCGACTGCGCCCGCCCGAAAACGGCGGCGCCGATTACGAAATCGCCCTGGTCGCCGCCGACGGTTCGCCGCCGCCGAAAATCCTTTGCGCCCTGGCGGGCCGGCCGACGCTTTATCTCACCGAGGGCGGCTTGTTTCCGGGGCCGCCCGCCGACGCGCTGGACACCGGGTTGCGCGAGACCATTCCCGCGCCCGCCCTCGAAACCCCAGACGGCCTCCGCTTCCTCCGCGCCACGGGAATTCCCTTGCCGGAGCATCTCGCCCAACGCGTCCGCACCGTGCCCGTCAACGTCACGATCTCGTGCGAACTCAAACCAGTCTATGCCGGCGCCCAGAGCGAGAACATCATCATCACGGCTCTCGCCAGGGCGCCGGGGATGAGGACGGAGAAGTTCACCCCGCGGGGCTGGGAGGAAACACCGGATAAAAACGGCGATAAAAAACTCAAACTCGAAAAGGGCGCCATTCCAGTCCATGACCGCGCGCCGCTGGGGCATTTCCCGCGCCTGCTCGAGACGCTCGGCGTCAAATGGGACGGCTGCCCGGAGCAATGGAAACTGCGCCTCACGAAAAAAACTCCCGACTCTTTTGTTCCCTGGCTCAATTCGCTTCCCCCGGAAATCGAAGTCCTTCTGGACCGCGAACTCGCCTCGCTCCGCCACCAGCCGGTCAGCGGCCGCGTCTCCCTCGACGTCACCGAGTCGGCGGTGGACTGGTTCGATCTCAAGATCGTCCTCAATGTCGCCGACACCACGCTGACGCCGGAGGAGCTCAAGCTCCTGCTCAACGCGCGCGGCGGCTATGTGCGCCTGGGCGGGAAAGGCTGGCGGCGCCTGCAATTCAATCTCACGTCCGAGGAGGACCAGCAGCTCGCCCGGCTCGGCCTCAACCCGCGGGATTTTTCCGACGAACCGCAGCGTTTCCACGCCTTGCAACTCGCCGACGACGCCGCGAAAAAATTCCTCGCGCCCGACCGCGTCGAGAAAATTCAACGCCGCGTTGGCGAATTGAAAGCCCGCGTCGCCCCGGCCCTCCCCCAGGGCATCCGCGCCCTCATGCGCCCGTATCAGATGGACGGCTATCACTTTCTGGCCTGCCTCACGGAGAACCGCTTCGGCGGGGTGCTCGCGGACGACATGGGCCTGGGCAAGACGCTGCAAGCGCTGGCCTGGCTGGCGTGGTTGCGGGACAGGGCGGCGGGCGGGACCTCCGGCGCACCCCTTCCCAGCCTGGTCGTCTGCCCAAAATCGGTCACCGACAACTGGCGCGCCGAGGCGGAACGTTTTTATCCCGGCCTGCGCGTCCGCCTCTGGCGCGGCGAACCCTCCGAAGAACTTTGCGCCGCGCGCGAAGCCGCCGACCTCATCGTCATCAATTACTCGCAATTGCGCCTCCTCGGGGCCGCCATCGGGGGGACGCAGTGGCTTGCGGCGATTCTTGACGAAGCCCAATACATCAAAAATCCCGACTCGCAAACCGCGCGGGCGGCCCGCGCGTTGCAGGCCGGACACCGGCTGGCGCTGACCGGCACACCCATCGAAAACCGTCTGCTCGATCTCTGGAGCATCCTTGCCTTCGCCATGCCCGGCGCTCTGGGCAATCGCGCCCATTTTCTCCGCCGCTTCAACGCCCAGGACGACCCGCTGGCCCGCCGCCGCCTGGCCGCGCGGGTGCGGCCGTTCCTGTTTCGCCGCACAAAGGCGCAGGTCGCCCAGGATTTGCCCGACCGCGTGGAGGAGGACTTGCTCTGCGAGATGGAAGGCGTGCAGCGCACTCTCTATCACGCCGAACTCAAACGCGCCCGCCAGATCATCCTGGGCCTCCAGACCAACCAGCAACTCAACGACCAGCGGTTCCACATCCTCACCTCGCTGCTGCGGCTGCGGCAGATTTGCTGCCACCCGGGACTGGTGGACGGAAAACTCCGCGGGGCCGAAAGCGCGAAGGTCGCCGGCCTGCTGGACCTGCTCGAGCCGCTGATGGAGGAAGGGCACAAGGTGCTCGTGTTCTCCCAATTCGTCACCATGCTCGATCTGCTCCGCGACACGGTCCGGACGCGCCAGTGGCCGCACTTGTATCTGGCCGGCGACACGGAGAATCGCGGCGAACTGGTGGAAAAATTTCAATCCGCCGCGGGCGGCGCGGTCTTTTTGATCTCCCTCAAGGCGGGCGGGTTTGGCTTGAACCTCACCGCCGCCTCCTATGTGGTGCTCTTTGATCCCTGGTGGAATCCCGCGGTGGAAAGCCAGGCCATTGACCGCACCCACCGCATCGGCCAGACCCGAAAGGTGATGGCCTACCGCCTGCTGGTGCGCGACAGCATCGAGCAGAAAATCCGCGCGCTCCAGCAGCAAAAGGCCGCGCTCATGGACGATGTGCTGGGCGAGGAACGCTTCGCCCAAACCCTCACACTGGAGGATTTGCGCCTCCTCTTCGCGGAGTGAGCCGCGGGGCGGCCCGTCCCGCCCGAGTTTTTCCCTACCGCTCTTTTCAACCCATGATACACTGCGCCGGGCGAAATCCGCGGAACGGGTGGGAATCAACTCCTCCCCGCGCGGCTGCGCGCCGGATGAATTTTCGGATGGCACTCATGACCGACAACAACATTGAAATCGTCCCGCTGCCGCGCGACGCGCGGAATGTGCTCCGTTTCCTGAAGGTCAGCTATGGCATTTACCGCGGCGACCCCTATTGGGTCGCGCCGCTGTTGACGGACCTCCAGAAGGTCTTCACCGACCAGAATCCGCTCTTCAGCCACGCGGAAATGGCGTTGTGGGTGGCGACCCAAAACGGGCGGGACGTCGGCCGCGTGGCGGGCATTCTCGACCAGGAGCACAATCGCGCGCAAAAGGACAGCGCCGCGTTCTTCGGCTTTTTCGAGTGTGTGGACAACCGGGCAGTCAGCCGCCGCCTGTTTGAGGAGGTGAGGAATTGGGCGGGGAAGAAAGGGATGAGGCGCGTCCTCGGGCCGATGAATCCGACCACCAACGACGAGTGCGGCTTGTTGGTGGACGGCTTCGACTCGACGCCGTGCTTCATGATGACCTACAATCCGCGCTACTACGCGGACCTTGTGGCCGCGGAGGGGTTTCGCAAAACCAAGGACCTGCTGGCCTACTACATGGATTTCTCCAAATGCCCGCTCGACCGGCTGGCGCGTCTGGCCGAAAAGACCCGGCGGCGGCACCCGGAAGTCAGGTTCACGCCCATCCGCAAGGCCACTCTCACGCGCGACCTGGCCAAGGTCAAAGAGGTCTATAACACCGCCTGGCAGGAGAACTGGGGCTTTGTGCCCATGACGGACGCCGAGATTGATTTCATGGCCGGCAGGCTCAAGCCGCTCCTGGTGGAGGGGTTGATCTGGGTGGCCGAGACGGCGACCGAGCCGCTCGGCTTCCTGCTGGCGATGCCGGATTACAACCTGCCCCTCCAGCCGCTGCGCGGACACCTCTTGACGCCCAGGCTCCTTGGGTTCCTGCCTTACGCGCTGGGTTGGAAGTGCCCGCCGCGCTGCCGCGTCATCACGCTGGGCGTCAAAGAGAAGTATCGCAACCGCGGCCTGGAGGCGGTGATGCTGACAGAAGGATTCAAGGCGGGTTTCAAGATCGGTTTCAAAGACGCCGAGGCTTCGTGGATCCTCGAGGACAACACGATGATGCGCCGGCTGCTCGAGACTTTCGGCGGGAAAGTGTACAAGACCTACCGGCTCTATGAACGGGAGGTTTCCGGACCACCCAAGGCGCAATGATCCCCGCCGGCGCGCCAGGCGCGCGGCTACGAAGAATCTGCTCCTCGCGGCGGGGGTTCCGACTCGGCCGCGGTTCTGAATTTGAAGTAAAGCCGGTCGCCCAGGGGAATCAGCGCCGCCGCCGTCAGACCTCCGGCCACGGCATCCACGGCATAGTGGTAGCGGCAGTAAACCGTGGACAGGCAGAGCAGAACCACCACAACCAGGTGCGCCCGGCGAATCGGGCGCAGATACCGGAAAGAGAAACAGACCGTCCCAATGGCCACCGCGACGTGGCTGCTGGGGAAGGCGGCGCCGGGCGCCTCGAACGTGCGATAAATCCACCCCATGATCCGGAAAAAGGGACCCGCCGCGACCGCCGCCGGAAAGGCGGGCGCCTCCACAGGCCCGACGCCCGCCGGCAACGGGCCGCCCGGGGGAGCGCGGAAGAAAATCTGCGGCCCCTCGACCGGCAGGAAAATGTAAATGAGATAGCAAACGTAAAACAGGAACGAAATGACGGAGACGTAGTGGAAAAACTGCCCGCGATTCCGGCAGTACAGCGCCACTCCAACGCCCGCCAGCATCACATAGTAGGAGAAATAAGCCGCGTAGAAGACTTCGCTCACCGCCGGCCAGGGCAGCCAATTCATGAAAGCCACGCTGGGTTGAAACCCAAAAATTCGCCCGTCCGCCCGGATGAAGAACGAGTCCAGGGAACCGGCGACG
>JBEKAN010000348.1:0-5016 GCA_050015895.1 Verrucomicrobiota bacterium
AAATCGCCACAAAAAAAATCCTCCATGTATTGGTCTTTTTCGATGCATTCCGTTCTGAACAAGGTTTTTTCCCTATTGTGGCCAGCATACACAGAAATTCATTTGCGCACAATTGGCAGAATACCCCGACACAACAGGGCGTTTGGTTTATTTGACGTAAATATAATCCTAGAAGTATTTTGCTAAGTGCAAAGCCAAGAAACGTTGCATCCACGGCCTTTGACCTTGGTAAAGATCAACGCCATGAACCCTTGAGCCTGAGCGGACGGGACGCCCGGTTCAATTCACGATCAACCGGTAGAACCTCGATGGAATCGCGAGGGAGAGGGGTTCGTCGTATTCGACCCAAGCGTTGGTGGTTTCGGTTGGTGTCAACCAAAGATCGCCCCAGGTCTTCCGAGGAAGAAACTCAACGGCACGACCATGCGCGGGATGCCGAGCTTGAGATGCCGCTTTCCGCCTGCGATCCGGACACGGACGCCTTCAATCGTCCGTCAGAGTCCCGAATCCCGCTGATTGGATGGCGAACCACCGTTCTCCACCGGACACCACGGTCGAGCGGCAAGGAGTTTGTCAATAGTCTCCTTCAGCACTGGCAATGGAGTCGGTCTTTCAATCACTGCGTCCAGGCAGGAACGATCCGAGGGCGCCCTTCCGGTGTACATCACCACCGGCGTGGCGGGGGATCGCATTTTGATGATATGTGCCATCTCCGCGCCTGTCATCCGGGGCATGGAATTATCGGTGAGAACCAGATCATGGATCTTCGGATCAAATTGCGCCACGGCATCGTCGGCGCTTGAAAACGCATGGACGATGTACCCGACGTAGTCCAGAAACCACTTTGTCATCAATCGTGTGTCACGGCTGTCATCCACCAGAAGAATGGTGGTCATGCGCGCCGGAGGGGGACATTTCACAGCAAGTCCGGCTTTCAATTTCAATCTCTCTTCGTCCATGTATGGGCTTCCTAAACCGCCTGTTCGGCTGAGTGTAATGACGTACGTTTTCCTTTATATGCTCATCTCACGGAGCAGTCTATTCACAATTAGGACAACAAATGTCGCCAACAGGACATGGGCGGCAAATCCCATGGTGTTTGTCCCGCTGGACGGCCATCCAAGACCACACCGCAAATGTGTGCAACCCTGCCTCGAAAGGAATCCCTGAACAGCCGATTGCCCGCAGACGGAAACTAAATCGCTTCCAGATCTGTCGCGTCCAATTTCACGGCCGCCGCCTGGCCGATGAAATCCAGCCGGAGAAGCACGGTGGTCATGCCGTACCGTTGTTCCACCCACCCTTCCATTCCGCGCAGAGGTCCGTTCTTGATCTTGACCCTCGTGCCTTCTCCGATCGTTGGCGCCAGGCGGATGTCCAAATCAGTCTCCAACGCCCGCAGAACATTTTCCAATTGTCGAAAGAAAAGTTCCTGGTCGGCGACCTCCAACAGCTTCGCCAAATGATCGCTCTGATGAATTTTCCCCCGCTGGTCAGCGGCAATGTGGAGAAAAACATAACCCGGAAAGAGCGGCTTTTGGAAAACCACCGTTTTGCCCCGATACTTGTGGGCGGCTCCATAACAGGGCAAGGTGGCGGAAAGACCCCCGCGTTCACAAAACTGAACGAGCTTCTTTTCGCAACGCGGCCGTGTATGGGCGACAAACCAAAGCAGGTCAATCATGAGATCAGCATCGGTTATCCTTGATCAGCGGTCCGTGGACAGAATCCGTCCCGCATGGGCGACCACTCGCTCGCACATGGCGTCGAAAACGGGTTTTTGTTCGCGGCAAAAGGCAAAAATTTCCCCCGCCCTGGCCCCCGCATAATCATACGCGATCATGTTGCGCGCGTCCTTCATTTCCCGCAATTCTTCCGCCCGATCCACCAATCCACGCTTCTCCGCGCGATGGATGACATCCAGAAGTGTGCCTTCGGGATTCAATTCCATCCGGTCCAAACTGCGGAGCACCTTGTTGACCAGCAAGTCCACCGACCGGGTAAAACGACCGGTAAAGGCCTCGGCGCTCTCCAGTTGTTTCTCTGTCGCGCCCTCCAAAGTCTCAGGCAATCCGGCCACCTGCTGGGAAGAAAAATCCAGATGCCGCCGGGCGCTGGCCAATTCCGCCAAGGCCTGATCGAGCAAGCGGCGTGCTTGATCCCGTTTCATAATTTCACCCCCGTTTCCAGCGCCAGGGCCGCCAGAGGCTCGTTGACTTGATCGCGGCGCCGGACCACCAGATCCAGTTGTTGCCAGCCGATGCGGTCCAGAATCCGGACGCGCAACCGCAACACCTCCCGGAAACCCAGAGTTTCCGAGACGACCAGCAGGTCCACATCTCCGCCGCGCGCGGTGTCATCCACACGCGAGCCGTAAAGATAAACCTCGGCCTTGGGGTCCAGTCGGCCAATTTCCTCCCGAATTGCGGCAATTTCACTCGCGGTCAATCTCATGCCGTCATTTTCTCAAGAAATCACCTGTCCGTCAAATTTCAACTTTCCCAATTGCCGCTTTCTGCTCTTCGCCGCCGCCTCTCCTCCCGCCGCTTTCCGATGTCTGACTTCCGATTTCTGCTTTCCAAATTTCAGCTTTCTGCCTTTTCACCGGTCACTATTTGAGCCGGTATGGGGGAGTTTGCCCGTTCGTTCTGAAAATCAACTTGACACTCCCACCATCCAAAGACTGCAAGCTCATGTGGAACCAGACACCGAGTACGGGAAGTTTGCTCGCCATCAGTTTCGAGAGGGGCGCAAGATCGGCGAGAATCCGCGCCACGTCCAGATCTCCAGGCTTCCGGTCGCGGTCGAAGGCCAGGAGCAGGGCGTGGATGAAAACACTCTCGATTTCGCTCCCCGTCAACCCCTCCGCAAGTGAAGACGACTGCCACATTGGCGTCGCACTTTGGAATGGACATGGAATGCCAAAACGTCGGGAAAGGTTACAATGCGCGCAAGTGGTTTAAGGTCATTAACTTACGTCTGTGCAAGCAGAAAAAGTGTCGGAGGGTTTTACATTCAGATGCTTTTGATGTTGGAAACGGCTTGGCTCCTGAAACATGGCGGAGATTCTGCATCTTGTTTTCAATCATTGACTTATGACTCAATCCTTGCTTAATAGCACAATAAGTTTTGTTTATGGCGCATAATCTGCTGCAATACTGGCAATCATTAGGTTTCTTCGATTGCCAGAGCCGAAAATTGCGGACCGCCGCGCCTGGAAATGGGAAGAGATTCCGTTGCATGCAGCAAATCTGCATTATGAAGGCGACAAGTTGAGCATGTCGGCCGCCACCGCTGTTTCGGGAGAAATCCTCCGGGAAAAGGCAGACCTGCTCGCTGTACACGCCCGGCAAACGGGGCTTGGGTTCAAAATTGGCGAAACTATTGCCGCCCCCGCCGGACTCGCCCCGCTGGACTGGATGGAATGCCGGCTTTCCTGTGATGTTCCGTTTCCCGAATGTCTCCACTTTTCTGGTTTACAGGCCGGAACCATGGATTGTGAAGACGTTCGAGTCTGCAAAAACCCCCCGGTCTGGAGATCAAGACAATGAAAGTCCGTGTGTTCCGCGCAAACGCCTCACCCCTTCTGCTCGCCGTTGATTTCTGCCTCTTCGCCGCGGCGACCGTGTCCGCCCAAAACTTCGGCGGCCCGCTCACGCCGCCCCCCAGCGCGTTCAACCTCGGCGCGCCCGGGCCGACGATGACCACTCTGGCGTACATCGAGCCGCGGACGCCGATTACCAACGTGCCACCGGGAGGATACCAGATCAACACTTCCGGCTCCTACTACTTGACGGCAAATCTCACCGTCAGCAGCGGCGACGCCATTGATATCAACGCAAGCGGTGTCACGCTCGACCTCAACGGCTTCAACATCACCTCCGACAGTTCCCCTGCCAGCGGCACGGCGATTGCGTTCTCGGGGGAGACTGGCAACGCCAACATCACCATTCTCAACGGCCATATCGTGGGCGGCGTGTATGGGGGGGGCACGTTCTTTTCCGACGGCCCAGGGTTCATCAATGGCATCGCACCAACGGGTTCTTATTTCAACGGCGATATCAACATCCACGTGTCCGGCGTTTCGGTTTCCGGCTGTTACGGTGTCGGCATCGACCTTGGCTATTACTATAATTCAACCATCGTCGAATCCTGCACCGTCTCCACCGTGGGAGGCGACGGTATTCTTGCCGGCATCGTTTCCCGTTGCGAGGCGATTAATTGCGGGGGCATCGCCATCTATGCATTCACCGCTTCGGACAGTGTTGGTGTGAGCCTAGGCGACGGTACTACCGCGATTTCAGCCACCATCGCCAATAATTGTTTCGGGGAGGGCGAGGGCAACCCCGGCGACGGTATTCACGCCAGCATCGCGAACGGCTGTATCGGTGATGGCAATCATGACGGTTATGGAATAGATGCTTACATCGCCAATTCCTGTAATAGTTATCCAGACGACAGCGGGATCGCCTACAAATACAACATGCCGTGATCCGTTGGATTTAAGCGATTTGTCAACCGGCGAAATTCCAATTCATGAAAACAGCCTGCTCGTTATCGGTTTTACTCTTGGCCCTTGCTCGTCCGCTTCCCGCGGCCGCTTTTGAAGGCCGGATTGACGTCAGTGTCACGCAGGGAGGCCAGGTTTCGAGCTTGCTTTACACCGTCGGCACGAACTGTCTGCGCGTTGAAAGAACGGAAACCAATCGGCCTTATGCGCGGGATATTGTCAACCTGCAAAGCGGGGAGATCACCCTGATGCTTCCGCAAAACCGCAGCTTCGTGCGACTGAAGGCCGCACGCCAGAGCTACGGGCAGCCTTCACCAGGCGCGCCCGGTCCGGGAAGTTTGCCGCCCGGCACCGGCCCGCGAGGCGGCGGCTCTCCCGGAATGCCCGCGATGCCCATAATGCCAATGCCGATGGAAAAAATGGAACTCAATCCCACCGGGCAGACCACCAATCTGCTCGGTTGCGCCTGCGCCGGCTACGAAATCAAGCAGCGCGGCCAAACAATG
>JBEKAN010000349.1:0-5012 GCA_050015895.1 Verrucomicrobiota bacterium
GGGGAGCAGGAGGGGGCAGGAGGGGCAAAGACCAAGACGGAAGCTCGTCCGTAAAGATCCAGGTTGAGAATGTTACCGACCCGGGGGCCAGTGGCCGAGCCTTGGGACTGCGACCGCCAGCACCCAAAGCCCGGCAGACCGTCGGCAGACAAATCGGACTGATTACTTTTTGATTACTTTTCTCGCATCGTTTTGGAAAAGTCCGCAAAAGCCGCCAAGAGCAGAAAAGCGCAGAGGCCGAAAACAGTGGATACGGTAAAAACCACTGTAAACATTGGTTACTATTGATGTTCGCCCCGCAAAAATGGGATGGTGGTAGGTGATGGATTCGAACCATCGAAGGCGTAAGCCAGCAGATTTACAGTCTGCCCCCGTTGGCCACTTG
This sequence comes from Verrucomicrobiota bacterium, assembly GCA_050015895.1. Lineage (GTDB taxonomy): Bacteria > Verrucomicrobiota > Verrucomicrobiia > Limisphaerales > Palsa-1400 > JBEKOF01. The sequence goes on from JBEKAN010000349.1 coordinate 386, forward strand.
GGTAACCTACCAAATCCCACATTCTCAGGCGCTTTAAGTTCGCCTCGCTCTTAAGGCGTCGTTCGTTGTCCGCCGCCCCGCCATGAGCGCCAAACCCAATCACACACCGAGTGGCGGCCCAAAAACCGCCCATCACCTCTCAAAGGACGGCAATCGGCGGTCATTCTCACAATCTTCCGCGCCTCCCGCAATATGAGGGCGGCGGCGCGCGCTTTGCAAGCATATTTGCGAAAGCCTTCCACAGTCGGGATTTTTCGCCTCGTGACGCCAGTCCTGCCCGCGCCGGCGGATTTTTAATGGATTTTTAACGCCCCCTCCCGCGCTTTTGATTATCCGGCCGTCCGCGTTCGGGCCAGATTATCCGCGTGAAACTTGGTTTGAGTCCCAGCGCGGCGGCCGAATTGGCAAACCCCGCGCCCGGCCAGGCCGCCCCGCTTCAGGGCGACCTGCGCCCCGGCCACATCCTGGACGCGCGCTTCGCCATCACCCAAGTCATCAGCCACGGCGGCATGGCCACCATTTTCAAGGCGGAGGATTTGCTCCAGGGCTGCCGTTCCGTCGCACTCAAGGTCCCCGTCCAGAGACTCGGCCTGGACCCCAATCACATGCCCCGCTTCCAGCGCGAGGAGGAGATCGGCCGCCGCATCAACCACCCTTACGTCATGCGGTTCCCGCGCGGCGTCGGGAAAAAAAGCCGGCCCTATCTGGTGATGGAATTGCTGGAGGGCCACACCCTCTATCACGAACTGCGCAAACGCCCCTTCCTCCCGGAGGCTGAGGCCCTCAGGCTCGCCGGCCAGATTTGCGAGGCTTTGCAGTTTGTCCATGAGCGCGGCGTCTGTCACCGCGATCTCAAGCCGGAGAACATCATGCTCTGCGCGGACGGCTCCATTCGCCTCATGGATTTTGGCATCGCCCGCTCCGACCATTCCCCCCGGCTCACGTTCGTCGGCTTCGTGCCGGGCACACCCCATTACATGGCCCCCGAACGCGTCAAGTGCAAACGCGGCGACGCACGCACCGACATCTACGGCCTGGGCGCCATGCTCTACGAAATGCTCACCGGCGTCATCGCCTTCGACCACGAGGACCCCATGGTCATCATGAACGCCCGCGTCACCGGCGACCCCGAGGCTCCGCGCCGGTTGAACCCCGCCATCTCCCCGCAGGCCGAGGAGATTGTCCTGCGCGCGATGGAGCGGAATCCCGACAAGCGCTACCAAACCGCGATGGAGATGAAGGCCGCCCTGGACGCGCCCAGTCAAGTGGAACTCACCGGGCGGTGCGACCGTCTGGAGCCGACCACGCGGGCCCGGCGCTTCTGGCGCAAGGCCCGGCTGATCGCCCCCTGGATTCTCATCCCGGTGGCTGCCCAAGTCGTGGCTTTCCTCCTGCTCTGGCACCACTACAGCAAGAAGTAGGGGGCGGCTCCTTTATGATTTGATTGGACGCCCATATTCAGCGCTATCCGAGCTTCTGACCACGGATCGCGGGATGACCCGGATTGCCCGGTGGCCCGCAAAAGAACGCAAAGATGAAGAACTTCTTGGACAGGATGGCAGGATGGGGAATGGATTTTCTGAAATTCCCCTGACTTTTGGGCACCTGCATTGGGAGCCAGGACCGGGCAATTTTTGCGTTCGGCGTTTGTCGGGTTTGCCATCCTTTTATGCTAAATTGTTTACTAAAAAGATTGACAAACACTCGCAATTGTGATACGGTTTCTTGCGTGAGACGGGAAATGGCCAGTCCATTGCGGGTGAGGGGCGGGGCGCCTGCCCTTGTTTTGCGGTTTGTGCGCCTCTTCCCCGCCAATTCATGCCCCTGTCCGCCGAAGCGCGTTGGTCCCCGTACCACCGGGGAGAATCGGCTCTTGCCTATGGCGACTTTAACGTTCACGCCCGCAATCGGTCCAGACCAACCCATCCGAGTCAATCCGAGTCAATCCGAGTCAATCCGACCTAATCCGAGTAATCCGACGCCCATAATAAACATGCACCTGCCTCCAAAGAGGAAAATATGGCAAGGCCAGTCACGGCTCGACGGAACGACGGCGCGCACGGAGTGCCCGCCCTGCCTTGCCGCCGCGCGGGGCGGGGGAATTGGCAAATCGCGTGGTGGGGGGCGCGCGATACGCCCACTATGGCACGGTCACGCGGAGGGGGAGGCGGGCGCGGATGTCGTCGGAGGCGGCGGCGACCAGGATCTCGTAGTCGCCCGGCTCGACGATGTATTGCTTCTTGGCGGTGTCCCAGTAGCGCAGTTCCTTCATCGGGACCGGGATGTCCACGTGGGCGGTCTGGCCGGCGGGGACGGGCACGCGCTGGAATCCGCACAGGGCCTGGCGCGGCTGGGGCACGGCGGATTTGACGTGCCGGAAATAGACCTGCACCACTTCGTCGCCGGCGCGCGAGCCGGTGTTGGCCACGTCCAATTTGACATGCACCGTGTCGTTGGAGCCGGCTTGGGCGCGATCCAGTTGGGCGGCGTCGTATTTGAACTGGGTGTAGCTCAGGCCGCGGCCAAAGGCGAAGAGGGGTTTGCCCGTGAAGTAGCGATAGGTGCGGTTGGCCATGCTGTAATCGGAGAAGTCGGGAAGGTCCTTGGTGGACTGGTAAAAGGTGATCGGGAGCCGGCCGGCGGGGTTGTAGTCGCCGAACAGAACTTCCGCCACCGCCCGTCCTCCCTCCTGGCCCGGATACCAGGCTTGCACAATGGCGGAGAGGTTCCCGGCCTCCCAGGGCATCGCGATGGAGCTGCCGCTGCAATTGACAAACACCAGCGGCTTGCCGGTGGCGCGCAGGGCCTTGAGAAAATCGGTCTGCACGGGCGGCAGTTCGATGCTGATGCGGTCGCCGTGGAAGAAGCCGACAAAGGTGACGTTGTAGAATTCGCGCTCCAAGCCGGCGCAGATGCCGCCGACGTAGATGATGGCGTCCACGTCCCTTGCCATTTCGAGGGCGTGTTTGCGTTCCTGGTCGTAGGTGTCCTGGTTGACGTCGCCCAACCGCAAGGCCAGGGGACAGCCGCCGGTGCAATAAAGCTCCACGTTGGTGCCCAGGAGGTCCTGGAGGCCTTGGGCGAAGGTGACGGGATGGAAGGTGGCGCCCTCGTAATTGCCGAAGAGGGTGTTGGTGTAGTTGGCGTTGACGCCGAAGACGGCGAGCTTGTGGATTTTGGAGCGGTCCAGAGGGAGGAGGCCGTCGTTTTTCAGGAGGACGACGGACTCGCGGGCCATTTGGAGGGCCAGTTTGTCATTGGCGGGGGTGGCGTATTCGGTGGCGGGGATTTTGGCGTAGGGGACCAACGCGGGCGGATCGAACATGCCGAGGCGGAAGCGGGCCTCCAACATGCGGCCGACGGCGGTGTTGAGTTCCGACTCCTTGAGGAATCCGTCCCGAACGGCGTCGGCCAGGGTTTTATACTCCAATCCACAAGAGAGATCGCAGCCGGTTCGCACGGCCGTGGCGGAGCCTTCCTCGACGGTGTGGGAGAAGCCGTGCCCATAGAAGAAGTCGGCGATGGCGCCGCAATCGGAGACGACCTGGCCCTTGAACCCCCACTGGCCGCGCAGCAAGGTGGTGAGCAGGAGCGGGCTGGCGCAAGAAGGGGTGCCGTAGAGGGAGTTGTAAGCGCCCATGACGGCGCCGACATGCGCCTCGCGCACGGCAGCCTCGAATTGCGGCAGATAGACCTCGTACAGGTCCCTCTCCGGCGGTTCGGCGTTGAATTCATGGCGCGAAATCTCCGGTCCGCTGTGGACGGCGAAATGTTTGGCGCAGGCCAGGGCTTTGATGTACTTGGGGTCGTCCCCCTGCAATCCCTCGATGAACGCGACCGCCATGCGTCCGGTCAGGAAAGTGTCCTCGCCGTAAGTCTCCTGTCCCCGGCCCCAGCGCGGGTCGCGGAAGATGTTGATGTTCGGCGCCCAGAAGGAAAGTCCGGCGTAGCGAACGCTGTCGCCGTTGTTGGCTTCGATGCATTGGCGGTTCTTGGCGCGGCCTTCGGTGGCGATGGCGTCGGCGACGGTGTGCAAGAGGGCGGGATCGAAGCTGGCGGCCATGCCGATGGCTTGCGGGAAGATGGTGGCAATGCCGTTGCGGCCGATCCCGTGGAGGCATTCGTTCCAATAATCGTAGGCGGGCAGCCCCAGACGCTGGATGGAGGGGGCGTCGTTGCAGACTTGCATGGCCTTTTCGTCCAGCGTCATCCGGCCCACCAGGTCGGCCACGCGCGCATCCAGGGGCTGGGCGGGGTCGCGCCAAAGCGGGGGATTCTGCGCGGCGGGTGGGTCGGCCGCCGCGAAGGCCGGGGAGGGGAGCCAGAGGCAAGCGCCGAGCAGGGCGGCACTCAGAAGGCGGGGTCGGCGGGCGATGCCCGTCCGGGGCGGCGCCGTGTGTTGTATGGGCGAGGTCACGTTGGGAAGATTGTCGTTTTGCGGGGCGACAGTCAATCCCAAGTCGGCGGGTTTGTGGGCGGTGGGCGTATCTTGGCCCCACCACCATTGCCCATCTTCTACAGTCGGAAAGACTGAACCCTTGATAATCAACGACTTGCAACGACGGCAAAACCTCTTGGCACTACATTTTCGATTTTTTCACTCGATTCATCCTTTCTCTCGCAGGGT
>JBEKAN010000350.1:0-5005 GCA_050015895.1 Verrucomicrobiota bacterium
TGGCCGGCGGGCCAGTGGGTAGTTGGGTCGGCTTTCGGCAGATATGCCTGGTTGAAACTGGCGGTGGTGGTTTTTAGGTTACTACCGTCGCCGAGAATGATGCAGCCAAGCCCGGCAGGGTTTCCGGCCGAATGCATCTTCAAAGACCATGAAACAGGACCGGAGATCGGAATGGTGACGTCATTTCCCTTTCCGTTTTTGGGGGGAGAGGCCATAATCGGAGTCCGGTTTGGTTCCGAGGCCCAAATTGCGATCCCCGCCGAGGATTGACTCAGGATGATAGTCGTCCGCGCTCACACCGACAAAGTAAGAGAGGTGGGAATTATCCTTGAAATCTGTCTTGAAGTCTTTGGCTGGTCGCCTTTCATCAGCGGGGCAAATGAGCAGTTTTGGCGAACTTCCGAGTTCGTTGGACATCAGCGCGTAGTTCGTCCAGCAATTTGGACCCTGATCGGCGTTGGTCAGGAGATCCTTCCATCCTCCGTTGTCCACCGGGGTTTCGGCCTGGAACTTGTCCCCTCCATCTGCGCTCCAGTGCCTATAAGCGACCCCGATTTCGTGCAGGTTGTTCAGGCACGAACTTATCGGGGACTTGGCTCTTGCTCTGGTCAAGTACGGCAAAGCCATTAGGGCCAGGACCGCAAGAACGGCAATCACCACGAGCACTTCGATGAAAGTCATTGCGGATTTGTCGCGCATCGTTTTTTGTCTCATACGGCTTCCCTCCAAGGGCAACTGTGCGGCATGAGGCGAATGAAGTCAAGAGCAACATGAAAAGACCTGAAAAAGAGTGTTGCCATCTTTGGGGCTTCCGTGTTTTATTTGCCGCACGCAAAATATGAACCCGCAACCCTTGTCGTCATGCGGACCCGGCCCGGCCCGGTTCGCCGCCGACGCTTGATTGCGAACATCCCCAACCCAACCCATGCCACCATCCGCCAATATCGCCCTCGGCCCGCTGGATTACGCCATCATGCTCATTTACGTCGGTTTCGTCGTCGGAATCGGCTTCTACCTGGCGCGCTACATGAAAAGCTCGTCGGATTTCCTGACCTCCGGGCGCTCCATCCCGGCCTGGGTGACGGGGCTGGCGTTCATCTCGGCCAACCTAGGGGCGCTGGAACTGGTGGGCATGGCCGGCAACAGCGCGAAGTACGGCATGATCACCGCGCATTTTTACTGGATCGGGGCCATCCCGGCGATGGTCTTCCTGGCGGTCTTCATGATGCCCTTTTATTACGGCTCCAAGGCGCGGTCGGTGCCGGAATACCTCAAGATGCGCTTCGACGAACGGGTGCGGGCGCTCAACTCCATCGCCTTCGCGGTGATGACGGTCTTCGCGTCGGGGATCTCCATGAACGCGCTGGCCGATCTGCTCCACTCGCTTTTGGGCTGGAATTACAACGCGGCGCTCTGGGTCTGCTCCGGCGTGGTGCTGGTGTATGTGTTGAAGGGCGGGTTGACCTCGGCGATTTACACGGAGGTGCTGCAGTTCTTCATGATTGTGCTCGGGTTCGCCCCGGTGGTGTACCTGGGCCTCAAGGACGTCGGCGGGTGGGATGTTGTCAAAGACAAACTGGCAATCGCGGCCACGCATCCCGCCGCCATGAACTTGGCGGACAGCGCCGCGAAAACCTACCACCCCTACGCCTGGTCCAGCGCCTGGAAACCGCTCCTGGACGGGCCCGACCAGAACGCGTACGGCTTGGATTGGTTCGGGGTGGTTTTCGGACTGGGCTTCGTCCTCTCTTTTGGCTACTGGTGCACGAATTTCCTGGTGGTCCAACGCGCGATGGCCGCCCGGAACATGAGCGCGGCCCGGCGCACCCCGCTGATCGCCGCCTTCCCCAAGATGCTCTTTCCGGTGCTGGTGATTTTGCCCGGCCTGCTGGCGGTGGCTTTGACCAACATTCCCGGAAAGGATTACCGGGTTCCGCAGGAGCAGATCGAAATGACCAACTATCCGGTCGCCATCGCCGCCCTAAACCAGGCGGTCGCCCAGAAGGCCACGCCGCAGGCGGCGTCCACGGCCCTCAGCGATGTGTTGACAAAGGCGGGGAACAAGGTGGAATTCAACCCGGCCAAGGTGGACGCGCTTCTCAACGAGCAAACAGCCAAACCCATCCCCGAAGGCCAACTGAGGGTCCGCCTGCAGGACGCCGTGAAAAATAAGTATGACAGGGTGATCTTCTCGCTGATCAAGAAGTATTGTCCGACCGGCCTGCTGGGGCTGGCGCTGACGGGGCTGCTGGCCTCCTTCATGTCGGGCATGGCGGGCAATGTGACGGCGTTCAACACGATCTGGACTTACGACCTTTACCAAGCCTACTTCGCCCGGAACAAGAGCGACGCGCATTATGCGTGGATGGGCCGGTTCATCACGGTCGCCGGCATCCTCTTGAGCATCGCCTGCGCGTACGTCGCCAAGCGCTATGACAACATCATGGACTTCATCCAGCTTGTGTTCAGTTTTGTCAACGCGCCGCTTTTCGGGACGTTTTTGCTGGCCATGTTTTGGAAGCGATGCACCGGAACGGGGGCGTTCCTGGGCCTGTTCGGCGGCATTGGGACATCCGTGCTGGTCCACGGATTGACGATGGCGGAGGGCAAGGGGGGCTGGTTGGGAAGGGACTGGTACACGTTCGACTCGACGATGGCCCAAAACTTCTGGCTGGCCACTTTCGCCTTCACGGCGTGCTTCCTGCTCACCGCGGGCATCTCGCTGGCCACGGCGCGCACCAAGACGGACGAGGAACTCAGAGGGCTGGTCTATTCGCTGACGCCCAAGATCAAGGACGAGGAGCAGTCGTGGTTCCTGCGGCCGGCGGTGCTGGGCGTCATCCTGCTGCTCTGTTGCGCGGTGCTGAACTGGATTTTCTTCTAAACTTAAAACGAAAGGAAAAAATTATGGGACTCGATATTCGCTGGCCAATCGGCCTCATGTTCTCGCTCATCGGCGCGCTGCTGACAGGCTATGGCGCGCTGACCAGTTCCGACGCCGAAATGTACAAACGCTCGCTGGGCATCAACATTGACCTGCGCTGGGGAGTTGTGCTGCTGGTGTTCGGAGTCGTGATGCTGCTCCTGGCCATGAGCGGCAAAGCCAAAGCCACTCCCACCGCCCCCGAGAACAAGGTGTAGCATGACATTGAAGGAACTTCCCGACTTCACCGCCGCACAGTTCGCGAAGGCTTACGGACACGCGCCGCGGTGGATCGCGGCGGCGCCGGGCCGCGTCAACGTCATTGGCGAGCACACGGACTACAACGACGGTTTCGTGCTGCCGATGGCCATCGAGCGATACACGGTCATCGCCGCGGCGCCCGCGGCCGGGGGCGCGGGCAGGGTGGAATTGCGCTCGGCGGAAAGAAGCGACCAGCCGGCGACAATTGACCTGACCCAACCGCCGCGACCTTTCCCGAAAGGCACGTGGGCGAATTACCCGGCCGGGGTGGTGGCGGGCTTCGTGGCGCGAGGCGTCAAGGTGCCGGGCTTCGACGCGATGATCCATTCGACCGTGCCGCTGGGAGGCGGATTATCCAGCAGCGCGGCGCTGGAGGTGGGCATGGCCACGCTGCTGGAGGCCATCACCGGCAAGACGATTGACCCGGTGGACAAGGCGCTGCTTTGCCAGCAAGCCGAACATCAATACGCCGGCGTGCCGTGCGGCATCATGGACCAGTTCATTTCCGTCATGGGCCGCAAAGACCACTTGTTGCTGCTGGACTGCCGTTCGCGGAAAACCGAACTGGTGCCGATGAGCGATCCGTCCGTGGCGCTGCTGGTCACCAACACCAACGTCAAGCACGAGCTGACCGGCGGCGAATACGCCCAACGCCGCGCCCAATGCGAGGCCGCCGCGAAAACGCTGGGCATCGCCTCCCTGCGCGACGCGACCGCCGCCGCGCTGGAGCAGGCCAAGACGCGCATGGATCCCGTGGTCTTCCGGCGCGCGCGGCACGTCATCGGGGAAATCGAACGCACCCCTCGGGCCGCCCAGGCCATCCGCGTTTCGGACTGGACTCGCGCCGGACAGTTGATGTACGCCAGCCACGATTCGCTGCGCGACGATTACGAAGTGAGCTGCGCGGAGCTGGACGCGGTGGTGGAAATCGCGCGGGGCATTGGCCCCAAGGGCGGCGTGTTCGGATGCCGCATGACGGGGGGCGGATTTGGAGGCTGCACTGTGGCGCTGGTTAAAACAGACGCCGTGGACGCGATCACGAAAAAGATCGGCGGGGATTACAAGCGCAAAACCGGAATTGCGGCGACAATTTTTGAATCCCGTCCCGCCGCCGGGGCGACGATGCTGACAAACTGAATTAGAAATACCGCCTGCCGCGCTGGTCTGATTTTTAATCATCGCTTCATCTTCCCTTAAGGTGTGTTGTGGCAAAGTGGGGCGTGAAAAGTGGAGGACGACTGTGGAATGCCGCCCCGCCACGAAAACACGAACAAAGAAATCAACTCAATGAAAGGAGAACTATCCATGAAACTCAAAACACAGTTGGGCGTTTGGGCGGTGGCCACCACCCTGTGCCTGTGCGCCGGGGGTCTGCGCGCCCAGGATGACGGCGGAGGTCCCGGAGGTCCGGGCGGACCGGGCGGTCCCGGAGGCGGCGGGCCGGGTGGTCCGGGCGACTTCGGCGGTCCCGGTGGAGGGGGCGGCGGCTTCGACCCGGCCCAGTTCCAAGCTCAGATGCAACAACGGATGATGGACCAATACCGGCAGAACCTGAACATCACCAACGACGATGAGTGGGCCGCAATTCAACCGCTGATTCAAAATGTGATGGACGCGCGACGGCAGGCCGGCAACGGCGGCGGGCCGGGCGGACCCGGCGGCTTCGGAGGCCGGGGAGGTCCCGGCGGGCGCGGTGGTTTTGGAGGGCAGACCAGCGACGAACAGCAAGCTTTGCAAAACGCGGTGGATAACAACGCGCCTGCCGCGCAGATCAAAGACGCGCTCGTCAAATACCGCGCCGCCCGCAAAGCCAAACAAGCC
>JBEKAN010000351.1:0-4997 GCA_050015895.1 Verrucomicrobiota bacterium
GCATGGCGCGCAGGGCGAGGACCGCCAAGGGAGGCAGTGTGATGGCGGCGGAGAAGGGTTGGTGATGCAGGGGTTGCGGCACGGCTTGCGCGCCGCCGAGATTTCCCTGGTTGCTCCCGCCGTAGATCTGCGCGTCGGTGTTGATCACTTCGCGCCAAAAACCCTCCTGCGGCAGACCGACGCGGTAGCCGACCCGCAGTTCGGGGGTCAAATTGAGGATGACGGCGACGCGCCCGGTGCCATCCTGCCTCTGGCGGATGAAGGAAAGGACGCTGTGCTCGGAGTCGGCGCAGTCCAGCCAGAAAAAGCCGGCGGGATCGTAGTCGGCGTCGGAGAGGGCGGGCTGGTGCTGGTAGAATTGGTTGAGGTCGCGCACCAACTTCTGGAGTCCCAAGTGATAGGGACCTTGTTCAAGGAGGCTCCAGTCAAGACTCGCGTTGGCGTCCCACTCCGAGGACTGACCGAATTCGGAGCCCATCATCAGGAGCTTCTTGCCGGGGAAAAGCCACTGGTAGGCGAGCATGGCGCGCAGGTTGGCAAATTTTTGCCAGTCGTCGCCGGGCATTTTGCCGGCGAGCGAGCCTTTGCCGTGGACGATTTCATCGTGCGAAAACGGGAGGATGAAATTCTCGTGATGGTGATAGAGCATCGCGAAGGTCAAATCGTTTTGATGATACTTGCGATAGATGGGGTCGCGGCTGAAGTAGGACAGCGTGTCGTGCATCCAGCCCATGTTCCACTTGAACGAGAAGCCCAGCCCGCCCAAATACGGGGGCCGGGTGACTTGCGGCCAGGCGGTGGATTCCTCCGCCACGGTGATGACTCCGGGGTGGGAGGAAAGGAGGGTCGAGTTGAAATTTTTGAGGAACTCGACCGCCTCCAGGTTCTCGCGTCCGCCGTATTTGTTGGGAATCCACTGGCCCTCCTGGCGCGAGTAATCCAGGTAGAGCATGGAGGCGACGGCGTCCACGCGCAGGCCGTCAATATGAAAGCGGTCGCACCAGAAAAGGGCGTTGGCGATGAGGAAATTGCGGACCTCGTGGCGGCCGTAGTTGAAGATCAACGTTCCCCAGTCCTGGTGGGCGCCCTGGCGCGGGTCTTCGTGCTCATAGAGCGCGGTGCCGTCGAAACGGGCCAAAGCCCAGTCGTCGCGCGGAAAATGGGCGGGGACCCAGTCCATCAGGACGCCAATGCCGGCTTGATGAAGGTGGTTGATGAGGAATTGAAAATCGTCCGGCGTGCCGTATCGGCCGGTCGGCGCGTAGAAGCCGGTGACTTGATAGCCCCAGGAGGGATAATAGGCGTGCTCGGCCAGCGGCATGAATTCCACGTGGGTGAACCCCATCCTCTGCGCATAGGCGGCGAGGGGTTCGGCGATTTGGCGGTAGTTGAGGGACTCGGTCGCGCTTTTTTTCATCCAAGAGCCGGCATGCACTTCGTAAATGCTCATGGGCGAGCGGAAGGGGTCGCGCTGGCGGCGCTTTTCCAGCCAGGCCTGGTCGCTCCACGGGAATTTGCGGTTGTCCCAGACGATGGACGCGTTTTTGGGGGCGGCTTCGCAGAAGAAGGCGTAGGGGTCGGCCTTGAGGGCCAGGGCGCCCTGGGCGGTGAGGAGTTCGAATTTGTAAAGGGCCCCCTGCGCGACGCCGGGGATGAAGATTTCCCAAACGCCCGATGCGCCAAGCGAGCGCATCGCGTGGGCGCGACCGTCCCAATGGTTGAAATCGCCCACCACGCTCACCCGCCGGGCCTCCGGCGCCCAGACGGCAAATCCCGCGCCATGCACACCGTCAATGACGCGCAGTTGCGCGCCGAGCTTGTCGTAGATGCGCCGTTCGTTGCCTTGCCCAAAAAGATACAAATCGGTCTCCCCCACCGTCGGCAAAAAGGAATAAGGATCGCGGCCCTGCGAAACGACGCCGTCGCGGCCGGTGATGACGATGTCGTAGGCGTAAACCTCGTTGGCTTTGCTGGTCAGGCCCTCGTAGAGTCCGGCGGGGTGGACCTTTTTGAGTTTGATTTGCGGGCGGGATTTTTCGTGGACGGGAACGACGGCCACTTTGGCGGCGTTGGGGGCGAAGACGCGCACGACGACGGCGGAACCGTAGGCCAGGGGGTGCATGCCCAAAAGCTCATGCGGGGAGCGGTGGCGGAGTTTCACCAGGCTGTCGGCTTCGTCTTTGGTCAGGGTCATGCCGGGTGCAGGGTATCACGGCCGCGCGCGGAGCAAAGGCGAAAGTTGCGCGGGATGAGCTGGGCGCGTCTTGCAACCACCACCATGCGATTTGTCAATTCCCTCGCCCCGCGCAGCGGGGAGAGGGCAAGGGAGAGGGGTTCGTTCCCTCCAATAGTGGTAGTCTCGAGATGCGCCCGGTCGGGGTTCCGCTCCTAATCCTAATCTTAATCCTAATCCCCTTTTCCCCTCGTGATGGCGATGCAGGATCAAGATTATGATTATCATTAAGATTCTGAAAAACCCCCGAAACCCTCAGCTCTGCCGAAACGTGATGCGGGCTTTGCCCAGGTCGTAGGGGGACATTTCCAGGTTCACCTTGTCCCCGACGCTGATGCGGATGAAATTCTTGCGCATTTTGCCGGAGATGTGGGCCAGGATCTCGTGCCCGTTGGGCAGCGCGACGCGGAACATGGTTCCCGGCAGGACCTGGGTGATCGTGCCGTTCAATTCGATTGGCTCTTCTTTAGCCACGCTTCGAGTCTTGGTTTTACGATTCTAAAAAATCTCGCAAGCTCCTGCGCCGCCGGGAGTCTGCGGCCAAAACACTGCCAGAGCAGCAGTTGCGAATCAAGCCAAAGTTTTCGTCCAATGCGCCAGATCGGTCGGATTCGTCGGATCGGTCCGATGCAATGCCGAATTTGGCCGGGCAAGCGCCTCATGGCGAATTCAAAAGGAATAAATGCGCCGGGACAGGCTGTGGCGCAAGAGGAAGCTGACCAGGGCGACCAGGGCCAGGTTGGCGAGCAGGAGCAGAAAACAAAACATGGCCTTGTGGTCGGCTAATTCACCCCTGGCCGAGGTTAGGATCGCGGCAACATAGAGCGGCAGAACAAGGCCGACCCATGTGAGCACCCCGGCGACAATCAGGTTCTTGACGCGCAAGGCGGAATAGGTGGCGCAGAACGGGAGGACCAGAAATCCGCAGCCAAAGATGAATCGGGGAATGAAGTTATCCTCGTTGAAGATGTGACTGCTTTGGCCGTAATATGGGTCGGGCCACAGCTCTCCGCCGGACCAGCCGCGACTGAAATCGAAAACCGCGAGAATCAACGCCGCCGGCAGGAATTGTCTCCACAACCCCCAAACCCTGCCGAAGATAATTTTATTGACTGAAATGGGGCTGATCAAAATGAGTTCCAGTGCGCCGCTGCGCTTTTCCGCCAAAAAACTGCTGACGCCAACAAAGGTGCAGGCCGCGGCCAGGATCATCAGCAATACCGCCTGAACTGATTCGAAGGTGTCCAAATCGCTCTCGACGACGCAACATTCGACCAGCAAAAAAGCCAGGCAGAGGCCCCATTTGCTCGCGCGCGCCTTCCACGAATACTGCTGCAGCCAGGCGATGGGGTTCCAATCCAGCGTTCGTTCCATCTTGCGCTGGAAACGGCGTTCCAACAAAGGGGTGCAAAATCGCCCTTTGCGGATACGAGGGCGCGCACCAAATGCCGGATGGAAACGGCGTTGCAAAAAAGGGGGGCAAAATCGCCGCACGAAGCTCTCCCAGCGGAGGGAGGGGACTTTGTCCTGCCAGGAGCGTTGGATGCGGCGCGACGCAAAACGGGCGACCAGAAATAAGATCATCAGCGCAATCGGCGGACCGGACAGACAAAGCGATTGCCAGAGTTTGCCAAGGACAGGCGAAACGATGGATAAGCCGCCCCATCCTGGAAAACCACCAATTTCTACAAGTCCTGAGAAAAGAAAATTAAACTCCCAACTGAGACCCCACCAGTGATTCAAGGTGGGCATATCATTGTGGTGGTATGTGCCCATCCCCCACCCGACAAAGATGACCAATTCGAAAAGCTGCGCGAAGAGAAGCAAGAAGACTGCTGCGAACACGAAGGCCAGAAGGAACGCGGTATTGCGCTCTTTGCTCATGGAGGAGGCGAGCAAACCAGCCGCCAGGCAGAGAACCGTGGCGCAAAACTCAAGGCTAAAGGCGCTAAGTGCGTCCAACCAAGTCACGCCCCCTGTCAGGAAAGGAATCATCAGGATCGGGAGCACCGCCAGCCAGAGGGTGAAGGCGCGCAGAGCCAGCGCGAGAGCCTTGCCGGCGACAATGCCGCCCGCGCTCAAAGGCGTGATGAATAACAAGCCGAGCGTTCCCTCCCGCTTTTCCCGCGCGATGCAATCGGCTGCCATGGCGGGCACGATCACAGCGATCAACCCCAGCAGCAACGTATGCAGGCTGGCAAAAAGCCATCCGCCCAATTGCCCCGTGGGTCTCTTCGATCCGGCCGCAACGGCCCAGAGGAGCAACGTGCCGGCCGCGGCCGCGCCGACGCGCACCCAGTAATTGAAAGGACGCCGCGCGCCCACGCGCAGTTCGCGCTGGACGACTGGCCAGACATTGAGGTGCATGAGCTTGCGGGCTTTCACGTCGCCGTTGGGTTCAGAAGGAATAAATGCGGCGGGAGAGGCTGTGGCGCAAGCGGAAGGTGACCAGCAGGACCAGAACGAGATTCGCGTACAGAAGCAGAAAACAAAAAAGTCCGGCGCTGCCGTCCGGTTCAATCCCGTTGGACGCCCCGGCTATAAAGGGCGGCAACAGAAGCGCGATCCAGGTGAGCACGGCGGCCACAATCAGGTTCTTGAAACGCAAGGCGAAACAAGTGGCGCAGAACGGGAGGGCAAAAAAACCGCAGGCAATCATGAATCGCGGGAGGAAGTAATCGTAGGGGCGCACGGGGGCGGCATTATCGCAAAAGGCCAGAATCAACGCCGCTGGCAGGAACTGTTTCCACAACCCCCAGACCCG
>JBEKAN010000352.1:0-4974 GCA_050015895.1 Verrucomicrobiota bacterium
CAAGCTGATGGATTTCGCGTGGAAGCAATTCGGGCAGGTGCCGCACGGCTTGCCGCGGGTGCAAGCCATTTGTGACTGGGTTCACAACAATATCGAGTACCGGTTCGGGTCCGGGCGGCCCGACCTCTCCGCCTCGGAGGTGATCGCGCGGCGGCACGGGGTGTGCCGCGACTTCGCGCATGCGGCCATCGCGCTGTGCCGGGCCTTCAATCTGCCCGCGCGCTACGTGACGGGACACTTGCCGGACATCGGCTATGTGGATCCGGGCACGCCGATGGATTTTCACGCGTATTGCGAAGTTTATCTGGGGCAGGAATGGCTGACCTTTGATCCGCGCTATAATGTGCCGCGGATTGGGCGCGTGAAGGTGGCGCAGGGGGCGGACGCGGTGGATGGGGCGTTTGCGACGATCTACGGCGAGGCCAAGCTGACGCATTTTGAGGTGTGGGCCTATCAGGTCAATCCGCGGGAAGTTTCGGTGGGCGATCCCATAGATTTATCCAAGCGCCTGGACGGCAGCCAGACGGTGCGGCTGAGTTGAGGCGGGGTTCTATTCCACTTCGGCGGTCACGACGGCAAGGATGCGGGTTTCGCGGCTTTGCAGCAGACGCCCCAGCGGGCGGAGGGCCTGCCAGTAGGCCAGGGCCACCAGCGCGGCCAGGGCGACGGAGAGGAGGAGGTTGACTGGCACCACGTCCGGCCAGCCAAGGTCCCGCCAAAGAAACTCCACCAGCGGCGGGACGCACGCCGGGGCCATGACGATGGGAAAAAGCAGGTGGGAAACCAACAACACCAACATCGCCAAACCGGGCATTTTAGTCGGCTTCATGGTGCCTTGTTGGATGCGGTAAGGAACGAGGATGGAAAGGAGGTTGCCGGCCAGTCCGGCCAGCAGGAGCAAAGCGGCCAGTTGGAAGAGGGCGGCCAGGAGCACCACGGGCGACAGGCGCAGCGGCACGGCCACCACCAACAGCAGCAGCATCCCGAATGCCGCGCCCGCAGGCAGGCAGGCGAGATTTTTGCCCAACAGCAGGAGTCTCCGGTCCGCAGGCGAGAGCACCAAGGCGCGGAAGCCGTCGCGGTCGAAACCGAATTGATTGGCGAAGAATTGAACCAGCATAAAGACTGAGAACACGACCGCGCCCGTGGCCACGAATGGTTTGGCGGCCTCGGGCAATTTCAGCGCGCCGCGGAACAAGAGTGACCCGCCCGCGATCATCGGCACGATGAGGGAAGTCGCCCACGCCATTTTCACCTCGGGCGCGCGCAGCAAGGAACGGAATGTGGCCAGCGCCAGCGCGGCGGATTGTTCCGGCACGCCGGGGAGATGGAGTTCCAGGAAACGGCATCCGGCTTTGGCCGGGGTTGGGGCGGGGGCCGGTGTACGATTGGGTTCAAGACGGGCCGCGGCTTTCCCATCGGATTGGCCGCGATAAAATCGCAGCGTGCCCTGATAGGCGCGCCGCAGGCCGAGGGCGCCGAGGGCAAAGCAACCGAGCGCGCCGAGCAGCGCCGGCAGGACGCGTCCCCCGGCCAGGGCCTGGGCGCCAAGCGGCAGCCAGAACGGCGGGACAACTTTCTGGAGCCAGCGCAATTGGTCCACTGTTTGCTGATTATGGTTGTTCCACGTTTGGATCTGTTGCTGCGTTTGTTGAAGCGAGTTGCTGGTCTTGGGGACATCGTAATGGTGAATGACGTTGAAGTAGAGATTGGGAGCCTGGGCCAGGAGAACGAAGACCAGCACGATGGCCATGGTGATATTGCGGCGCCGGCGCGGGTTGCTCATCAACATGGCCAGCCAGCCCCGCAAGCAGTAGGTCCACGCGCTGATCATGCAGACCATTCCCAAAGCCAGCGGCGCCAGCAGGAGCATGGCGGCGCCGCGCGAGATGACGAGGCCAAGGGTGAGTCCCATCATCGCGGGCACGAAGATCACAATGCTGAGGGCGAGATGGGAGGCGAGGTAGTTGATGACGAACAACTGGCCCAGGGCGACGGGCAAATGCAACAGGCGCTGGAGGTCAATGCTCTCCGAGCGCTGGATTTGATGGAGCAGGCCGATCATCCAAAAGAACAGAAAGGCCGCGGTCACGACGGACCAGACCGCCCAAACGACGACCGGCTTCGCCCGGGCCAGGCCATACATCCCGCCGAACAACCCGCCGAGGAAGCTGCCCGCGCCCAGGACAACGGCGCCGACGGCGACGACTGCGGCGATGACGGCGGCGACGCCTTTGCCGCGCGTCCACTGGTTGCGCGTCAGTCGCCAACGCAGCCAGAGAATGGTCTTGAGTTGGTCCCAGTTCACTTCATCCTTCCAGCCAGCTCAACTTCTGCGCCTCGTGGCCGTCGCTGCCGACCACGGCGAGGAACTTGTCCTCCAGCGAGCCGGCCCGCCGCAACTCCTCCATCGTGCCCTGATGAACCAGTTCCCCGCGCGCGATGATGCCGACGTCGGTGCAGAGTTTCTCCACAATCTCCAGGACGTGCGAGGTCAGGAAGACCGTCGCGCCGCGCACGACGCACTGCTTGAGGGTGTCGCGCAACTGTCGCGAGGCCACGGCGTCCACGCCCTCAAACGGTTCGTCCAGGAACAACAGGTCGGGATTGGGAATCAGCGCGGCGGCGAGGGCGAGTTTCTTCTTCATGCCATGCGAGAATTCGAGGGTGAGTTTTTTCTCCTCCTGCGCCAGGTCCATCATCGCCAGCAATTCGTCGCAGCGCGCGCGGACGGTGGCCGGCGGCAGGAGATACATGCGGCCGATGAAGGTGAGGTGTTCGCGCGCGGTCAAATTGTCGAAGAGCGCCAGGTTCTCCGGCACCACGCCGATGCGGCGCTTGACCTCCAGCGCGAGCCGGGGGTCGCTCATGTCCTGGCCCAGAATGCGCATCGTGCCCGCGCTGGGCGCGAGCAGGCCGGTGAACATCTTGATGGTGGTGGATTTGCCCGCCCCGTTGGGGCCGAGAAAGCCGTAGAACGTCCCCGCCTCGACGCGGAGATTGAGTTGGTTGACGGCGCGAAACTTCCCGAAGTCCCGCGTCAGATTGGTGGTTTCGATGGCTGGGTTCATGGCGTCCGCATTGCGCGACAGATTATCGGAGATTGGCGGACGGGGCAATGATTAACCCCGACCGCGCGGTTTGGGGGCGCGGCAGTCTTGTGGTTTTGCCATTTTGTGAACAACCTGCTGAATAACATGTGAATAGAAAAGAATATGTTTTGCTAGTGAGGATTCGTGGCAGAAACCACGATTTGGAAACTCGAGAGAGAAAGAGAGACAAAATGGCGACCGAAGAAAGAGTGCTTTGTTTTGAAAGGAAACTTTTCGAGGAGCTGGGCGTGTTTCAGGGGCTGAGTTTGGAAGTTGAGAAATACCTGCCCGTGGTCACCTCGGCCCGGCAACTGCGGTATCTGAACCGAAGCGACGCCGACCAGAACCGGCTTTACAAACAGCTCATCCCTTACGTCCTGCTGATCCGCAATGACAAGATTTTGCGGTATCGCCGGGGCAAGGGCGGCCAGGAGACACGTTTGCACGGGTTGTATTCGGTCGGAATCGGGGGACACATCTCGGAGGAGGACCACGGGCTTTTCTCAAGCGACCGCGGGTATCAGGCGAGCATGCGGCGGGAACTGCTGGAGGAGGTCGGGATTGACGCCGAACATGCGCCGCCGGTGGCGATGATCAATGATGACAGCACCGAGGTCGGATACGTGCATCTTGGGGTGGTCCATGTCGTGCGGGTGTCCGATGAGAACGCGGCGGGCGGGCGCAGCGGGATTGTGGGGCCCGAGTTTGTGCCGATTGCCGAGGCGGTGAGGGACCTCTCCGGTTACGAATCGTGGTCCAGGTTTTGCCTGGAGAACCTGGATTTGCTGCTGGCCAAGGCGGGGGCGTTGGAGGCGGCCAGTGGGAGCGGCCAAAAGTCACGGCTCGCAGACGGAACAAATTAGGGATGCGCACCACCGGTGCGAGGACTCTCGCCCTACCGAGTTTGAAGGGGCAGCCGTCCCGTTGGAGTAATAGTGGGGATTAGGAAGGATGAAATCGGCGCGGAGGCCGTTGAAATGTCTTCAGGGAGGGATAAATTGGGTTAAGAACCCAAGCGATCCCAACGTCGTATGAATGCCGAACCCAGGCTGGAGAAGTGTCTGACTTTCATCAATTGTCAGCTGCGCCCCGGAAGCGCGCGAGTGACGGCCCCCGTGACGGCCAAGCAATGGCGGGCGGTGACGATTTCGCGGCAGACCGGCTCCGGCGGGCACACGGTGGCGGAGGAACTGGCCAAATGCCTGCAGGCCCGTGGATTGGACGACACGCGGCCGTGGGCGGTCTTTGACCGCAATTTGGTGGAAAAGGTTCTGGAGGACCATCATTTGCCGGCGCGGATGGCGACCTTCATGCCGGAGGACCGGGTTTCGGAAATCGGCGACGTGCTGGAGGATTTGTGCGGGCTGCACCCGCCGTCCTGGACGCTGGTGGAGAAAACCGCGGAGACGATCCGCAGTCTGGCGGAACTGGGAAATGTGATTCTGATCGGACGCGGGGCCAACCTCGTGACGAGCACATTGGATTACGTGTTCCATGTGAGGCTGGTCGGCTCGCTGGAGAAGCGCATCGAATTTCTTCAAAAAAGCCGGCCGGGCAGCAAGAAAGCCGCGCTGGAATTCATCCGCCAGGAAGATCGCGGGCGGGGGCGGTATGTGAGCAAGTACTTCGGCAGAGATATTGACGATCCCCTGCTCTATCATCTGGTGATCAACACTGACTTGGTCAGCCACCAGGAGGCGGCGAGGATTATCGTCGGGGCGATGCAGCCCGGTGAGGCTGGGTCGGACTGAGGGTGAGTCGGATAAATCATCACGTTATTCCAGAACCGCGGACAAGAATGTGTGTTCGGCGAGGGCGCCGAACACGGCACGCGGGGGCGAGATGGAACAACAACGGGCTGGCCCGCATGCTTGCGGGCTGT
>JBEKAN010000353.1:0-4940 GCA_050015895.1 Verrucomicrobiota bacterium
GGGATCGGCTGCGATCAATGCCTTTCCACCGGCTTTTCCAGCCGCACCGCCGTCAACGAGCTCCTCAAGGTGGATCAACCCTTCCGCGACGCCATCATGGACAAGCGGCCCACCAAGGCCCTCCAGGAGGTCGCCATCGGTCAGGGCATGCAAACCATGTGGCAGCGCGGGTTGCGCCGCGCCCTCAACGGCGAGACCACCGTCGAGGAAATCCAGCGCGTCATCTCGGTGGACGAGCTTTAGATGCACCCTCCACTCGCCTCGCGCGTCCTGGCTCTCCTGGCTTTTGTGAGCTTTGGACTGACCCTCTGGCGCTGGATGGCCGCCCGCCGCTTCCCCCTCCACCGCCGCGCCGCCTCCTCCGCTCCCCTGCCTGGCTGCACCGTCCTCAAGCCCCTGAAAGGTTGCGACGCCCAAACCAAATCCTGCCTCCGCTCCTGGCTCGCCCAGGTCTATCCCGGCCCGGCGCAGATTCTCTTCGGCGTCGCCTCCGCGGACGATCCAGTGTGCGCGCTGGCGCGGGAACTGCTGGCCGAGTCGCCGCGCGCCGACGCGCAATTGGTCATCTGCGACAAAACCCTGGGCGTCAACGCCAAGATTTCCACCCTGCGCCAGTTGGAGCCTCTCATCCGCCATCCCCTGGTCGTCATCAGCGACGCGGACGTGGCGGTCCCCGAAGATTTGCTGTCCAACATCGCGCCCCTTTTCGCCGAAACGGAAGTCGGCTTGGTCAACTGCTTCTACCGCCTGGCCAACCCATCAGGCGCGGCCATGCGCTGGGAGGCCGTGGCCGTCAACGCCGATTTTTGGAGTTCGGTCCTCCAGGCGCAAAGCTTGAGGAAAGTGGATTTCGCGCTGGGCGCGGTCATGGCCCTGCCCGCGGCGCGGCTCCAGGCTGTCGGCGGATTTGCCGTGTTGGCCGACTTTTTGGCCGATGATTACCAATTGGGCCAACGGGTGGCGCGTCAGGGCAAACGGATTGTCTTTTCGCCGGTGGTCGTGGACTGCCGCGAACCCGCACGCAATTGGGCGCAGGTCTGGTCTCATCAAGTCCGCTGGGCGCGCACCATCCGCGCCTGCCAGCCCCTGCCCTATTTCCTCAGCATTCTTGACAACGCGACCGCTTGGCCGCTTCTCTGGCTGGCGGTCCATGCGGCCTCTTTGTTTTCCTTTGAGAGAACCGTGATCCGCTCGCCTACGTCCTTGCCGTCCGGCTACCAGGTGGTTTCATACGCCGTTCATGTCAGCCCCATCCTCTGGGTCTGCCTGGTGTTCTTCGCGTTTCGCGTCGGAACAGCCCTGGACTTGGAAAGGCGCCTGACCGGATGCAATGCGCATTTTGGCTGGTTCTGGATGGCGCCGCTGAAGGATTTGCTCAACGTGGCGGTCTGGGCGGCGGCCTTCACCGGCAACCAAATCCAGTGGCGCGGCGGGCGCTACCGGATATTGCCGGGCGGCCGGTTGCAAAGGAGTTTGAAGTGAAGGAATCCCCCGCGCAAATTGGCCACATCCTCAATCCCGCGCCCGTGCGGGGCGCAGGTGGCGCCGCGGGTTTCGGCGCGGTTCCACGGCATTTTATTCGTTGTATGAGTATATGACCACAAACATCTCGCCGCTTGAACGCCCGCCCTTCCCTTCCGGCCGCTATTTCAGGCGGCGATTGAGAAAATCGCGGACGGGGGGAAGATACTCCGCGCCGCTGAAACCGTGGCCGACGCCCTTGACGGGAAGGAGCGTCGAGTCCACGCCGGCTTTTTTCAGCGCCGCCTGGAGCAGCTCGCTCTGGTTGAAGGGAACCGAGCGGTCTTGGTCGCCGTGCATGATCAGAAACGGCGGGGCGTCCTTGGAGACATAGGTGACAGGACTGGCTTGGGCGGCTTTGTCCTTGTGCTCCAAAAGCGCGCCGCCTACGAGCTGGGACTCGGGCGAGTCGGGGTCGTTGTGTTTGATGTCGCTGGCGGGAACGCCGATTTGCAGCAGATCCGACGGGCCGTACCAGTCCACCACCGCCTGGACGCGGCTGGATTCTTTCAGGTCGTTGACGGCGCCCTCCAACGCGGGCATGCCGCCGCTGGTCCCCAGTAGAGCGGCCAGGTGTCCGCCGGCGGAGGCGCCCCACGCGGCGAATTTGGCCGGGTCAAGATTGTACTTCGAGGCGTTTGCTCGGAGCCAGCGCACGGCGGCTTTGCAGTCGTATATTTGGGCCGGGAAGACCGCTTCCTGACTCAGCCGGTATTCCACGCTGGCGACGGCATAACCCTCGCCGGTCAGAGGCAGCGGGGGAACGGAGTCATTCTTCGACCCCGCCCTCCAGGCGCCGCCGTGAATCCAGATGATCAACGGGAGCGGCTTTTCTGATTTCTCGGGCCAATAAAGGTCCAAATGAAGAGCCTTGCCGCCCGCCCGGCCATACTCCAGATCCCGCGCCGCGGTGACACCCGCAGGAAGCCGCGGACGGGCCGGAGGCGGGTTGGAAGATTGCTGCGCCAGCACGGGGGAGACTCCCAAACCGGCCAGGAGCAGGAGGAGCGGCAGTTTTCTGAATAGTGAGAGCGAGATCATACGGCCAGTTTTGTCCAGCGCGCGTTCTTGGCGGAGGACTTGACCACAGCCTCGATGAACGCCATGCCGCGCACGGCGTCGCCGATTTTGGGATAGTCCAAGGCCGGATCGTCGGCCGCCAGCTTGCGCCCCGCCTGGACGGCGCGGATGTGGTTGGCGAAATTTTTGTAGATGTTGGCGAAGGCCTCCAGAAAACCCTCCGGATGCCCCGCCGGGATGCGTGTGGCGGACTTGGCGGCCGCGCCCAGATAACCGCCGGCCGCGCGGTAAATCTCCGCCGGACGATCCGGCCATTTGAGCGCCAGCGTGTTCGGCTCCTGCTGATGCCATTCCAGGCCGCCCGCTTCGCCGTAAACGCGGATGTTCAAATTGTTCTCCTCCCCCACGCTGATTTGCGAGGCGTGCAGCACCCCTTTGGCCCCGCCCTCGAAACGCAGCAGCACGTTGATGTCGTCGTCCAGCGGCCGGCCTTTGACAAACGAGGTCGCGTCCGCGGCCAATTCCTTGATCTTCATGCCGGTGATGTACTCGGCCAGGTTTTCGGCGTGGGTGCCGATGTCCCCGACGCATCCGCCCGCCCCGCTGCGTTTGGGGTCGCAGCGCCAGGCCGCTTGCTTGTGGCCGCTGCTTTCCAGGCGCGTGGCCAGCCAGCCTTGCGGATACTCCACCACGACCTTGCGGATCTTGCCCAATTTGCCGCCGCGCACCAGGCCCTTCGCCTCCTTCACCATCGGATAGCCCGTGTAATTGTGCGTCAACCCGTAAAGCAGCCCCGTCTTGGCCACCAGCCGTTGCAGTTCCTTCGCCTGCGCCAGGCTGAATGTCGCGGGCTTGTCGCTCAAAACATGAAACCCATGACGCAAGGCCAGTTGCGCCGGCGGATAATGCAGATGGTTGGGCGTGACGATGGCCACAAAATCCATCCGCTCCCCCGCGGGCAACCCCGCCTCCGTGCTCATCATCTCCTGAAACGTGCTGTAACAACGCCGCGGCGGCAGAAAAAGGTCCTCCCCGCTGGCCCGGCTGCGTTCGGGGTCCGCGCTGAACGCGCCGCAGACCAGCTCAATTTGTTGATCCAGCGCCGCCGCCATCCGATGCACCGCGCCAATGAACGCGCCGCGTCCGCCGCCCACCATTCCGAAACGAATTCTTCCGCTCACTGTGTCCTCCAAAGTAGATGTTGAATTGTTGCCGACCATGACTTTATAATGGATGATGGATTTTGCGTCAACCCGGGACTAATCAACCAATTATGCAAGTGCAATTGTTAAAATCGAAAATTCATCGCGCTCAAATCACCGCGGGCGACCTCGATTACGAGGGCAGCCTGACGGTGGACCGCCTGTTGATGGAGAAAGTCGGCCTCCTGCCCCACGAAAAAATCCTCGCCAGCAACATGGCCAATGGCGAGCGGTTTGAGACCTACATCATTCCCGGCGAACCCGGTTCCGGCGCGATCATCCTCAACGGCGCGACCTCGCATTTGGGCAAACCCGGCGACCTCCTCACCATCATGAGCTTTGCCTGGATGGACCCGCGCGAGGCGGCGCAATGGCACCCCCGCGTCATCGTCCTGGGCGAGAAAAACAAAATCATCAACGCACGCGGTCTCTGATCATGTCTTTCACCGCCTCCCAACTCGCCCAAGAACTCCAGGGACTGGTCCTGGGGGACGGCTCTGTCGTCCTGACGGGTTTCGCCCCCGCCGACACGGCCAAACCCGGCGATCTGACGTTCGCCGAGAACGAGGCCTTTTTTGCCAGGGCCGAGCAAAGCGCCGCCGCCGCCATTCTTATTGACGGCCCGTTCACCTCCGCCCGCAAAGCGCTCATCCGCGTGTCCAACGCCCGCGTCGCCGCCGCGCGCGTCCTGCCCCTTTTCTTCCCGGAGAAGGCGTGTCCGCCCGGCGTCCACCCGACTTCCATCATCGCCGCTTCCGCCAAGGTTGACCCCACCGCGCACATCGGCCCCCTTTGCGTCATCGGCGATAATGTGCGCATCGGCCCGCGCGCGGTTTTGCGGGGCGGCAACCATGTCGGGGAGAATTGCCTCATCGGCGAGGACGACCATCTTTTTCCCGGCGTCATCCTTTATCCCCGGACGGAACTGGGGCGGCGGGTTCGCGTTCATGCTGGCGCGGTCATCGGCGCGGACGGCTTTGGCTACGTCTTCGACGCCGGCGTCCACCGCAAGGTCCCGCAGGCCGGCCAGGTCATCATCCACGACGACGTGGAAATCGGCGCCAATGTCACGATTGACCGGGGCGCGCTGGGTCCCACCACCATCGGACGCGGAACCAAAATAGATAATTTGGTCCAAATCGCCCACAACGTCAGCATCGGGGAGGATTGCCTGATCGTCGCGCAAGTGGGCATCGC
>JBEKAN010000354.1:0-4913 GCA_050015895.1 Verrucomicrobiota bacterium
CGCCAGCACAAAGCACACCGCCAGAGGCCGGCGCAGCCCCTCCCCTCCCGCTGGCCTGGAAGTGTCTTTCACCCTCCCGTCTTCCCCCTCCTAATCTTAATCCTAATCTTAATCATAATCTTAATCCTAATCCTAAGAGCGTGTTTTGAAAATCCGCTTCTTTGAGCGTTTTCCATCGAATGGCCCGGCAGGAGCCTCGCCATCTACCGGGCTGATTGTGGTAGGGCGAGGCTCCTGCCGAGCCGGGGCGTCAAGAAGATCAGATTATTAAAACACGCTCTAATCCTAATCTCACACCTTCACCTTGAACTCCTCCCCCGCTTTTAGCGAGAGCGCAAAGCCGGAGAGCAGCCGCGGAATCTGTTCCAAGTCCTTCAAACTCACCATTTCCACCGGCGAGTGCATGTAGCGGTTGGGCAGGCTGACCAGCGCGCTGGGGATCCCGCCCCGCGTCCAGAATATCACATCCGTGTCCGTCCCCGTGGTGTTCGAGGCCGCCTCATGCTGCAATTTGATCTTCTGCGCCCGCGCCACGCTCTCCAGGCGCGCCACCACCTCCGGATGATTGCACACCCCGTGCGTCAGGGCCGGCCCTCGCCCCATCTTCACATCCCCGTGCTGCCTCTGGCTGACCGTGGGATAATCGGTCGCGTGCGTCACATCCACCACCAGCGCCACGTCGGGCTTGAGCGTGTAGGCGATCTGCCTCGCGCCCAGCAGCCCCACCTCCTCCATGATGTTGGAAACGCCCAAGATTTCCGCCTTCAGCCGCCCTTTGCCCTCGCGCGCCAGTCGCAGCGCCTCGGCCACCGCGAAGGTCCCCACCCGGTTGTCAAACGCCCGCGCCACCGCCAGGTCGTTGCGCAGCAGCTCAAAGGGGTCCGTCAGCGTGATGGGATCGCCCACTCGCACCAGGCGCTCGGCCTCGCGCCGGCTCGACACCCCGATGTCAATGAACAAGTCCTCGATCTTCGGCGCCTTGCGGTCCGGGTTGCTTTTCATCAGGTGCGGCGCCACATTCCCCACCACCCCCTTCACCGGCCCGTCCTTGGAATGGATCACGATCCGCTGCGCCTTGGTGATGGCCGCGTCCACGCCGCCCAGCCTTCGCACATAGATGAAGCCCTCGTCATTAATATAATTGACTACCAGCGAGATTTCATCCGCGTGCGCGGCGAGCATCAGCCGCGGCGAGCCCCCCTTGTTGAGCACGGCCACGGCGTTGCCGTACGCGTCGGTGAACGTCTCGTCGGCGTGGGGCTTGACGTAATCGAGCCAGACCCGCTGTCCGCGGGCCTCGTGGCCGGAGGGGCTGGGCGTGTTGACCAATTGTTCCAGAAACCGCAATGATTCGGAGCGCATGGCGGGATTCTAAGCCCTGCCCCCCGCACAATCAACCAGGAACAATGCCCGCGAAGGAGAGCGTTTTCCCTCTTTTGTGTTCATGGCACTGCTGTCTCTCAATTTCACTCATTCTCGCGGGGATTTTCCCATATCTGTGTCAATCTGTGTCAACTGTGGCCCCATTCCAGTTTCGGTTGCGGCTGGCCGCGCTGTGCTCTTTCGCGGCTAATCTTCTTTGGCCCAAGCGTCCGCCCCACGCGCCACCCTGTCGCGAAAGTTGATCGGGGGCAATTTCGTCTTCGGTCTGTCTGATCACGTTCGAAGGCGGACGAAATCACCCCCGCCTCCAAGAATCCCGGCAAAAACACTTGTTTCGCCGCACCAACGGGCGTTTTCTTTCCGCATGAAACCAGGGCGCACACTTTTGGAATCGGGCGCGCAAAGTTGCTCGGACGCCGAACTGCTGGCCATTCTGCTCGGCAGCGGTGGACGAGGTTATTCGGCCCTCGACAGCGCCAAGGCGCTCCTGGATCAATACGGCACTCTGGCGGGGCTGATGAATCGCCCCCTCGACCAGGTCGCTCAAATCAAAGGCATCAAAGTCGTCCGCGCCATTCGCCTCGCCGCCGCCTATGAAATCTGTCAGAGATTGCTCAAAGAAGTCGCCCGCGACACCGGATGAAAACTCCTGAACTAGCCCGCGCCAAGATCGGCAGGATCCGTCCGCCCGCCTTCGAGCACATCAACCGCCAGATTCCCCCCGAACCTCACACGGCGATGTACGTCTGGCACAAGTATTGGTCCCGCAAGACCTGGAACGTCGTCGGCCAGCACATCGAGGCTTACACCAAGCCGCAACAGGTTGTTTTCGACCCCTTCGCCGGCAGCGGCGTGACCGCCATCGAAGCCGCCCGCCACCATCGCCGCGCCATCGTCTGCGACCTCAATCCGGCCGCCTGCCAGATCACGGAACTGACGCTGCGGCGCGTGGACACGCTCAAACTTCTTGCAGCCTTCGAGCGCGTCCGCCAGCGCGCGCAGAAAGAGATCGCCAGTCTCTACACGGTTCACTGCCTCAAGTGTGGCCGGCCGCTCGTGGCCGATTGTTGCGTCCGCGAGGGGGATCAACTCGTCGAAGTCCGCTACAAAGGTTGTCCCCATTGCGAACATCGCTGCGAGAGCGGCTGTAGGCCCCGCAAAAATGACCTCGACGCCCTGGCCGAACTCGAAGCCAAAAACATCAAGGAGTGGTATCCGAAGAACCGCCTTTTTTATCCCGACGGCCAAGCCTTCAAGGAAAAACAAAAATACGATTCCCTCGACGGGCTTTTCACCAAACGCAATCTGCGCGCGGCGGCGATGCTCTATGAGGCCATTGACCAGGAAAGCAGCCCCCAGTTGCGGAAGTTTCTGCTCGGCGCCTTCACTTCCATGATTCATCTTTGCACTCGGATGTGTCCCGCCCTCTCGCCTGGGGAAGGCAATCACCAAACCGCCTTTAGTTCCACCTGGACCCAACACAGTTATTGGTCGGCCCCGCGTTACCTGGAGTCAAACGTGTGGGAGAAATTTGAAAGCGCGGTCACCGGTCACCAGGGAATCATCAAGGCGAAAAACGAGAGCAATGAAAAGCTGGGCGACGTGAAGGTCACCGACGACTGGCGAAAAGTCCTTGCCGGTGATGCCGACATCGCCGTCGTCAATGATGACTGCGTGGAATTGATGA
Source organism: Verrucomicrobiota bacterium (assembly GCA_050015895.1). Taxonomy (GTDB): domain Bacteria; phylum Verrucomicrobiota; class Verrucomicrobiia; order Limisphaerales; family Palsa-1400; genus JBEKOF01. The sequence continues at coordinate 3,071 of JBEKAN010000354.1, forward strand.
AAAAAATGCCGGACGACTGCGTGGATTACATCTTTACCGACCCGCCCTACGACGCCTCCATCCAATACGGCGAGCTTTCCTTTCTTTGGAACGCCTGGCTCAAAAAAGATTATCTCTATGCCGACCGGATGGCAGTGCATGAAATCGTGCGGAACGAGCGCCAAAAAAAGCCGTTCGATCTTTATTACGCGCTGCTCAACACCAGCATTCAAGGCATGCACCGCCTCTTGCGGCCGGAACGGTTCCTCACGCTGACCTTTCACAACCCGACCTTCATGGTCCGCAACGCGACCGTGAGGGCCGGCGTGTTTGCCGGCTTTGATTACGAACACATCCATCATCAGCCACTCGGCCAGGTGTCCGCCAAGGCCATGATGCAGCCCTTCGGCAGCGCGCAGGGCGATTTCTATCTGCGTTTCGCCAAAACCGCCCGGCCCGCGCGCAAAATGGAGGAAATCAGCGAAGAGCGGTTTCGTCGCATCGTCATCGAGACCTGCCGCGAAGTCATCGCCATCCGCGCCGAACCGACCCCTTACACGATTCTCATCAATCAAGTGGACCCGGTCCTCGCCAAGCGCGGACTCTTCGGCACGCTGCAAACGGGGTTGGACGTGAAGACCGTGCTGGAAGAAAGCATCGGCAAGGAATTTGAACTGGTGGAGGCAAAGCTGGGCGGCGCCGAGGGCAGGCTCTGGTGGTTTGCCGACAAAACATTTGTCGCGCGCCTGGAAGCCATTCCCCTCACCGAGCGCGTGGAGGAGACGGTCTTCCGTTGCCTGCACGACAAGGGCCGCGTCACCTTCACGGAAGTCTGGGACACGGTCGCGCGGGAATTTCCCAACTCGCTCACTTCCGACAGCACCAGCATCGCGGAAGCCCTTGAAGTTCTTGGCCGCAAGGCAAGCGGTGGCGTTTGGATGTTGAAAGAGGACATCCGCGTGAGCTTGACGCGCCACAGCCAGATCATCGCGCTGCTGGCAATAATTGGCGAAGCGCGCGGACATTCCATCTGGATCGGACAGCGCGAACAACGCGAAACCGCCACCGGGGTTGTGGAACGAGTGCAACTCCGCGATCTCGTCACCAATAAACCCGCCTCGTTAAACGGCGTGAACGAACTTGGCACGGTGCTCAACATGGATTTGCTTTGGCTCGATGGCAACGATGTGGTCCGCGCTTTTGAGGTGGAATGCACCACCAGCATGACCAGCGGCCTCCAACGCGGCTCCAATCTTCCCAGGAATGTCCCCAAGACCATGGTCATTCCCGATGAGCGCGAGGAGGATTTCCACCGGAAGATGAAATCTCCGCTGTTCAACGAGCGCTTCGAGAAAGACCAATGGTCCCTCGCCTTTTTCAACGCCCTGCTCGAAGCCTTCTCCAAGAGCAAAGGCAAAACGGCCCTCGAGTCGTTGTTTGGGATCAAGGCGGGCGGGGACTGCCTCCGGCACGAGGACAAAGGCTCGGAAAGCCAAGTTTTGTTTGACCTTCCACAATCCGGCGTCCCAATCCCGTCCCAGGACCTGGTGATCAAAGACGACGCGACTGGCTGATTTCCTCTTTTGCGTTCCTTGTGTTCTTTCGCGGCTAATCTTCTTCCGGTTTTGATTCCCCAGCCAGGCGCGGACAAACCCCGATCAGGAATAGCCGCAAAGGAACGCAAGGAACGCAGAGAAAGAGAGAGCTTTTCCTCTTTTGTGTTCCTTGTGTTCTTTTGCGGCTAACCCTAATGCCTTTCGGAAATTCCCCTGGGTTTTGACGGGCTGACGGCTCTTCGGGGCACACAGAGGTTATTTCTTCTACAAAAGGGGCACCGGATTTAGATTTCGCTTGTGTCTATGAT
>JBEKAN010000355.1:0-4912 GCA_050015895.1 Verrucomicrobiota bacterium
TGTCGTCGCGGCCAGCGCGCAGGCCGCCGTTAGTGCGCAAAAGGTTCGCAGTTTCATAGCTTATATAATTTGGGTGAGTGGAATCTGTGGGTGATTTTGGGCTGATTCCGGTTTTTTGCAAGGCGTTTCTCCGGTCGGATTTTGTTTTTTCTTGGAGGATCCTGGCCTGCGGGTCGCGAAAGAAGATCAGCCCCCGCCCCGGCTCGCCGGATCGCGTTTGTCAGGCCGCCGTCCGGGGATCGTATTCCGCCGCCGCCTCGATCAATCCGCGCAAGACTTTTCGCTCCGCATCCGCCACGCCCCGGATGGGCGCAAAGCGCTTGGCTTTCCCGGAGCCGCGAAGCAGACAATGGGGGTCCGCCAGCGCCGCGCCGTGGATGAAGCCAAGGTGGACACAGTCCTCCCTGGGTGTGATCAAACACACCGCTCCCTTGATGCGACCGCCGAAACTTGGCCGGTGGTAGGACAGGCTGTCCCACAAAACCGTCTCCGTTGTCTCCGGGACAATCTGACGGATCATCCGACGGAGCGCCTCAACGACCCGGCGCTGCTGGCGCGGGAGGCGCGCCAAAAAATCTGCCGGCTCATTTTCTGGTGAGCGCGTCGGCATGGCCGGGTCCTAAATCACAAAATCGGCGACCTCCGCGGGCGGCTTCTGCAACCGCCTCGCGCGGTCGCGCAAATCCGCCAGGGTGGTGCGCTCCATGATCTTGACAACCGCCTCGCGGGCTTCCTTCATGACATCGCGGATGGGGCAGGTGGCCTCGTCGGGGCAGGTGCAGCGCTCGTAAAAGCGGTCGCTCACACAACTGACCGGGGCGATCGCGCCCTCGACATGCCGCACGATGGAGGCCAGGGTGATGTTCTCCGGCGGCCGGGCCAGACGATAGCCGCCCTTGATGCCGCGTTTGCTCTCCACCGCGCCCAGACTTTTCAAGTCATTGAGAATCTGCTCGAGGAATTTTTGGGGAATGTTCTGCTGTTGGGAAATGGTCTGGATTCGGACGACCTGGTCGCCATAGTTCATGGTCAGAACCAGCAAGGCTCTCAAGGCGTATTCTCCCCGAAGAGAAAGTTTCATTGGTTCCAGCATAGTCATCCCTACTGGATTTATCAAGAATTCATTTAAATTATTGCAAATGAATATAGATATTTTTTGTATTCCATCAATAATTTGAATAAATATCAATAAATAACGTTAAAGTAAATATTATTAAATCTCTATTGACATGGTATGGAATTGTGATAAAGTTGCGGGCGGATGAGGCGAATTGAAACAGGAATGGCGGAATTTTGGCCCGCTTGGGCGGGTATCGGCGCCGCCCCTGTTCAGCGCTATCCGACGATAAAAATGATGAACAATCAATTGACCCTAAAAATGATGAAAACATACAAATGGATCATCGCGGCAATCATCGGCACACAACTCTTCGCCGCCGCAGCGATGGCGGATGACACGGCGGACGCAATCGCCAGTTTGAAGAAGCAAATTGAGGAGTTGAGCCTGAAGGTGGAACAGTTGGAGAGCCAACACGCGGCGGAGAGCCAGCAATTGGCTCAATTGGCCCAAGCGGAGCCAACCAACTCCGGAGCCGCTCCCAAGGCGCTGCCCTTCCTGACGGCCGGGATGGACGGTTTTTCAATCCAGTCGGCCGACACCAACTTCACGCTGCATCTGGACGGGGCGGGCCAGCTTGACTGGCATTATTATGACAGCCCGAACCCCGGGGCGAAGGACACATTCACGCTGCGCCGATTGCGCCTGATCGCATTGGGATCGCTCTACAAGGACTACGATTACTTCATCCAGACCGACTTTGGGGCGGGCAACAGTGTGACGGCGACGAACAACAGCATGTTGCAGGACGCCTGGGTGAACATCCATTACTGGCCGTGGCTGCAACTTCAAGCGGGCAAAATGAAAGTGCCGGTGGGGCTGGAGCTTCAGCCGGCGGAGGCCAACTTGTGGTATGTGGAGCGGGGCTACCCGACCGAGTTGGTGCCCAATCGCGACGTTGGGGCGGAGTTTCACGGCAACCTCCTCAACAACACGCTGACCTATTACGCGGGGGCCTTCAACGGCGTGCCGGACGGGGGCAGCGGGGACATCGAAACGGGGGACAACGACAAAAGCCTGGCGGCGAGAGTTTTTGCGACGCCGTTCACGAACACCTCCATTGGGGCGCTGCGGAACTTCGGTTTGGGGGTGGGGACCAGTTATGGATTCGAGGCCGGGAGCACGCTGCCGAGTTTCGCCACGATGGGACGGCAGACGTTCTTCAGCTATAACGTCGGGGCGGGCACCAACAGCAAGACGCCAAACGTCGTGGAGGCGGGGGATCATTTCCGGTTGGTCCCGCAAGGTTATTATTTTTGGGGTCCGGCCGGGTTCTACTGGGAATACGCCGATTCGGCGGAGAAATTCAGTCTCAACAACGGGAAGGCGCAAGAGGCGTGGTTGGACAACAAAGGGTGGGACGTCTCGGCCTCGTGGTTTCTGACGGGTGAACAGAACGGATTCGGCACGATCCCGACGCCGCTGCACCCGTTCCGCATTGACGGGACGGGCTGGGGGGCGTGGCAAGTATTGGGGCGGGTGGGACAGATTTCCCTGGATCCATCGGCATTCAACAAGGGGTACGCCAAGGCGGGATCGGCGCAGGAGGCCACCACGTGGGGCGTCGGTTTGGAATGGTACCCGACCAAGAATATAAAGTGGATAGTTGAATACGATCAGACTAGCTTTGGGTTCGCGCCGGGCTTCGGGCCGGCGAAAGGCGTGTCCGTCCAGTCGCAGGACGAAAAGGTGCTGATGGGGCGGTTGCAGTTCTCGTTTTAAGTTCGGATGTTGTTGAATGAACCAGGTTCGTTTCATCCTCGCTCTTGTGCTGGCCCTGGCGGCCCAACCCGCCCAGGCCCAGAAGCCGGTGACGCTGATCAACGTCTCCTACGATCCGACGCGGGAGTTGTACCAGGACATCAACGAGGCGTTCGAGAAATCGTGGAAGGAGAAGACGGGGCAGATTTTGACGATCCAACAATCGCACGGCGGCTCCAGCGCGCAGGCGCGCTCGGTGATTGACGGCATGGAGGCCGATGTGGTGACGCTGGGTCTGGCCGGGGACATTGACGCGCTGCACCAGAACGGCGACCTGGTGCCGGCCAACTGGCAGTCGCGCCTGCCGGACAACAGCACGCCTTTCACGTCCACCATTGTGTTTCTGGTGCGGAAGGGAAATCCCAAGGGGATCCGGAATTGGGACGACTTGGTGAAACCGGGGGTGGCGGTGATCACTTCCAATCCCAAGACCTCCGGCGGGGCGCGCTGGAGTTATCTGGCGGCATACGGCTACGGGTTGAAAGCGAATAACGGGGACACCAACGCGGCCCGGCGGTTCATCGCCAGTTTTTACAGGAATGTGCCGGTGCTGGACTCGGGGGCGCGCGGGGCGACGACGACGTTCATCCAGCACGGGATCGGCGACGTGCTGGTGGGTTGGGAGAACGAGGCGCTGCTGGCGTTGAACTTGCTGGGCAAGGGGCAGTATGAAATCGTGTATCCGCCCCTGAGCATCCTGGCGGAGCCGCCGGTGAGCGTGGTGGACAAGGTGGTGGACCGGCGGGGGACGCGGGCTGTGGCGGAGGCGTATCTGCGGTTTCTCTACACGGCGGAAGGGCAGGAGATCGGGGCGCGGCATTATTTCCGGCCGACTTTGGCGGAGGTGGCGCGGGCGCACGGGACGAATTTTCCCAAGATCGAGACGTTCACCATCCAGGAGATGTTCGGGGGCTGGGGCCAGGCGCAGAAAGTCCATTTCGAGGAGGGGGGGATATTTGACCAGATTTCGGAAGCTCGGAGGTGAAGTGAGGCGCGACGATCACCACGCGGTGGGGCGGAATTAGGATTAGGATTAAGAATAGGAGGAGGGCCTAAACCTGCAAGGTGATATGGCTTGCGAGCGATTACCCCAGGTCACGGCGGCGCGCGCTTGCGGACGGGAGGGCTGGTTTGATACGCTCCGTCTCATGCCGTCCAAGATCAAACGCAGCGGGGCCGGATTTCAGCGGGGCGCACAGGTCCCTGGCGCTCTTGCCCTTGGCGGGCTTTGGCGGACTGGTGGCGCAATGAAAGGGGCGCGGTGGCGATGAGCAAAGAGGAATTCAACGCGAGGCTGGAGGGGCTGATCGCCAAAGCAAGGGCGTTGCTGGTTGCGGGTTTTGGCGGCCTGGAGCCTGAAGAAACGACGAAGGCGATTCTGCTGGAGCCGCTTTTCGAAGCTCTCGGCTATCGGCGGATCACGAACTTTGGCCGCGAGTTCAAGATTTCCCTCGATTCGGTGGATTACCTGCTGAAGTCCGAACGCCCGCTCATGTTCGTTGAGGCCAAAAGCCTGCATGATTGCCTGACCACGAGTCTTTTTGAGAAGCATCGCAAGCAGGTGATGCGGTACATCCAAAACTACCGGCTCAGCACGGAAATCACAAAAATGGACCAGCCGGTCGCCTGGATCCTGCTGACCAATTTCGCGCAGTTTGATTTCATCCGGGTGAACGAAACGACGCCCACCTTCACTTTCAGCTTGAAGGACCTTTGGCAGCGCCGCGATGAGTTGTGGGAGCTGCTCGCGCTGGAAAACCTGGAGGCCAACCGGATTGACGAACTTTACGACCAGCAGAAAAAGGCCGTTCTGGACCAGCAGTTTCTGGCCGACCTGAAACGCTGGCGCCTCCTCATCGCCAACGGGTTTGCGCTGCGGAACCAAAAACGCCCGCTCGATGAGATCACCTTGGCCAGCCAGCAACTGCTCGACCGGTTCATTTTCTGCCGGATGCTGGAAACGCGCCGACTCGTCCAATACAACAAACTGGCGCAAGCTTACAACACGTACTTGGCCCTTTTCGGCCGCGCCAA
>JBEKAN010000356.1:0-4908 GCA_050015895.1 Verrucomicrobiota bacterium
GAGGGGCCGCGAGAGGTAGAGGGCCGTGATGCAGGCGGTCACAAAGCAAAGGACGGCGCAAGTCAAATAGGGAATCCTGGGGTCGGGGAAGAAGAGACCCAGAGCAAAGATCGGGCCGACAATGCGCGCCAGACTCCCAACGCCTTGCGCGACGCCCAGGGTGGCGCCCTGTTCATGGGCGGCCGTCATGATCGAAATCATGCCGAAGACCGGCGGCCGGGTCAGGCTGGAGCCAACCGAAAAAACCGCCAGCCCCGCCAGCAGCCATCCCCAGGAGGTCAGGTAGGGCAGAAGCCCGATGCCCGCCGCGGCCGCAAAGAGACTGGCCGCGATCAATTTCGGCTCGCCCATTCTCTTGACCAGCCGCCGCAACATGCCGCCCTGCACAGCGGCGCCGATCAAGCCGCAGTAGGCGATCAGCCAGCCGACCTTGCCCAGCACGTCCCGGAGTTGGTCGTGGCCCGACTCGATCTTGAAATTCCGCTGCAGCAAATAACCAATGGTGGTTTCAAAGCAGGTGAAACAAAACGTCGCCAGAAAAAAGATTCCGATCAACAAGTTCAGGCGCGGCGTCCGCAGCGTGTGCATCCACTGGTCCAGGTGCGCGCGTTGCGTCGTGTAATGCGCGCTGGGCCGCCAGCTTTCGGCCAGCCACAGGAAGGCCCAGGTAAAATTGACCGCGCACAGCGCCGCCGCGGTCCATCCGGGGGCCGTGACTCCGACGTAGAGGACGCTCAAGGCCCCCAGCACCGGCCCCAGAATGAACCCCAGCCCAAAAGCCATTCCCACCAGCCCCATTTTCGCCGAACGCTGCTCCGGCGGGGTGATGTCCGCGATGTAGGCCTGGGCGACGGTGATGTTCGCCCCGCAAATGCCCGCGAAAATGCGCGAAACCAGGATGACCGCCAGCGCCAGCGTTTTGTCCGCCAAGCCGGAGCCGAGGGCGAAAATCACGTAAGACACGCAGGCGCACGCCGTGCTGGTCAACAAAACCGGCCGGCGGCCAATCCGGTCGGAAAGCCGCCCCCAGACCGGGGCGAAAAGAAACTGCATCAGGGAGTAAGAGGCCATGATCACCCCGCTGATCACCCCGCCGGCCCCGAAGTTTTTTGCGTAGAGCGGGATCAGCGGCAGGATCAACCCGAAGCCGACCAGGTCAATGAGCACCGTCAAAAAAATAATTCCAATGGACTTCTTCTTCATGCCAGTCACAATTTTCAAACCGTCACCCCGGCATAGTGCCAGAATCCCCCAAACTGGAAACATTGAACTTGCATCAGCCCGCCCCCGGCCTGAAGCTTGTGCCGCTATGAAACCGGCTCCAATTCTGATGGCGGTCCTGATCGGGACGGCGCTCTCGGCGGCCCCGGCCCGCGCCCAGGTCTCCAGGCAGGCGCTGACCTTTGCCATTTACGGCCAGTACCAGACCAACGAGTTCCACACCAACAGCAGCCTCACCAACGAGCACAAGACCCTCAAGCCCATTGAAATTGCGACCCGCGACATGGTCAAGGCCCTGGCCCTGGACTACGCCGGCACAAATTGGACCAGTCTGACCTCCGCCGCCCTGGTGCGGGAAACGGATTTCACCAACGGCGTCGCCGGCGGCGAGCGCATTTTTCTCCACCGGGGATCCCCGCCCACCAACTTGGATGTCTCCACCAACTTCCGCCTGAGCTTCACCAATAACTTCACCCATGATGTGGCGGTCAACTTCCCCGGAGCCGCCCGCCTCAGAGCCAGCTCCTCGGCGGCCGGCGGCACCTTCCCCGGCGCCTCCGCCAACACCAACAGCCTGGTTTCCGACGGCCTGTTTTCCGTGAGCTTTTACACCACCAACATGCAGTTCAACCTGGTGGGATACGGGACCACGACGGAGACGATTTTCCACGCCGCGCGCGATGGCGCCGATTATTCCGGGCCGGTGCAAAGGTTGCAAATGGCGGGCGTGGGGACCTTCGGATTGAATGTGTCCACCAACTTTTTCGAAGGCGAAATCGTGTCCGACCCCGACACCAATTTCGCCAGCGGCCCGGCGCGCGGCTCCTTCAGCACGGGGGAGGCGAGCTTCATCACCAATTCCGTGACGAACTTGTTCGGACCGTGACCCGGAAAACTAATTTATGCCCAATATGAAACCGGTTCCATTGCTCATCGCGCTCTGGATCGGGACAATGGCGGGGGCCAACAGCGCCCACAGCCAGATTTCCCGGCAAAATCTCAGCTTTTCCATTATTGCGCGCTATTCCAGCAGCACCTACTCCACCAATCACGACACCGGCGAGGTGACCACGCGGGAGACCATCCATTCGGCGCTGATTTCCAAGGCCACCGTCGTCCGGGCCCTCGCCGTGGACCTGTTCGGCGCGGACTATGCCAAGTGGACCGGCGCGTCGCTCCTCCGGGTGACCGATTTTACCAACAACCAGGAAGGCATCTTCCTCTATAAGGCGTCTCCGCCGACTTACGTGAATGTCTCCAGCAACTTTGCGATGAGTTACTTGAATGATTTCACCTACGAAGTCAGCAACAATTTCAACCCCATCACCAACCTCAACGGCATCACGAACCTGAGCCAGGACCCCGGGTACAATGACATCGCCGACAACGCCGCGACCACCAACCTGGTCTTCAACGTCACGGCCCCGATCCAAGCCGGGTCATTCCTCGTCGGGACCAGCCATAGGACGAACACCGTGATCAGCACCAATGTCAGCACGCTCGCCTCGGCCGGGCTGTGTTGCGTTTTCCTCACCACCACCAACCTGCAGTTCAACCTGATCGGGTTGGGGAACACGACCACCACGGAGATGATTGCCGCAGACCACCTTGGCGCCGCCCGCCAACGCCTCACCAATTTGGTGCAGACCTTGACCGTCAACTACGGCGTCGGGATCTACCTCGCCAATCTGGGGACCAACCTGCTGGCGCCCGACGCGGGCGATTTCGTCAGCGGCCCGGCCCACGGCACCTTCGGCACCTCTTCGCCGGCCTTCGCCACCAACTCGGCGGCGGAGCTTTTTGCGCCGTGATCTGTGGATGGGACTACGGAATAATCCGGGGCGTGGGCGCCTTTTTGAAATCCGTCTCGCGCAGATAAATCGGCTCCAGTTTCTCGCCCGGAACAAAATCCACGCGCCCGCCCGCCAGCCGTCCGAGCGTCGCCGCCTCCGGATGCAGGTTTCTCGCGCCGGGAAACCAGCGCGCGAGGTCCGGGCCGAGCAAGGTCCCGCCCGCCGCAGCCAGGGCCTGGATTTCGGAAAACGCCGCCAGCCGCAGCGCCTCGACCTCCCGCCAGCCGCGGTCATCCGCCTGATAACGCGCCAGGTAAAACTCGTTCCGCTGCGCGTCAATCACAATGTTCACCGCGCCGCGCAGGCCCGCCTCCGCCGCCTGCGCGGCCAGGCACTCCATGCTGCTGACGCCCAGCGTGTTGACACCCCGCCCCAATTGCCAGCCCTGGGCCAGCGCGATCGCCCCGCGAATCCCCGTGTAGGACCCCGGCCCCAGCCCCACCGCCAGCGCGCCGATTTCCTCCCGCCCGCAACGGGCCTCCGCCAGCGCCCGCTCCACCAGCGCGAGGTTGCCTCGCCCCTCCATTTCAGCCGCCTGGCCCAGCAGCGCCGGGGCGACCGGCGTTCCGCCAGTTTCCAGCACCGCCGCGCTCCGTCGCGCCGAGGAAAACTCAACCGCCAAGATCTTCATACGTGATTTCCCGCTCGGTCTCGCCGAGCGTTTTGATGCGCGCGCGGCGGAATCTCCCCCGCGCCGGCTCGGCTGTGACTGTGCCCTCCATCCACCGCTCGACCCATTCCACCACCGTCACCCCTTCGGGCCGGACGAGATACGGCTCCAGCCCGGCGGCAATGATTTGATCGCGTGTCGTCAGCCGGTAAAGGTCCACGTGGAAAAGGGGCAGACGCCCGCCGCGATATTCATGCACCAGCGCAAAAGTCGGCGAAGCCACCGCCGCGGCCGCCTCCAAGCCGCGCGCCAGCCCTTTGATCAACTGCGTTTTGCCCGCGCCCAGGTCGCCGCTCAGGCCGATGATCCACCCGGCGCCCGCCTCGCGCCCCCACGCCTCGCCCAGCGCCTGTGTCTCCGACGGGCTATGCGAAATGAACGTAGCCATGGGCCTCCAGGGAACGAACGCCTTTGTCGTCGCGCAATTTCAAACCCGGCTCCGCCGTGATCCGGCCAATGCAGCCCAGCCGCACTTTGGGGAACTGTTTGCGCCAGGCGTCCAGCAGCGGCGTCGCGTCGCGGCTGGCCACAGTGAACAGCAGTTCGTAATCCTCTCCGTCCGTCAGCGCCGCGAGCAGGGGCGGCTTGGCGGAGGAGTTCCCTTTGGCGCGCAGCCGGGCGGCGCGACTGATGGGGATGGCGCGGCGGAGCAATTCCGCGCCCAACCCGCCCCTCTCCAGCAAATGCCGCAAATCCCCCGCCAATCCGTCGCTCAGATCAATCATCGAGTGAATGGCAAAATGGACCGCCAGCCAGCGCGCCTCCTCCAGCCGCGGCTCGAAATCCAAATGCCGCCCCGCCTGCGCCCCGCCCAATTCGCCCGTCACAAACAGCGCGTCCCCCGCCCGCGCGCCGGAGCGCATCGCGCATTTGTCCCGCGCCACCTCGCCCAGCAGCGCCACGGAGATCAGCAGCCGCTCCGGGTTGGACGTCGTCTCCCCGCCCGCGATGGCGACGCCGTGGCGGCGGGCCAGCGCGTTCATGCCCGCGTAGATTTTCTGGATGTGTTCCGGATCGAAATTTTTCGGCAGCCCCAGCGTCACCAGCGCCGCGATGGGCCGGCCCGCCATGGCCGCGACATCGCTCAGGCAACGCGCCAGCGCCTTGTGGCCGACCCGCTCCGGCTCCGCCGAGGGCAAAAAATGAATCCCCTCCACCACCGCG
>JBEKAN010000357.1:0-4895 GCA_050015895.1 Verrucomicrobiota bacterium
ACCACCGGACGCCGGCAGGCGTCCGCGGCGAACTGGTTGAGCATCTTGCTTTGCGAACCGCCACCGACGATATGGATGACCTCGATGTGTTCGCCCCCAAGCTCCTCCAGCCAGCCCAGCACCTCGCGATACTTGATCGCCAGGCTTTCATAGGCGCAACGCACCAACTCGCCTTCCGTCTTGGGCGCCGGTTGCTTGGTTTCGCGGCAGTAGTCCTGGATGGCCTTGGGCATGTCCTTGGGGTTCAGGAAGCGGGGATCGTCGGGATTGACAATGGAGCGCATGGGCGGCGCTTTGGCGGCCATTTCATTGAGTTGGTCGTAGTCGTATTTCTTTCCGCGCGCGTCGAAGCTCCGCTTGCACTGCTGCACCAGCCACAGGCCCATGATGTTCTTGAGCAGGCGATAGGTCCCGTCGAGTCCGCCTTCGTTGGTCATGTTCAGTTCCAGCGCGCGCGGTCCGAGCGCGGCGTTCTGCACCTCCACGCCCATGAGCGACCAGGTGCCCGAACTGATGTAGGCCCAGTTGGCCCGGCCCGTGTTGGCGGTCGGCACTCCGGCCACCGCCGAGGCGGTGTCGTGCGTGGGAGGCGCGACGACTTTGACGCCCGACAGCCCGGTGCGTTCGGCCAGCGACTCGCGGATGACTCCCAGCTTGGTGCCCGGCGTGACGATCTTGGGCAAAAAATGCGTGGGCAGCCCGAATTTCTTGAGCATCGCCAGCGACCAGTTGCGCTTGAGCGGGTGCATGAACTGCGAGGTCGAGGCGTTGGTGAACTCGACCACGCGCGAGCCGCACAGGCACCAGTGGAAAAAGTCCGGCATGAACAGCAGGCAATCCGCCGCCTCAAGGATGGACGGCGAGTGCTGATGCCACGCCAGCAACTGATAGAGCGAATTCAACTCCATGAACTGCAGGCCGGTCTGCGCGAAGATTTCCGCGCGCGGCACTTTCTTGAAGGCCCGCTCCAATCCGCCGCGCGTGCGGGCGTCGCGGTAATTGTACGGCTGGCCCAGGATTTCGTCCTGCTTGTTGAGCAGCACGAAGTCCACGCCCCAGGTGTCCGCGCCGACGGAGACGATGGACTTGCCGTATTTCTTGGCGGCCAGCGCGAGGCCGGTCTGGATTTCGGCCCACAAACGCATCACGTCCCAGCGCAGGCTGTCGGCCATAAGCACCGGGCCGTTGAGGAAGCGATGGACCTCCTCCAGCTTGAGGGTTTTGCCGTTCCAGAGGCCGGCGATGACACGGCCGCTTTCCGCGCCGAGATCAATACCGAGATAAACACGTTGTGCCATAGGTCAATGAAGTGGGGTTAGTTTTTGGATGGTGGAAATGTGCGCGGCGCGCGCCCCGGTTTGACCGATTGCGCGCGCCGCGCGGGAAACTCTACGGTCTTGCCGGCGCCGTCACCGGGGCGGGGGCCGCTTTCTTGGCGTCCTCGCCGAGTTTGCCGCTGTAGCCGGAGAGGACCGCGGAGCCAAGCAACACGGCCAGCCCGAATCCGAGCAGGCCGCGCGTCTTGGCGCTGGTGCCTTTCCATTCGCCGAGGATCAGGCCGAGGATGCCGCTGAACATGATCGAACTGGCCATCAACACCGCCCAGCCGACGTAGGCTTGGTCCCCCATTCGCGGCTCGCCGGTCTTGAACGCGACGAACTGGCACACCCAAATCGCGCCGGCGATCGCGCCGAAAATGACGTTGGGCAAAATCGGGGCGTCCTTCTTGGTGTAGTCGCCGAACGTCTTGTTCTTGGCGTTGAGGAAGAGGCACCAGAGGAAGTTCACCGTGAAGCCGCCCAGCAGGGCGATGACCAGCACGGGCATGCCTCTCCAAATCTTGGTGGTTGTCTGTTCGTTGGGGCCGCTGCTTGGGGCAACCCAACTTTTGGCGCCTGTGTCGTAAAAAGCACTTGGTCCGACAATTTGGGCTGGCTTCTGGTCAGCAGATCCTTGGAGGACGGTCGTTTGAGAGCCGTATTGCGCTTTGAGTTCAATGCTTGGGCCGCCGACCAAGCCAAAGCCCAGCGCCGCGCTCATCAAGCCGGAGAACAGGGCCACCAACATGCCTTTCTTGAAGTTGTATTCGGCCACAGCTTTCTTCTTCTCAGCCTCCGGCAGTTCCTTCTCCTTGGACATGCCGGCCAGGCCGACCAGCACAATGCCGAAGAGCGACACCAGCACTCCCACGAAGGAGACCTTTCCCGCGTCGGATTGGAAAAGCTGGCCGAAGTCGCCCGTCAGAATCTTCGGCACGATGGTTCCCGCCGCCGAACAAAGGCCGCAGCCCATCGCCAGACCGAGGCCGACGCCCAGGTAGCGAATCATCAACCCCCAAGTCAGACCGCCAAAACCCCACGCCGCCCCGCAAAGGTAGCAATAAATCAACTCCTTGGTTGGCGCGGCCTTGAGGACGCTGATCGTGTTCGGCGATTTGATGAGGGCCAGCACTATTGGCACAATCAGCAGCGCGAACAGCGCGTAGATGAGCCAGTAGCTCTCCCACGCCCAGTTCTTGACCTTCTTGAGCGGCAGATAAAACACCGCTCCGGCGAGTCCGCCGAGGACAAAGATGATAATGCCCAGGGCGGGATTGGCAGTCATGGATGATGTTGGCATAGGATTGTTTTCTCCAACTTATTTCCGTTTGGAGAGCACGTCTTTCTCGTATTTCTTCACTTCCGCCAGCCAGGCGTCGCCCACGGGCGCGTTCATCTGCGCGCAGTAATAATCCCACACCGCCGCGAATGGCAGGCTCTTGGTCTCCTCCATCAGCGCCAGCCGCGAGGTGTAGTCGCCTTCCAACTCCAGCTTCTTGAGCTTGTCCACCGGGTCCAGCTTGGCGATGCACAGCGCCCGCAGCATGTTGCGCGCGCCGATCACCCACGCCGCGATGCGGTTGATGCTCGCGTCGAAAAAGTCCAGCCCGATGTGCGTGCGGCTCAGATAATTGCCGCGCACCAACTCCTGCGCGATGGCCTGCAGGTCGTCGTTGAGGATCACCACGTGGTCGCTGTCCCAGCGGACGCCCCGGCTCACGTGCAGAAGAATCTCCGGCACGAAGCACAGCACGGAGGAAATCTTGTCCGACATGTTCTCGGTCGGGTGGAAATGGCCCGCGTCCAGGCAGACCAGCTTCTGGTTCTTCGTGGCGTAGCCGAGATAAAACTCGTGCATGCCCACCGTGTAGCTCTCGCAGCCGATTCCGAACAGCTTGCCCTCGATGGCGTCAAGATGGTGTTTGGGGTTCAGCGGCTTCTTGAACACCTCATCCAGCGCCCCGGCCAGACGCTCGCGCGGATCGCGGCGGTTGGCCGGCGTGTCCTTCATGCCGTCCGGAATCCAGACGTTGGTGACGGTCGTCGAGCCGAGCGACTTGCCCATGACCGCCCCAATTTCGCGGCACAGGATGCAGTGCTCGATCCAGAATTGCCGGATGGCCTTGTCCGGATGCGAGAGCGTGGCGACGGCCGACTTGGGATGCGAGAAGCAGGTGGGATTGAAATCCAGGCCGATGCCGAGGGATTTGGCCCAGTCAATCCAGCCCTTGAAATGCTGGGGCTGAATTTCGTTGCGGTCCACCTTCTGGCCCTGGAACTCCCCGTAAATGGCGTGAAGGTTGAAGCGATGCGTGCCGGGAATCAGCGACAGCGCCTTGCCGGCGTCCGCGCGCAGTTCGTCGGGCGTGCGGGCTTTGCCGGGGTAATTGCCCGTCGCCATGATCCCGCCGGTGAGCGTGCCGCCGAAATTCTCAAAGCCGCCCACGTCGTCGCCCTGCCAGCAGTGCAGGGAAACGGGCACCTGGGGGAGTTCCTTGAGGACTTTCTCCGTGTCCACGCCGCCTTCGGCGTAGCGCTGCTTGGCGAGTTGGTAGGCTTGTTCGATGTTCTTTGTGTTGCTCATAATAATGCTTCTTTCGTTTCTAAATGTCGCCGGAGGCTGCCGGCTCAGGCATATTTTTTTGATCCAAGGGCTGTGACTTGGGCGAGACTAGCAAGGGCGCGAAATCCGCGCAAGGTGATTTTTGAGGCCCTGCGGGTGCTCAACAACAAACCGTTGGAATCAGGGCAGGTCGGTGGCGCCCATCAGATAGCGGTCGCACTCCCGCGCGGCGCCGCGGCCCTCGGCGAAGGCCCACACCACCAGGCTCTGCCCGCGACGGGCGTCGCCGGCGACAAACACCCCTTTGATGTTGGTCGCGTATTTGCCATACGCGGCCTTGGCGTTGGAGCGGGCGTCCCGCTCCACGGCCAGTTGCTCCAACAGCGCCTGCTCCGGCCCCAGAAAACCCATCGCCAGCAGGACCAGTTGGGCCGGACGCTCCTGCGCCGTGCCGGCAACCTCCTGCGGCGCGTATTGGCCTTTCTCGTTCTTCCGCCATTCGATCTGAACGGTGTGGACGGTCTTGACGTGCCCGTGCGTGTTGCCCTCAAATTTCTTGGCGGTGGTCAGATAGACCCGCGGGTCGCCCCCAAATTTCGCCGCCGCCTCCTCCTGGCCGTAGTCCATTCTATAGACCTTGGGCCATTCAGGCCACGGGTTGTCCCGGGCGCGCTCCATCGGCGGGCGGGGCAGGATTTCCAGTTGCACCAGGCTCTTGCAGCCGTGCCGCATGGCCGTGCCGACGCAATCGGTGCCGGTGTCCCCGCCGCCAATGACCATGACATCCTTGTCGGCGGCGGAAATGCGCGCGTCATTGCCCCGGTTGTCCAAAAGGTTCTGGGTGTTGGCCTGGAGAAATTCCATGGCGAAATGCACGCCTTTGAGGTGCCGCCCCTCGATGGGAAGATCCCGCGGCTTGGTCGCGCCGATGCAAAGGACCGCCGCGTCAAACTCCCGCAACAGTTTCGCCGCCGGGTAATTCCCGCCCACGTCCGTGCTGGGCTGGAAGGCGA
>JBEKAN010000358.1:0-4881 GCA_050015895.1 Verrucomicrobiota bacterium
AAGCGTCGCGCGCACGTCGGCCTCCGTCGCCTCCGGCCGGGCGAACCGGATGTTGTCCAGCACCGAGCCGGAAAAGAGGAAGTTGTTTTGCTGGACGCTCCCCATCTGCGAGCGCAGCGAATCGCTGGTCACTTTGCCCAGGTCCACCCCGTCCACCAGCACGCGTCCGGCGGTGGGCGGATAAAACTTCTGGAGCAGCCCCACCAGCGTCGTCTTGCCGCTGCCGGTGTGGCCCACCAGCGCGACCGTCCGCCCCGGCTCGGCGGCGAAGGAAATGTCCCTGAGCACCGGTCGTCCGGGCTTGTATTCAAAACTCACCGCCTCAAACTCCACGCGACCGCGGATGGCCGGCAGCGGTTGGGCGTCGTCGGCGTCCCTCCAGGCCGGCTCCTGATCGAGCATCCGAAACAGCCGCTCGGCCCCGGCCATCGCCATGAACCCCTGGTTGAGTTGGTTGCCGATGACCTGCACCGGGTCGAAGAACAGATTGGCCAGGAAGAAAAACATCACCAAATCGCCCACCTCCATGTGCAGCCAACCCTGCCAGCGCAGCGCCCCGAAGGCGCCCAGGAACGCCATCGCCCCCAGGAACAACTGGCTCTTCAACTGCAACAAGGGCACAAACACCGCCGACGCCTGCGCCACCCCCACGTTGTTCTCCCCATGCACGTCAATCAACTTGCGGAAAAATCCCGCGTTGATCTCATGCCGCACAAAGGCCTGCGTCACCCGGATGCCGCTCACTGATTCGGCCAGCGTGGAGGAGACCCGGCTCCAGGTTTCCTGCACTTTGCGCAGCCGCCGGGCCATCTCCCGGCGGTAGCGTTGGTTGACCACCCAGATGACCGGCGCCATGAGCAGCATCAGCGAAAAGAGTTTCCAGTCATACCACGCCATCAGCGCCGCCGAGGCGGTCATCTGGAAGGCCTGCACCACCAGCACGAACGCCACGTCCTGCGCCCCGGCCCGCACGCTGTCTATGTCCGAGGTCAGCCGGCTGATGATGCGCCCAAATTTGGTCTCGTTGAAAAACGACATCGGCATCGTCATCAGCTTTTGGAACAAATCCGTCCGCATATCGTGGACCACCACCTCGCCCACCTCCAGAGCGAACCGCTGGCGGAAATGGAACGTCGTCACCGTGACCAGCGCCAGCGTGAAATACGCCGCGGCGTACCAGTAAATCCCCGACAAATCCTTGCCGGAAATCGGCCCGTTGATCGTGCGGCCGATCAGCCACGCGAGAGCGGGCAGTTGCAGGCCGCGGATGAAGGTCAGAGCGAAAAGCCAGTTGCGCTTCGCGGCGCAACGCCGGGTGTAGGTGAAAATCCGCCGGATCAACTTCATCTGCAGCGGCGCCTGGTCCGCCTCCCGCTCCTCCAGCGGATTGTAAAACGTGATCGCCTCCCGCGCCGAGGGGCCGCCCCGGTCGGTGTCGGTCTTCGGCGTGTTCTTGTTCGCGGGCGCGCTCATAATTCCAGGGTCTCTTGACAATTCAAACAAATACCACCAATTGATAAAACTTGCAACAGAACGGCGATTATGTAACAGTAAGGCCATGAAAGCAACCGCCCAAATTTCATCGGACAACGGACACACGGTCCTGCCGGCGGCCGTGCGCAAATTCCTGGGCCTGCGGAAAGGCTCGCGCATCCAATATGAAAGCAGAGCCGACGGCGAGGTCGTCCTCAAGCCGCTGCCCACGCTCCAGGCGCTCTTCGGCAGCCTCAAAGGGGACGGGGTTTGCCACGCCGACGAGTCGGCCCGGGGCTGGGAGGCCAGGGCAGGGCGGGTCTTGAAGAAAGGACTGAAGTGAGCGCGCCGGCCGTGCTGTTGGCGGACGCCAATGTGTTTCTGCGTTTTCTCCGCAACGACCATCCACAACACTCCGTTGCGGCGCGCCAGCTCATTGAAGCCGCCGCCCAGGGCCGCGTCCTGCTGCGCGTCCAGGAGATTGTCGTGGTGGACGCGTTTTACGCGCTGACCGCTCCGAGAATGGGCGTGGCCAGGCCGTTGGGCGCCCGCCAACTTGCCGCGCTACTGCAACAACCGGGGATGGAGCTTCAGGACAGAAGCCGCGTCCTGGAAATCCTGGGTCTTTGCGAAGCCAAGAACATTGATTACTGCGACGCATCCCTCATGGTTGAGGCGCGCCGTGAAGACCTTCCCATCGTCTCCTACGACCGCGATTTTGCGAAAGCTCCAGAAGTGGCGGCCGTTTCTCCCATCGAGTGGGTAAAAGATCATCCGCCCAAATGACCGCACAAAAATCAGGATAAATCCATTATCTGCAACAGCGCCGACTCGTGATACGGCCCGGGCCGGTGGACCAATTCCGGGTGCGTCCCCGTTTGCGCCAGCCGCCCGTCCTCCAGCACCAAGATCAAATCCGCCCGCCGCAGCAAACTCAACCGACCTCTCCAAACCGCCTTATCGATTCCATCGCGAATCGCCGCGCCAGCGCGTCGCGCACACGATTCATTTCTTCGTCGGTCAGCGCGCCCAGCCGCCGCTCTAGCTTCACGGTGGAAACGGTTTGAATTTGTTGAAGGTGGAAGGCGCCTGGTTTCAGAAAGTGTTTCGGGATGGAAAGCTCCCATCGGTTGCCGCGCAATGCGGTCGTGTGGAGCAGCGTCGTGACGACATCCAGCTCGTCATCGGCGGGAGCACCGGTCAATAGCAAGGCAGGACGCACTTTGGCCGCCATGCCGAAATCAATCATCCAAACTTCACCGGGCTTGACGAGGAGCATCCTCTTCCTCCATGCGGTCCAGCATCGCCGCGCCCTCCGTCGCCGCCTGATCGCAGAGCGCAATGTCCTCGTTCTGAGCCGCCAGTTCAAGCAACCGCCGACGCACGGATCGCAATTCCGTTTCGGTCAGCTTGGGCAATTCATCAATGATTTGCGCCGCACTCATGGAAACACACTAATCTGGAAGGCTGGGTTTGTCATGCACAATACACGCCAAACTGCAATGCCTCGGTCTTAGCTCAAATCCATCATCTGCAAGAGCGCCGTCTCGTGATACGGCCCTGGGCGATGGATCAACTCCGCGTGTGTGCCCGTTTGCGCCAGCCGCCCGTCCTCCAACACAAGGATTTTATCCGCCCGGCGCAGCAAACTCAGCCGGCCCGACACCACAAACGTCGTCCGCCCCGCCATCGCCTCGGCCAGCGCCGACAGGATTTCATTCTCCGTCCGCGCGTCCACCGACGCGGTCGGGTCGTCCAGGATCAGAATCGAAGGCTCCAGCAACAACGCCCGCGCCAGCGCCAGCCGTTGCCGCTGTCCGCCCGACAAATCCACCCCCGACTCGCCCAGCACCGTGTCGTAGCCATGCGGCAGCGCGGTGATGAACTCATGCGCGGACGCGATCCGCGCCGCCCGTTCGATCTGCGCCGAGGTGGCGTGCGGATGCCCGAAGGCGATGTTGGCCGCCACCGTGTTGGAGAACAAAAAGCTCTCCTGATACACGATCCCGATCTGCCGCCGACAGGCGTCCAGCTCCAGGTCCCGCAAATCCCTCCCATCCGCCAGCACCCGGCCCGCCTGCGGATCGTAAAAACGGGGCACCAAACCCAGCAACGTGCTCTTCCCCGCCCCGGTCATTCCGAAAACCCCGATCACCTGCCCCGGTCCGGCCTCGAACGACACCTCCGCCAGGGCCGCCTTGGCCGGCGTGTAACTGAAGGTCACGTTCTCGAAGACAATCCGGCCCGTCAACCGCCCCGGCGCGACCGCCCCCTGGCGGGTCTGCACTTCCACCGGCGTGTCCAGCACCTCGAACACCCGGCGCGCCGCCGCCAGACTCTGCTGCACCGAGTTGGCGATAGTGGAGATGTTGGCCACTTGCCCGGTGAACTGCTGGAGCAATCCCGCGAACACCACCAGCCCCCCGCCCAGCGGTATCCGCCCCCGCACATACAACCAGCCCCCGTAGGCGAACAGAATCACCAGGCTCAGTTGCGACAACATCTGCGTTCCCGGAGTGAACACCGACAAATCCCAAAAAATCCGCCGCTGCTGCCGCGACACCTCGTCGTTGGCCTCCTCAAACCGCCTCACTTGGTGCCGCTCCGCCGCAAATCCCTTGACCGTCTGCATCCCCCTGACACTCTCGCTGAACAACAACACCATCTGGTCCGTCAACTCCCGGTTCCGCAGATAGCCCGGCCGCAGCCGCGCCGAATAAAAACGCGCCAGCCACCACAGCGGGACTGACACGGACAGGCACGCCACCGTCAGCGCCGGGTGAATCCGCCACATGAAAAACGCGTAGGCCGCCAGGGTCAGGATCATGTTCACCCCCTGCAAGAGCACCCCGTCCACGAACAGCCGCGTGTTCTGCACATCCCCCGTCACCCGGTTGAAGATCGAGTTGGAACCGTGGACATCGAAGAAGCTGAAGCTGAGCCGTTGCAGCTTGGCGTAGAGTTGCGCGCGCAGCCGCGGCACGATTTCCCCCTGCGTCAACCGCGCCGTGAGCATGTTGTAGGCGTAGGTCAGCGCCGCCCGCAACAGCGCCTGGGCCACAATCGCCAGGGCCAGCGCGGTGACGATCCGCAGCGGCGACCACCCCGCCGGGGGCTGCCAGCCGAAGGGATAGGCCGGCGCCGGCAGCGCGGGGTCGAGCGCCTGCCGGATCACGTCTATCACCACGCCCAGGAGCTTGAGGCCGACGATGCCCAACAGCAGCAGCACCAGGCTCAACCCCACCGACCACAGGCAATCCCCGCGAAACTCCCACGCCAGCGCCAGCAGGCGCCGGACCAGTTCCCCCGTGGAATACCGTTCCTGCGCCGGGCCGCGTTTGGATGTGTCCGATTTTTTCAGATTCTCCAAAATGCCCCAGCCCCGACCCCCAATCGAATCAAAATTGA
>JBEKAN010000359.1:0-4879 GCA_050015895.1 Verrucomicrobiota bacterium
CAGCGACAGCAGTTCGGGGTTGGTCCACACCCGCGCCGCCTACCTGTTCCATGAGAGCGACCGCCTCGGCTTGGAAGCCGGCGGGGGCGTCACCTCCTACGACCAGCACATCCTGGACAACTGCACTCATTACAGCGTCGGCCCGTTTTATCAGGGGAGACTGACACCCTACCTGCGTTTGGAGGCGGACGTGGGCTTCGCCGCTTATGATTTTGCCCGCGACGGCACGGTCGGCAATGTGAGCAACTTCGAGGGGTACTATGCAGACATCACCTTCAACCACCGCCTCAACCCGTGGTGGACCCAGAGGCTCTCCTTTGGCCGGGAAATCCAACTGGACATCACCGCCAACTTTTCCGACAATTACTACATCCGCTACGGGGCCAATTGGAGGATGTCCCAGAACGTCTCCTCCACTTTTGGCTTCACGTTCTTTCATGGCAGCACGTCGGGCGCCGTGGAGGAGGCCGAAACGTACAACAGTTACGGCCCGAACCTCGGCCTTTCCTGGCGGCTTTCCCAAAAAATCGTCGGCTCGCTGAATTACACCTTTGTGGAGAAGGACTCCGACGTGGCCCTGCTGGGATACACGCAAAACAAAGTTTTGCTTGATTTCACTTATGATTTCTGATCTAATATCCATACAAATGCGTCTTCGTCTTTTTATCGCCGTGTGCTGCGGGTGGGCGGCCGCGACGGCGGCCCAAGTCGGCACCAACACCAGTGCCGGGGGAGGCAGCAATTCCCCCTCCCCGCCCTCGATCCTGGGCGCCACCAGCGCCTACGCGCTGGATGACAAGCACGTTTTGCAACCCGGAGACAAGATCAGCTTCCAGATTCTGGAGGACCGGGACCCCCCTGTGCAATTGAAGGTGGCCGACTCGCGCGAATTGGAGGTGCCATACATCGGACGGTTCAACGTGGCCGGCAAGACGTGCAAGGTGCTGGCCGGCGAGTTGAAACCGCTGCTGGAGAAGGACTATTACTACCAGGCGACCGTCATTATTGGGCTGGATTCGGTGAATTCGATTCGCGGTTCGGTGTTTGTGTGGGGCCAAGTCAACAAGCAAGGCCCGGTGGACCTGCTCTTCGACCAGAAACTCACCGTGTCCAAGGCCATTCTCAAGGCGGGCGGCTTTTCGGACTTTGCGGACAAGAAACACGTCAAAGTGATGCGGGCCGGCGCCACCAACACGCCCGTGGAGATCAACATCCAGGATGTTCTCGACAACGGCCACTCAGAAAAGGACATCATTCTGGATCCGGACGACTCGGTTCTGGTCCCACAGCGCGGGGTGATCTTTGGCGGCTAAAAATCCTATGGACCCCGAAATCCAGCCCGCAAACTCCAACCGCGCCAGCGTCGCGGCCCAGTTCTTCAGCCGCCTGCACCGGTGGCTGAACATCCTGCGCCAGCGGTGGTGGGTGATCTTGCTGTGCGTCTGCGCGGCTGTGGGCGTGGAGTTGTACCGGCTCCAACACACGCCGCCCTCTTACGTTTCCATTGGACAGATGATTGTCAGCGCCCGCTTGGACCTTGGGACCAGCGCCATCTCCCCCAATGAGGAATTGGTTTTCTTCATGGGGACGCAGGCCGAGCTGATGAAAGGCGACACCGTCACCAACAGGGCCATTACGCGGGTGCGGACCGAACATCCGGAGATCCCGGTCACCCCGGTTTCCATCGAGGTGAACGTCTTCCCCAAAACCAGCATCTTTGACTTGCGGGCCGTGGGCGGAAATCCTGAGTTTGTCACCGCGTTCCTGCAGGCAGACATGGATGCCTATGTCAAATACAAAGAGGAAATGGCGCGGGAGGCCGTCGACTCCGCCGGGAAAGGCCTCTCCGAGGTGCTGGCCCAAATGGACGTGGAACTGGGGGCGGCCAAAAAGGAAAAAGTGGAATTTGAAACCACCAACGAGGCCCTGTCCGTCGGACTCGCCACATCGGACTATCTGGTCAATCTGACGCGGGAAATTGAGGACTTCAAATACGAGTTGAATTTGCTCCAAACGCTCAACCTGGACCAGAGCGTGAAGGTGGAGATGAACCATCAGGACCCCACTCCGCCGAGAAGCCCGTCTCCAAGTCCCGGCGAGCGAGGGACGCGAGAGCCGGCGACAGATCAGAACAACGGGGCGGAGGCGACTTCCAGCGCGCCCGCCGGGCAGGGTCCGCCGACTCCCGGCAACCGAAGCCTCATTCAGGCCGGCCCGGATTACCTCACAGCCCAACAAAAGATCGCACAATTGAACGCCGACCTTGTCAACCTGAGCAAATATCTCAGGCCCAAGCATCCCAAGATCGTTGAGTTGACCGAGAAAATCAGCCAGGCGACAAATCTCCTGGAGGTTTACCGGAACCAGTCCACCGAGCAATTAAAAGACCGGGAAAGCACCCTGGAAGCCCAGATCCAGATCAAGTCGAAGATCCGGGACGAATACGAGGCCAAGGCCCTTGCCGCAGAAAAGCTCCTGGCCGAGGATCAGGCCCTCAAGGACAATATCAAGCGCCTGCAAGAGAATCGCGATCAAATGGCCATGACCAAGACCAGCTTGGATTTGGGAAGCAAGACCTCGGACAGCGTCATCCCTCTCCAGAGCGCCACCCCCGGAGCGCCCGCCGCCGCTCCCACCGTACAGCGCGCCCTGATGGCCGCAGCCGTCGGTCTGGCCCTGTCCATCGCCTTGCTTCTGTTCCTGGACCGGCTGGACGACCGCCCCAACTCGTTTGTCGAATTGCAGGACCTCTTCGATGAAAATGTCCTGGGCCAAATCCCCAACATCCATGTCAAAGACAAGAAAGCCGGGGTCCCGCTGCTGAAGGAGGACGACCAGCGGCACGCCTTGATGGAGGCCTACCGCAACCTGCGTTCCTCGATCGTTTTTCACTCGTCCCCGGACAACCAACCCAAGGTCATTCTGGTGACCAGCGCCATTCCCGGCGACGGCAAATCCTTGACAGCCGCCAACCTGGCCATCACCCTCGCCCGCTGCGGGTCGCGCGTGCTGCTCATGGACGCCGACTTGCGCCGCGGACAACTCCACAAACACTTTGAACTCAAGTCCAGCCCCGGCTTGGCGGAAGTGCTGTCCGACCAATGCGCCTGGAGCAGCGTGGTGGCGCAGAACTCCGTTGCCAACCTCTCGTTTATGCCGCGCGGCTCCTCGCAGCGCCATCCCGGAGAGCTCTTCACCACCACGCTCAAGGGAATGGTATTGAAGGAAGCCGCCGACAAGTACGACTTCGTGATCATTGACACCCCGCCCATCATGGCCGCCGACGACGTTTCCAACCTCGTTCCCCATGTGGATGGTGTCCTGATGGTCATTCGCGCCAACCATACTTCCGGCCGGGTCGCCCGCGCCGCGCTGGACCTGCTTTACCTGCGCAAAACCAAAATCCTCGGTTTGGTTTTCAACGGCGTCCGGAGCAGCGGGGGCGACTACTACTATTACAAGTACAAGGAGTACTACAGCAAATCGGCCCAGGACTAAGCGGCAATTTGCTTCTCCCCCGAGCTTGACGATTCCGAGTCCGGGCCGGTTCGGGGTTTCAACCGTCGGGTTGGCCTACCGGGAGGCGGGGGCGTTGGTCTGGCTCCTCTTCATCGCCTCATCCAGCGTCATGAATTCGATGTTGCTGCCCCTCTTCAATTCTTCGGCGGAAGGCACACGGACGATATCAGAGCTGGTCGCGGACACGGGCAGGGAACTGGTGGGGGGCGGGGATGGGCGCACGGCGGCACCGCGGTTGGGGACAGGGCCCCCAGGAACGGCGGGCTGGAGGGCCGGCATGGGCCGCACACCCTCCAACTCCGTGTCAAAAATCATGGCGGAGTACGGGGCCAGTTTCGGGGTGTGCAGCAGGTCGCCCATCGTCGGCTGATCGCCAAAAGCCAGATCGTAGGGAAGGTAAATGATCCAGTGCGAGCCGGCTTTCATCATGCCCAGCATCTGTGACATGATGGCGGGCAGGGGGGGCGTCATATTTGTCATGGCGAATTCGTAGTGGACTTTCATGACTTCCGTGCCGTCAATGCGCTGGACGCTGATCCGCAGCGTCACGGCGTCACCGCTGCCGGGCAGCACGCCGTCGCCATCTTTGACCACCTTGTATTCGACGCCATTTGTCAGGCGCGTGACCGCCGGCGCCTTGGCATTCTCGTCAAGGAACTTGATGCCGTTTGCTTTGTTCTCCGGCCCGGCGTCCACCAGCGCCTTGGTCTCCTTTTTGACCTTTGCCTCCAGATAGGACACCTGCTGGTGCAGGATATTGGTCATCTCCTGGTCCGGCATGGCGGTGATGGGGCCGGCCAGGAAATTGCTGAACCCCTCCACCAGCTTGGGCACGTCCAGATCGCTCTTGGCGTCCATGGTGAAGGTGCGGGCCAGGTAGTTGGTGTCCACGCGGCCCAGATCATTGCCGAAGGCCACACTGAGCTGCTCCCGGTTGGGCGCGTTGCCGGACATGAAATTGCTGAAACCCTCCACCAGCTTGGCCAAGTCCAGGTCCGTCTTCTGGTCCACGCCAATGCGGCCGAGGTAGTTGGTGTCCACCCTTGCCAGATAATTGCCGAAAGCCAGACTGAGCTGCTTGCGGTCGGGAGCCTCCGCGGGCTTGAGGTCGGGAGCGGCCATGACGGCGGCGCCGGTGGCGGGCAAATTGGATTGGGCCTCCGCGCTCCGCGCCAACGCCGCGAACGACACCAGCCCGATCACCAGAAATGAGAATCGTTGTAATTTCATGTGTGTTGACATTGCGTTTCGTTGCAAGGACGGCTGGAAGGCCGCCGGTAAAACCGTTCTTTTGGAACGGGCGGCCACACTACCATACGGGCAGTGGGATGTCCAGCCAGTCTTTTTGCGCCTTCTACGA
>JBEKAN010000360.1:0-4852 GCA_050015895.1 Verrucomicrobiota bacterium
CCCAAGGTGGACCTGGTGGCGGCCGGCTCGCTGCCCGTGGCGGAGGGCAAGGCCAAGCGTGTGATTGACAAGCGGTCCCTTTGAAACGACCGAAAAGAGCAAATCTATGAACACGGTAAAACTGGTGGCGGTGTTCGCGGAAAACCGGCCGGGCCAGGCGGCGCGCATCACCGAAGTCCTCGCGCGGGCCAATGTCAACATCCGCTGCATCACCGTGGCCAGCAGCGGCGCTTTCGGCGTGATGAAACTGCTGGTCAACGACCCGGATCTGGCCTGCCGCATTCTGCAACAGGAGGGCTTCGCCGCCACGCTGACCGACGTGCTCGCGGTGGAAATGCCGGACAAGCCGGGAGCGCTGCACTCGGTGGCGGATTGTCTGGCGGCCAATGAGATCAACCTGGCCAACACGTCGGGTTTCGTGGCCAACAACCGCGCGATTCTGGTCATCGAAGTGGAGGACCCCACCCTGGCGGGCGAGGTTCTCAAGAAAGAGGGATTTCACGTATTGACACAAAAGGAGGCGCTGGCAGTTTAGGCGATCCTGAAATCGGAGGCACACCCATGAATGAAAAGAATTCGATTGCGAACAAAGGCTGGACGGTGGTCATTGCCGGCCTGTCCATCAACCTGATCCTGGGCGTGTTGTACGCGTGGGGGGTTGTGGGCAAGGCGCTTGTCAAGACCTGGCATTGGAAGGGCACTGAAGCCGCGCTTCCGTTCACGGTGGCCACAGTTTGTTTTGCCGGGATGATGGTGTTCGCGGGACGGTGCCAGGATAAATATGGCCCGCGGCTTGTGGCGACGGCTGGGGGCGTCATGCTGGGTCTGGGCTTGCTGGCATCGGGGCTGGTTCATTCGCCCACCGCCATGATGCTGACCTTTGGCGTCGGCGCCGGGCTGGGGATTGGCCTCGGCTACTCGGCGACAACCCCGCCGGCCATTAAATGGTTTCCACCCGCGCGCAAGGGCGTCATCACCGGGATCGTGGTCAGCGGCGTGGGTCTGGCGGCGGTTTATATCGCTCCGCTCACCCAATATCTTCTGAGCATAACCACCATTTCCATGACCTTTGTCTGGCTCGGTGCTGGCACGCTGCTTCTGGTGCCGCTGCTGGCGCAGCTTTTGCGGAACCCGCCGGAACAGCCGGCCGCGGCGGCGTCCACCACCAAAGCGGCGGCGGCGCCGCGGCGCGAGTCGGATTGGCAGGAAATGCTGGGCACCGGATCGTTCTACCAGTTGTGGCTGCTGATGGTGCTCTCGGTCTCGGCGGGCATGATGATCATCACCCAGGTGGCCATAATCGGAAAGCAGCAGGCGGGCTTGGATTGGGGATTTGTGCCGATTGCCACGCTGGCGGTCTTCAACACGTTTGGCCGCCTGCTGAGCGGAGCGGTTTCGGACAGAATCGGACGGACCCGGACGATGACGCTGGCGTTTCTGTTGCAGGCGGTGAACATGCTGGCCTTCAGCCATTACAACACCCCGGCGCTGGTGATTTTCGGCTCCGCGTTCACCGGGATCTGCTATGGAGGCATCTTCACACTGATGCCCGCGGCGACGGCGGATTTCTACGGTGTCCGCAATCTGGGTGTCAACTATGGTTTGGTGTTCACGGGGTTCGGGATCGCGGGTGTGGTCGGCCCGATGCTGGGGGCGGGGATCAACGACCTCTACAAATCGTATGACTATGCCTATCAGATATCGGCGGTGATGCTGGTGATGGGAGCGGGGCTGGCGATGCTGACCAAACCGCCGGGGACGCGGGCGGAGCCTGCGGCGTCGCAACCCAAAGCCGCGCCCTCGCAGGGTTTTCCAACTCTCAAACCCAACCCAACTCCGTAAATCCGAGTCTGACGCCATTTTTTCTTGCGGCGATGGAATCATCGCTGCCAGAGGATTCGCGGGTCCTCCAGCGGGACGGCCACGCCGTCGCGGCGCGGGGTCAGTCGCGCTGTGTAGTCGGTCGGCGGACGGGCGGCGGGCACCGAGGCGCTGTAAACGTGGCCGCCCTGCGCGCCCGCCAGCGGGCCGACACGATTCATCTCCTGGCGCACGGAAGCGCCGCCATTGACTCCGTCGGCGTAAAGCTCCACCCGCGCCGAGGCGGGGTCGAGGTCGCGGAGCCAGACTTGGACCTCGAACACAAGCCGGCCGCCACGGGTCTCCACCTTCACTTCGCCGAAACGCACTGCGGCCCATTTCTGGTCCAGTTCGCGGCGCCAGGCGACGATTTGCGCGGCGAGGGCGCCCTTGTCGGCCGCGCGCGCCTGGCAGGCGGCGGCGGACGGGAGGTAGTGTTGCTCGGTGTATTCGCGCACGGTCCTGGTGGCGCAAAAGCGCGGGGTCAGCCGCGCCATGCTCTCGCGCATCCGCGCCACCCAGGCGGTTGGGATTCCCCGGTCGTCGCGGGTGTAGAATTCGGGGACCACCTCGCGTTCGAGCAAGTCGTAGAGCATCCCGGCCTCGGCGGCGTCCCTGGCCGGATCGTCGCCATGCTCCTGACCGTCGCCCAAAGCCCAACCCACCTCAGGGGTGTAAGCCTCGGCCCACCAGCCGTCCAAAGTGGAGAGATTGACGCCTCCGTTGACGAGCACCTTCATGCCGCTGGTGCCGCAGGCCTCCCAGGGCCGCCGGGGGGTGTTGATCCAAACATCCACGCCTTCCACCAGGCGCTCGGAGAGCAGCATGTCGTAATCACTGAGGAAGATGGCGTGAGGACGGACCTCGGGACAGCGAATGAAGTGAATCCACTGTTGGATCAGGGCTTTCCCCGCCTCGTCGGCTGGATGGGCCTTGCCGGCGATGATCAGTTGCACGGGCCGCTGCCGATTGGTGAGCAGGCGCAGCAGGCGGGCGGGGTCGTGGAGCAGCAGGTTGGGCCTCTTGTAGGTGGCGAAGCGCCGCGCGAAGCCCAGTATCAAGGTGTTGGGATCAAAGAGATGTCTGGCCTCCTCCACCGCCTCGGGCGGCGCGC
Organism: Verrucomicrobiota bacterium; assembly: GCA_050015895.1. Lineage (GTDB taxonomy): Bacteria > Verrucomicrobiota > Verrucomicrobiia > Limisphaerales > Palsa-1400 > JBEKOF01. The sequence continues at coordinate 2,975 of JBEKAN010000360.1, forward strand.
CGGAGACAGAGAGTTGCCTGGAAAACCGTCCGCGGGCGTATTCCACAAGAGACCTGGTTGTGTCAAGTCTAAATTTCCAAAGGTCGGCGTCGGAGACGCGGCGAATGTCCCGCTCCAGGTTTTCCATCGTCCCCAGCCAGCGGTCTTTCCGGCAGGTTTTGGTCCAAAGTTCGTCGGCCGCCGCCGAGTCCCAGCTCGGCATGTGGACTCCGTTGGTGACGTGTCCGACCGGCACTTCGGGAGTGGGCCAGCTCGGAAAGAGAGGCTCAAAGAGATGGCGGCTGACTTGGCCATGCAAACGACTGACGCCATTGACGCAGCCGCTGCCGCGGATGGCCAAATAGGCCATGTTGAAACTCTCCGACGGGTCGTCCGGGTTCTGGCGGCCCAGGGCCAGAAGGTCCTGGAGCCTGATGCTGAGTTGCTTCTCCGCATAACGCCCCAGGTATTGGCCGATGAGAGCGGGAGAGTAACGGTCGAAACCGGCGGCCACCGCCGTGTGGGTGGTGAAAAGGTTTCCCGCCCGCGTGGCGGCCAGCGCGACATCAAAGGGCCGCCCGCCGGCTTGCATGAAACTGCGAGCGCGCTCCAACACGGCGAAGGCGGCGTGGCCCTCGTTGAGGTGACAGACTTCCGGATGGATGCCCAGCGCGTCGAGCAGCCGCCAGCCGCCGATCCCCAGAACGAGTTCTTGCACCAGGCGCAACTCCGGCCCGCCGCCGTACAGCTCGCTGGTGATCCCCCGGTGCGCGGGGAAGTTCTCCGCGTCATTGCTGTCCAGCAAATAGAGCCTGACCCGGCCGACCTGGACCTGCCAGGCGCGCAGCCAGAGGGAGTAGCCGGGCAGGGCGAACTCCAACCGCAGCCATTCGCCGTTGGGGCGGCGGCAGGGCGTGATGGGCAACTGTCCCGGGTCGTTATAGGGAAAGAGGGCCTGTTGCGCGCCGTCCTTGTCTATCACCTGGCGGAAGTAGCCTTGTTGGTAGAGCAGCCCCACCCCGACCACCGGGACGCCCAGATCGCTGGCGGCCTTGAGTTGATCGCCAGCCACGTTGCCAAGGCCGCCGGAGTAAATGGGCAGCGCCTCGCTCAACATGAATTCCATGCTGAAATACGCCGCGCAGGTCAGGGGCGCCTGGGGATGATTTTGCTGAAACCACGCGGGACGCTTGAGCGCCTGACGCCGGATCCGCACCAAGTCATCCACCTTCTTGCGAAAAACCGGATCGGCCAGCACGCGCCGGAGTTGGTCGTGCGAGACGGTCTGCAGAACCAGCCAGGGGTTTTGGGTCAGTTCCCAGAGCGTGGGATCCAAGGCCCGCCAGACTTCGTCGGTGGCATGGTTCCAGGAACAGCGCAGATTCAGGGCCAGCTCGGCCAGGGAATCGAATCCCTCCACGTCCGCGGGCTGGGGGTTGCGGACCGGGGCGGGGACGGGCGTTTGTTCGCTCATAGTTCCGCCTCATCGGCCATTCTAATCAAAAAGGGGTTGCTCTCGTTAATCGCCGTCTGAATTTTATCTCTCGTCATAACGACTCAATTTTAGGCGGGAACTGATTTTAGTCAACGCGCCATTCCGCGCCGGGGGCGGCGATTTGGCGGGCGGCAGAATGAGGCATAAAAGAGGGTTTGCGCAAAAAAAATGGGGGGTGTTTGGGGGACCTTCGCCCGTGGCAAGAGGCGAGCGGGTGGAAGGGCGCAATCTGGCCATTTTTGCCATTTGGAGACATAAAAGTTATTTTTTGGCTTAATCCACCTTAATCCTAATGCCTTTCGGATATTCATGGTGGGAGAATTGTGAGAGTGATGGGTTCTTGCGATGAGGTGTTTTTGAGGAGACGTGGCCAGCCGCTAACGGGTTTACGGACCGCACGCGGG
>JBEKAN010000361.1:0-4834 GCA_050015895.1 Verrucomicrobiota bacterium
CAAGTGGAACGAAAACGCAGGATCGAGTCGGGACTGCAATCGGAGTTTGCGCCGCGGTGCGAACCGGAATAAAAAACCGGAGGGGACAACGTTTTTTCTGTTGACCAGTGCCCTAATGGGTGGGTGACCCCCCCGTGACCCCCCGTGGTTGGAACGCAGACGCACCCCATTGGACAGCCACAGGAAATTCTGTCAAATTGCTTCCTCCTTCCCGACGGCGAAGCCGGCTAAGGTACTAATGGGTGCCCCCCCCTGACGTTGCCTGCCGTGACCGGCTTGCCCTCCTCGCCCTGATTGCGACGATTGTTCTTTGAAGACTGGACCAACTTCTTGCCAGCCTGTTCAGCGTTGTGCATCATTTTCGCCGCCAACGCCGTGCCGTCTTGGATCAACTCCTCGGCATCTTCACAGCATTGATGCGTTGTTACGTTGGGAGCCAAAAAAGGCATCGAAACAGCCCTGTGCCAGAGAATAACCGGAACGGACTGGAAAGAAGTTCTTGCAAACCAGTGGAACCGGAAGAGAATCACGAAAAAGGCCCATGCTAGTCGTGGTCAGGAACCCGTGGGAAATCTCACGTAAGAATTGGAGGAAAACATGTCGAATGCTCGAAAAGACGAAGCTGAGGCGGTGCGGACCACCATCGTGGGTGGCCGTCCGCCGGGCAGCGGCCGGAACAACGTCCCGGTGCCCCGAGGCATTGAGGTGCTGGTCAAGAAAGCGTCGGTGGATGCCGGGTTTCGCGAATTGCTCCTGAAGCAGCGAGGCAAGGCTGCAGCCACTATTCAACTAGAACTGGATCCGGCGGAAAACGCCATGCTAAGCGCCATTCCACAAGAGCAATTGGCCCAGATTGTGGACCAAACCACGGTCCCGATGGAACTGAGGTCCGCGTTTCGGGGGCGAGTCGCCCTGGTGATGCTGGCCGCGCTTGGCGTGGGCCTGGCGGCGTCCAGCCCTGCCCAGCCAATCTTCGGCCAACCCAACCAATCCAACGCGATCCCGCCCCAAGCGCAACCTTCGAACCTGCCCTCATATACGGGTCCGCCCATGACCGTGGCTGGCGCCTTGCCCCTGCCGGATAAAACGACCACGAACGTGCCACCTCCCAATGTCGAGATCACCAACCCACCTCCACCGCAGCAACCCCTCATCGTGGCGGGCGTGATGAGGCGAGTGCCGCCAACCAACGCGCCAGCCACCAACATGCCTCTAGCGCAGACTGTTGACACTCAGCCAGACCGTCCCGTTGTCGTCTTCGGTTTGAGGATGACGCCACCTACCAATGCGACACCAGCCGAGCCGCCTCGCACCAATCCGCCATCCACCAACGTAATTTCGCCTCCGATCCGCGGCCTCCAGCCAAACGTCCCGGTCTTCGGTGCGATGGCGACGCCACCCACTAATGCGTCGGCTACCAATACGCCAGCCACCAATCCTCCACCCGCCAATTTGCCACGCATCATTGCCGGTTTGATGGTGAGGCCACCCACGAATCCGCCACCAAACGAGCTTACGGCCACCGATCCGCCGTCTGCCAAGCCACCGCCCGCCACTTGACAGTTTCGTTCATGCCCGCTGACCTGACCCTCATCAACCTCAACCTGCTCTTCATACGCTACGGAGAGCAAATCGAGCGCGAACGCCACGTCCCTCTCGGCTGCCTCTATCTGACTCGCTCGCTGGAGACGGCGGGCTTGACCGTTGATTTTCGGGATTACCAATTATGCGAATCGGAGGACCCGTTCGATCTCGACGCGTTTCTCGACTTTGTGGCCGAACCCGCGCCAGTCATCGGCTTGTCTTGCATGGCGAACTTGCTGCCGTTCACGCTCCTGGCGGCCGAGGCCCTGAAAGTCCGCTATCCGGACCGCAAGATCGTCCTCGGCGGGGTCGGCACCAAAGCCGTGGAAGACAAAATCCTGCGCCGGTTTCCCGGTATCGACGTGATCGCGCGCGGCGAAGGGGAAGAAACCGGGCCGGAGCTGCTGCGCGCCTTGGGCAACGGGAAGGCCGATGCTCTGGCCTCGGTTCAAGGCATCTCCTACCGCCGCAACGGCTCGATAGCGCACAATCCCGACCGGCCCCGCCTGCGCAATCTCGATGCGCTCCCCTTTTCCGCCTTCGAGAAGATCGCCCTCAGCCGTTACCAGGGCTACGGGATGATGACCAGCCGCGGCTGTCCGTATCCCTGCACCTTTTGCTCGGTGGCGCCGGTCTGGAATTATCAGAGCTTCTCGCGCAGCCCGCAGAACATCGTCGAGGAAATGGCCCTGCTTCATCGCCAGGCCGGCGTGGACTTGTTCCTGTTTCAGGACGAGTTCTTTGTGTCGGGCAAGAAGCATGTGATGGCCTTCTGTGACGCCCTGCAACGCGCCGGCCTGGCCGTCAAATGGAAAGCCTTTGGCCGCGTCAACCTGATTGACGAAGAGATGATGCGTGCGATGGCGGAATCCGGTTGTGTAGAACTGCGCTTTGGCATCGAATCCGGCTCGGACCGCGTGCTCAAGCTCATCAAGAAAGGCTTCACTGCCGCCGAATCGCTCGCGCTGATTCCCAAGGCGGTCCAAATCTTTCCCAGCGTGGATGCCTTCTACATTTGGGGATTCCCCTTCGAGACCATGGAGGACTTCAACCAGACGCTTTTCCAGATGGTCTCGTTTCGCACGATGGGCGCGCGGATCCTTCCCAGCCTGCTCTGCCTGCTGCCGCAAACGCCCATTTACGAAGACCTCGCCCCGGACGTTCGCCTCCAATTCTGTCCCTGGCTCCTGCCGGAGTTTGTGATCACCGGCCACGAGGTGTTGCGCGGCAACAACGTCGAGGTGCCGGCGCGACACCGCCGTTACTTCGATCTCATCACCGCGAACCCGGACATTTTCCCGGGTTTTTTTCACTTTGACCTTCAAGGAAACGTCATGCCCAAGCTCGAACTGCTCCGCCGCTTTGGCTTTTACCTCCAGCCCGAACTCGGGGCCGATTCGAACCGGGCAAGTTCCGGCGCGCCGCGGCTGGAACAAGCGGCGGGCAAGGGCGGGCCTGAGGAAGAAAAGACTGCCATGCTGTACCGCAAAGCGGGAAAGACTGAAAAACTGGTTTCGATATTGGGTTTCGGCTGCATGCGCCTTCCGGTGAGAGAGGGGAAACTTCATCTCATTGACGAAGAACGGGCCCTGGCCATGGTGGACAGCGCCATAGGCCAGGGGGTGAACTATTTCGACACCGCCTACGTGTATCACTCGGCCGCTCCATTTGAGGCGGGCATGAGCGAGGTGTTTCTGGGCCGGGCGCTGAAAGGCCGGCGGCACAAGGTCAACGTCGCCACCAAGCTGCCCAGTTGGCTGATTGGCAGCCGGGCCGACATGGACCGGTATCTGGACCAGCAGCTTGAACGGTTGCAGACCGACCATATTGACTTCTACCTCCTGCACAGCCTCACAGGATCGCTGTGGAGCAGACTCAACCAGCTTGGCGCCGCCCAATTTCTCGACGCGGCCATCGCCGATGGCAGAATCCAGCACGCCGGTTTCTCTTTCCACGACGCGTCCCCGCAGTTCAAACCGATCGTGGACGCCTATGACTGGTCTTTTTGCCAGATTCAATACAACTTCATGGACGAAGACTTCCAGGCGGGGCGGGTGGGCCTGGAATACGCGGCCAGCAAAAGGCTGGGGGTCGTCATCATGGAACCACTGCGCGGCGGCGGGCTGACCGCGAGAATTCCGGCTGAGGTGCAAGCCGTGTGGGACAAAGCCCAGGTCAAACGGACGCCCGCGGAATGGGCGCTGCGGTTTGTCTGGAACCGGCCCGAGGCGAGTGTGGTGCTCAGCGGCATGAGCGAGTTGCGGCAACTTGAGGAAGATATAAACTACGCCGGCGGAGGACTGGCCAACTCGCTTACGGCCAGCGAACTGGAACTCATCCAGGAAGCCAAGTCCATTTACCAGTCTCGTATCCGTGTCCATTGCACCAATTGCGGCTACTGCCTGCCCTGTCCCGCTTCGGTTCAAATCCCAGCTAATTTCCAGCAACTGAACAACCTGGCGGTTTACCAGGACCGCAATTTCGCCGAGTTCTTCTATCATCATGGCCTCACCACCGAGCAGCGGGCTTCTCACTGCGAGGAATGCGGCCAGTGCGAAGACGCCTGTCCGCAGCACATCCCGATTCGGGTGATCTTGAAGGAAGTGGCGCGGGAATTCGAGCATGGCTGAAGCAGATTAATCTCGGATTTCCCAGATTCGCTTCACATGACAAAGTTATTGACCTGCAATGGCAGCCGCATAAACAAAGGCTTCCATGTATGTCAAACCAAAGAAAGAAAAATCCATTTTATTGAAGTGTCGTGATTCCGGGACTTGACGATTCGGGTGCCGCACACCAAATTCCTAGGACTGACCCTTCGCCCTTCTGACCCTTCGCCCTTCGCCCTTCAGGAGCTTAAAACACAAACCTTAGGTTGACGCCAATGCGCGAGCGGGGAGAGAGAGAACGCGCGGGCACGACACATATACATTCCCTGGGCAAGTATCGCCCGGCGAAGAATTCTGTCGCGCACCCGCGGCTACGGTTGTTGCGAAATACGGCTTGAAAAGAGGGACGGGGTTTGTCAGGTTTGGGGTTCGGTCAAGTTGACAGAGCGGGTCGTTTCAGGGTCAACAATTGTTTACCGCGGATGATGCCACGAGCCAAGACAGTTTTTCGCACGGAACGCCGGGAGTTGACGGTCGGGGCGACGCCACGCGTGGTGGGCGTCATCTCCTCGCTGGACGGAAGATTTCCCCCCGGCCGCGGCGGCGCGGCCTGCGATCTGGTGGAGGTGCGGCTGGACCTG
>JBEKAN010000362.1:0-4818 GCA_050015895.1 Verrucomicrobiota bacterium
CGGAAGCGCCAACGGCGCGTTTCATACCAGCCCAGGCCAAAACGGCCTGGGTTTCCACGCCCGATAAAATCCAAAGCCCTGTAAGGGCGATTGAACCTTCACCTGAGTCAGGGCCTCGTTGACTCGATGGAAGGGTTCGGCCCGCTGGTTTGTCTTACGTAGATTGAAGTGCCTCTGATCTCCTCAATCACGACCTTGCTTCCCTTCTCGATTCTCCGCTCGATTGCTCGCGCAACGTGCTCATCTGTGCCAACCCTAATCCTCCCCAGCGGGTGCAAAGGTTCCACAACTTCCGCCACCTGTCCGATTAGTCCCGATGGAGGCAGATTGAGGGGTACCTGATTGGCTTTCAGGAATTCTATGAAGCGGCTTCCAAACGCTTCCCGACCAGCTTTGTGACCAGAAGGCCCAACGATGTAAATCCCCAAACTGCTTCCCTCCCCGTCAAATAGGATCGAGCCAACATCGAACCACAGGGCAACATTCCAGTCATTGTCCTTCCCGGGATTGTTTCCCTGCCCCGGCCCCCAATCGACTGATTTGATCCCGTTCGCTCGCAACTTCAGAAAGTAGTGTCGTCTGGAACCGTACTTGTAACCGAAACAGAGTGTCGGCTGGCCAGGATCGGCCGACGTGAACTCTGCGAATCTGTTCCGGATGAAGTTTCCCAGAACATTGCCCAAGTGTTGCCTGGTTCCGGTTCTGCGGCAACCTGATATCAGGGGCCCGACGATAATCGCGATCCAAGCCAAAGACGCCAGAAGGGCGATGAGAGGCAACGGACGTACGAACAACAGATTGGCGATGGCCAAGAAGAAAAAAGAGCACCCAATTCCGTACAGGATACCGCCAAACAACACGCTTCCCAGCGATTCCCTGAAGATGATTTCCCTTCTGTCCGCAACCGTTTGGGAATGGACATTCTGCTGCATTCTTATCTGGTAGCCGAACTATTACAATACGAACAGCAGTTCGCACATTGGAACCAGTATCCGACCAAAACCGAAGGTCGTAAGTTGTTCATAATCAACAAGCTTTGTTTTAATATACAACCGCCTGTTCGCTATTGAAACACAAAAATCCACTCTTGTCCTTTTTCAGTCCGCCCTCGGTTTTTCTCTGGCAAAAGGGCTTCGTTGAGATTCATCCCCCCTTCTGCGTGGTCCGCGTCATTCTGCGGGCAATTCCGGATTCGGTCGCAGCGGGCCGGGGAGGTGTCGGGGCAGGTGTCGGTCCTCACTATTTACACTCTTTCGGCGGACTGGCGAACCGGCGAGACCGTCCAATTTCCCAGATCAAAATCTCTGCGCTCGCCTCAACAACGGCCAAACTCACCGAGGAGCGATCACCGCCCTTCAAACGGGATAAGGCCAAAGCCGGAAGAGGGCATTGCAACTATGGTCATCGCAGGCCTGCCGGACAAGGGGGGGAATGGGGCCGCCCCGCCCAAGCCACGGATTCGACCCCGGCGCCCAACCCCCGTTCGCTTCGAAAGCCCATAAGTTCCTCTCTCCGCGTTGGTTAGGCCAACTCCATGCTAAAAAAGTAAATGAAAACTTGACATTTATCATCCAATGTGCTTCAATGTCATAGCATGAGAGGCAAAGGGCCAGTCAAATTGCCAGGCGGCTTGCCGCGCCGCGGCGCAAGCGGAAGCGAAGGCGGAGGCCGGCAGTCCTGCTCTACGAAGGAATTAAGCTGGATTAAGGTCAATTAAGGTGGATTAAGGTGGATTAAGCCAAAAAAATAATTTTTATTCGAATTTTATGACTCCAATAGGCAAAAAAATGCCAGGTTCGCTATGCACCCTTCTGGCCAGCCCCCCGTCCCTCGGTGTAGGCGTTGGCGGTGGACTTGGTGGTTCGCTATGCACCCTTCCGGCCAGCCCCCTGTCCTCCGTAGCGTCAGCGAAGGAGGAAGCGAAGGAGGAAATCGTGCCCAATCGTATATAATCGTGCATAATCGTGGTATTATTTTTATGAAAAGTGCGTTTTGCGGCCGATCCATGTCCTTCAGCGCGGCCAGGGCAGGGGCGGTTTCCAACAGGTTCAAGGCCAGGGGATCGTTCCATCCTCGGCTGGCGGTCCCAAGAGGGGCCGGATCGGGCGCGGCACATCTTGCAACCACCACCCTGCGATATGCCAATTCCCTCGCCCCGCGCAGCGGGGAGAGGGTCAGGGAGAGGGGTTCGTTCAATCCGGTGGTGGTGGTGTCCAGAGGGGCCGGATCGGGCGGCAACCGTATTTTCGCCGTTGACGATTCCGCCCCCACCGCGCACAGTTTCCCCCTGTTTTGGCAGGAATGAAGACGATTCTCTTTGTTTGCACCGGCAATATCTGTCGCAGCCCGATGGCGGAAGGTCTCTTCCTGCACGCCATCCGGGGGCGCAATGATTTCCAGGTCCTCTCGGCCGGGGTCGGCGCTCTGGAGGGCCATCCCCCCAGCTTCCACGCCGTGCGCGCCCTCAAGGAGCTGGGCATTGACATCTCCGCCTCCCGCAGCCGGATGCTCACCCGCGAACTGGTGGAAAAGGCCGATTACATTTTCGGCATGACCCACAGCCATGTGGATTCCATCAATCTCCTCTTCCCGCAGGCGGTGGAGAAGACCTTTTTATTGCGCGAATTTGACGACACCCTGGATGATTTCGAGAAGGACATCGGCGACCCCATCGGCGGCTCCTACGACACCTACGCTTATTGCCGCGACCAGATCGAGCAGGGGATTTTCTCCATGCTCAATTACTTGGAGCAAACCGGCCAGACGCGCGCGCCGGCCGGCGCCAAGCCCGAGTGCCGCCTGGCTGTCGGCTGCGATCACGAGGGTTTTGCCCTCAAGGAATTGCTCAAGGCGCGTCTCCAGGCCGACGGCGTTTCGCTGGTGGATTTGGGCGCGCCCTCGGCCGAGCCTGTGGACTACACCGATTACGCCCACCCGGTCGCCGAGTCGGTCGCCGCCAAAAAGAGCGAGTTCGGCCTCTTGATTTGCGCCACGGGCGTGGGCATGAGCATGGCCGCCAACAAAGTTCCCGGCGCCCGCGCCGCCCTCGTCTTCGATGAGACGATGGCCTCGCTGGCCCGGCGTCATAACAACGCCAATGTCCTTTGCCTGGGGGCCAAAACCACGCCGCCGGACCTGGCCGTCAAGATTTTGGAAGTTTTTCTTTCCACCCCGTTCGAGGGTGGCCGTCACCAACACCGCCTTGATAAAATGGAAACACCACCCCCGCCCGCCGCCCTGCGCCTCAGCAGCGTGGATCCCGAAATCTCCAACGCCATCTTCCTGGAGCGCCAGCGCCAGCAGGAAAACATCGAGTTGATCGCCAGCGAGAATTTTGTCAGCCCCGCCGTCCTGGAGGCCCAAGGCTCCGTCCTCACCAACAAATACGCCGAGGGCTACCCCGGCAGGCGCTGGTACGGCGGCTGCGAGCACATGGATGCCGTCGAGCGTCTGGCCATCGAGCGCGCCCAAAAGCTCTTCGCCGCCGAGCATGTCAACGTCCAGCCCCATTCCGGCAGCCAGGCCAACATGGCCGTTTATTTCGCCGTCCTCAAGCCGGGCGAAAAACTCCTCACCATGGACCTCTCCCACGGCGGCCATCTGACTCACGGCAACAAGGTCAATTTCTCCGGCCGCTTTTTTGAGATCGTTCATTACGGCGTGCGCAAGGACAACGAGCTGATTGACTACGACCAGTTGCGCAAATTGGCCCAGGATCACCGCCCGCGCATGATCACCGTCGGCGCCAGCGCCTATCCCCGCGTCATTGACTTCTCCCGCATGGGCCAAATCGCCCGCGAGGTCGGCGCCTTCCTCCTGGCCGACATCGCCCACATCGCCGGCCTGGTCGCCGCGGGGCTGCATCCCAGCCCGGTGCCGGACGCCGATTTTGTCACCACCACCACCCACAAGACCTTGCGCGGGCCGCGCGGCGGGCTGATCCTCTGCAAGGAGAAATACGCCAAGGAAATTGACTCGCAGGTCTTCCCCGGCATTCAAGGCGGCCCGCTCATGCACGTCATCGCCGCCAAGGCGGTTTGCTTCCAGGAGGCCCTCCAGCCGGCTTTCCGCTCGTATCAGGCCCAGATTGCCGCCAACGCCCAGGCCCTGGCCGCCGGCTTGCTCCACAACCATTTCCGCCTCGTCAGCGGCGGCACCGACAACCATCTCATGCTGGTGGACGTCGGCGCCCGCGGCTTGACGGGCAAGGACTGCCAGATCGCCCTCGACGCGGCGGGCGTCACCGTGAACAAGAACACCATCCCCTTTGAGACCCGCTCCCCCTTCCAGGCCAGCGGCGTCCGCCTGGGCACCCCGGCTGTGACCACCCGCGGCATGAAGGAGCCGGAGATGGCCGCCATCGCCGACATGATCAGCGAGGTCCTGCTGGACATCAAGAACCTTGACACCGCCCACAAAGTCAGGGAGCGTGTCCGGGAATTGACAGCAAAGTATCCCTTGCCATATTAGAGAACTTGGCTTATATCCCAATTAGTCCGCTGTGTCGGGGGCGACCCGCCCCCAACCGAAATCCGGCAACCCATTTTTTATCATGCCCAAAGCCCCCACAAAACGAGTCACAAAGAAAAGCCCCAAAGCCGCCGCCGACGCCGCCCCGCACGCCGCGCCCGCCCCGCCCCCGCACGAAACCTCCGACGCGAAAGCGCCCGCGACCTCGCGCCGCGAAATGAAGCTCGAGCCCCCCACCCACCCGGTCGAGGCCAACCAGGAGGAAGAGCCGCTCCGACCCTCCGACGTGTCCGCCGGCGCCCCCTCCGGCGGCTCCATGAACATCGCCAAGCTCCAGGCCATGGCCAT
>JBEKAN010000363.1:0-4814 GCA_050015895.1 Verrucomicrobiota bacterium
TGAGGACAATTTACCAGCCCCCGCCCCCACACGCCAGCGTAAAATGTCCCCGAAAGTGATGCGCGGCTCTCATCGACGGTCGGGCGAGACTCGGTCGAGCCGAAACTCGAGTTCTCGAAAGAAAGTCACGGCTCGACAGAGTCTCGCCCTACCTTCTATGAGAGCCGCGCATCACTTTCGGGGAAATTTTACGCTGGCGTTTGTGGGCTGGGGCTGGTAAATTGTCCTCAGAGGAATGGAAAATGTGCCGGGCGTCGGCCGCCGGTCTTTTGAGCGCGACGATCAATTTATGAAACCGCTTTCATTGCAACGGACACACGGATTCACGCGAGTTGAGTTGGTCGTGGTTATTAGCGTCATTGCCGTTTTTCTCTTGATGTTAATACCTGGATTTTCCGCGATGAAGGCAAAGAACCGCCGCAGCGTGTGCCTGAGGAACCTCCATCTAATCGGCATGGCTTACAGAGTCTGGTATGGCTACTCGGGCGACGGCTATCCAGCATCGACATCCATCAAGACCGGTGGCTGGCACGAACTTCTTCAAAAGCCCAATCAAGGCCCAATGTGCTGGACCAATTATGCTCTAATGGCCAACGATCTGGGGCAAGACCCAAAGGTTCTCGTCTGCCCGGCAGACGTGCGCCGGGCGGCGGCATCTTTCACCAATGGCGGAATGAACAATAAAGACGGAAGGGGCGTTTTTAAGGACAACACCACGCTTTCCTATTTTGTGGGGCCAGACTCAAGCGACTATTATCCTGCGAGCATTCTCGGCGGCGACCGCAATCTCGGCCCGGGCAATGTTCCCCATGACGATTATGGATATTCACCCGCCAACGGACAGGGAAACGATGTCATCATTAACGGACCTGTCTGCTGGTCGTTGAAGATGCACTCGGCCGGGAATCCGGCGGGGTTGGGAAATATAATGCTCGGCGATGGCAGCCGACAAACAACATCATCGGCGACTTTCAATACTGGTTTGCTGACTACTGCTTTGAACGACTCCAGCAATCATGCTGGCATCCGCCTTATCTTCCCCTGATTCCAGAGGCCAATTCCCTTTTCATTCCGCCGAGCACGGCGCCAGAATGGCGGTGCTCATGCCATGAATGATCTTCTTGTCGGCGGGGCAGATCGTGGCCAGCACACCGCCCAGGTTGGCCCGCGCCGCGTCGCCCTCGCCGCTCACAAAATAGTAGGGACACAGACGCGCGCGACCGGGCATGGCGACCAGTTCCTCCTTCTCGAAATCATACCAATGCGACTCCACCAGACGGGGTTTGAGGTAGCGCTGCAACACATACGGGGACCGAGGAAAGGACTGGACGGCCTCCTCCACCGCGGCGCTCCAGTCGGCCGTGGATAGGTCGCCGCCCAGATGCACGCCCCGCGCGCCCCACGCCTTGTCGGAAAAGCCGGAGATTTTCAGGATCAATTCCCGCTCGCGCTGGGAGAGCTGCTTGAGGTGGCCCCAGTCTGTCAAGTTCAATTCCGGGATGGCCCCCTGCGGCGGCAGCGGCGCGGGATCCACCATCCAGGTGTAGGGGACCAGTTGCTGGAGCCGGTCCAAAAAGCCCCCGCCCAGTTCCTGACGCCAAAAGGGCCGCAGGTTGCGGTTCCAAAGGAGCGCGAAAAGCATCTTTTCCTCGAAGAGGGGCTTGGGCGGCGGGGTGAGGCGGATCTTCTCCGCCAGCGCCATGTCAATCATCGTTTTTGCGGCGGGAACATTCGGCAGGTCGAACAACTCAAAGAAGCGATACACGGCGTCGCCGCTTTCAAACCCGGTGAAGTCCGGGCTGCGGATTTGGAATTCCTCCCCCAATTGCCCGGTCAGCCACGCCATTTCCGGGCGGTAAGTTTGCGCCTCCTCGGATATGACAATGTGAACCGATTTCGCGCCGCCAAAAATTCCCGCGAAACCGCCTATCATTCCGTCGGGGCCGCCGATCACGTTTGGCGCCGCCACCGGCAGGGTCGAATAAGTCTGATTAAGCCAGGCCGTCAGCCCGATCCCGCCGGGCACACTGTCCAATTCCGTGATGCGCGCTCCCGCCTCGTGGAGGATGATGTCGGGGCGGATGACGCGCGGCAGTTCCCCTTTCATCGCCGCCGAGCGCTGCACTTCGAGCAACTCCGGCGGCTTGCCCTGATCGAGCCACTGCGCGACCCAGGCGGGCTGTTTGCCCTCCAGGCTTCTTCGATAAAGTAGATTTACGGCGCGATTGAATTGCAGCAGCACGCGCCCCAGACTTTCCAGCAACCCGGCCAGTTCCGCCCCAATGGGAAATGGATCGGGCGACACGCGCCAGTCCTGCCCGGCGAACAATCCACCGGCGGGAATGGAGTCGCGGATGAAACGGGCGCGCGCGCCGGGGTCGGTGGCTGGAATGGGTTTTTGCACGCGGGCTAGGTTCTCACCTGACCGTTGCCGGTGCCGATCCATTTGTAAGTGGTCAACTCCTCCAAACCCATCGGGCCGCGCGCCCCGATCTTGTCCGTGCTGATGCCGATCTCGGCCCCCATTCCGAATTCCCCGCCGTCGGTGAATCGCGTGGACGCGTTCCAATAAACCGCCGCCGAATCCACTTGCGCCAAAAACTCCGCCGCCCGCCCCTCGTCGCGCGTGACGATGCTGTCCGAGTGCGCCGATCCATACCGGTTGATGTGCTCAATCGCCTGCCCCACGCCCTCCACCACCCGGATGTTCACGATGTAATCGTTGTACTCCGTGTGGAAATCCTGCTCGGTGGCCGGCCGGATGGGCCGCGCCGGTTGCGGGAGGGCGGATTCCAGGATTTTGCGGGCGGCGTCGTCCGCGCGCATCTCAACTCTCTTTGCGTTGAAACGCGCGGCGATGGCGGGAAGAAAGTCCTGCGCCACATCCGCGTCCACCAGCAGGGTTTCCATCGCGTTGCAGACGGCGGGCCGCTGGCATTTCGCGTTGAAGACGATCTCCCCGGCCATCTGCAAATCCGCGTCGGCGTCCACATACACATGGCAGACCCCCTTGTAATGCTTGATCACCGGGACCTTGGAAAACTCGGTCACGGCGCGAATCAGGCTCTCGCCCCCGCGCGGCATGCACAAATCAATGTACTGGGTCAGCGCGAGCAATTCCTTCACCGCCTGCCGGTCGGTCGTGCGCACCACCTGGATGGCGTGGGCCGGGAAAGCGGGCAGCGCCTCGATGGCGGCCTCGGTCAGCACCCCGGCGATGGCTTCATTGGAATGCAGGGCCTCCCTGCCCCCGCGCAGGATGCTCGCGTTGCCCGACTTGAAACACAGGCTCGCCGCGTCGGCGGTCACGTTGGGGCGCGACTCGTAAATGATGACGATCACCCCGATGGGAGTGGAAATCTTGCGCAGCCTCAATCCGTTCGGACGGGTCCGGTCGTCCAGGATTCTGCCGACCGGATCCGGCAGCGCGGCCACTTCGCGCAGGCCGCCGGCCATGGCGCAGATGCGTTTGTCGTCGAGCTTCAGGCGGTCGAGCATGGCGTTGGAGAGGCGGTTTTCGGCGCCCTCCTCCATGTCCAGATCGTTGGCCTCCAGGATCGCGGCGCGGTCCTGCTCCAGCGCGGCGGCCATCGCCAGCAGGCAGGCGTTTTTCTGGCTGGTGCTCAACTGGGCCAGTTGACGCGAGGCCGATTTGGCCTGCCGGGCCAGTTGCGTCATCTCATCGGTCAATGTCATGCCGCCAACTTAAATCAATTTGGCCCGGTGAAAAGTCAAATCCGCACGGGGTCACTGAAACGTGGGCAAAAGGCAGGGCGGGCAGGCCACTGCCCGCCGCGGCGCGCACGGAGCGCGCGCCCTACCACCAAAGATTGACCGATTACGCAGTTTCTCACTTTACATTCGACCGATTAGCGGCGAGTTTGATTTCCAATGCAAGACACTGACTTGGCTCTTTGGGGATTATGGATCGTGCCGCTGGGGCTGGCGATTTGCTTCGCCCCCGCTCTCATCGTCTGGCTGCGCGAGGAACTGCGCGCCGGCGACAAGGACAAGAAGAAGGACAATCGCGGATGATGCTGAATGAAAAGGCATGTATTCAAATGGTCCGTGGTGCTTTATATTATTTTGCTTCCTTATGTTTGTTTCTCGTTGAGTGTGCCTCCGGCGGACGCGCCCTTTTTTGCGGCCATGCTGGTGTTGGCGGCCTGCGCGCTTCTTGCCTCGGAACATGAAACCCGGCGATGGAGAATAATGTGCGTAGTTGGATTAGTCGTTGCGGTGCTCGGATTGATCGTCGAGATAATGGCAGGTTATCACATAAAATCAGTCCTTGATAAGAGAAGGCAACCAACAGCAGCCGTTCGGCCAACTTCGCTTACGGTGTTGTCGCTTCCGGTCCTGGCGACTGCAAACTGACCGACCCCGCGTTGGTGGTGGTCAGGAAATATCCCCCGCCGCTGATCCCGTGGGTCTGATTCTGGAGAACCGCCCCGTAAGCCTTGGTGGTGGTCTTGTTGCCGCCGCCAAATGTCAACGTCCATTGCCCCGTCTTGGGCGCAATGACGCCAGTCAGCGAATTTGCCGGCAGTGCGCCCTCATTGGTCAGCTTGTTGTTGGCGCCCACCAGCACGTTGGTGAAGTCGAGATACAAGCCGGCCCCGGCGTTGGAAATGACCAGTTGCCCATCCGTCATACTGATGGCGGCGGTGTTGGCACCCAGGTCTGTCCATGGCGCGCCTTGCAGGGAGAGGATGTTCGTGAATCCACCGGGGTAGCGCGCCGCCGAGCGGGACGCCTTCTTGATCCAAACCAGTTGGTTGGTGGGCAGATCGTTCGTGGGCGGAGCGGCATCC
>JBEKAN010000364.1:0-4813 GCA_050015895.1 Verrucomicrobiota bacterium
CATGGCCTAGAGGGCCTTTTCGCGCTTGCGCTGGGGTTGGATGACCAGGAACCAGAAGAAGAGAATCATCGCCCCCATGAAGAGGACCATGTGGGCGGTGGCGTTGGCCCCGCCCCCCGCCTGCTGGGCCAGGAGGAACTGGATGCCGCTTAAATTCATATATTCCAAAATGAGCCGATTAATCTACGGGCGCGAACGGATTTTGCAAGCACAAGGTTCCTGAAAACCGCAGCCAATGCAACACCAGAAGTTAGCCGCCATTCCCATTAGTTTTGCGGGTGTTCAGGCAGTCGCGCACCGTCTGGGCCAATTGGGCGGGATGGTAGGGTTTGGAGAAAAACTTCACTCTGGGGTCCAGGACCATCTCCCGTTCGATCATGTCCTGGCTGTAACCGCTGGTGAGAATGGCGGGGAGCTGGGGATCGGCTTTCTGGAGCTTCTCGGCCAGTTCGCGGCCGGACATGCCCTCCGGCATGATCATGTCGCTCAGGAGCAGGTCCACTTTTCTGCCGTGGGCCTCCCAGACCTTCAGGGCCTCCACACCGCTGGACGCCTCCAGGACTTGGTAGCCGTGGCCCTCGAGAACCTCCCGCACCAACTCGCGCAGGGTGCTCTCATCCTCCACCACCAGGATGGTTTCCTTGCCGCCCTGGACCTTGGCGGGGGGCGACTTGCCGGCCGGTTCTTCGACGGGCTTCTCCGTGAGGGGCAAAGTAATGTGGAAGCAGGCGCCCTGACCCGGCTGGCTTTCCACTTCGACCCAGCCCTGGTGCTGTTGAACCATGCCATAGACGGTGGCCAAGCCCAGGCCGACGCCTTTGCCGACTTCCTTGGTGGTGAAGAACGGCTCGAAAAGATGGTCAATGACGCTGGAATCCATCCCGCAACCGGTGTCCGCCACGCTCAGGCGGGCAAAGCGACCGGGGCGGCGCTCGGCCCTGGCCAGGGCCTCGGCCTCGGTGACGCAAACCTCGCGGGTGGTGAGGGTCAAAACGCCGCCTTTGGGCATCGCGTCGCGGGCATTGACGGCCAAATTGACGACGGCCTGTTCGATCATGGCGGCGTCGGCCAGGACGTGGAGGGGCTTGCCGGCCAGACTGCGGCGGATGAGGATGCTCTCGCCGAGCATGGGGCCGAGCATGTCGGCGACGTTTGTGGCCACGGTGTTCAGGTCCCGGACCACGCGCTGCATGACTTGTTTGCGGCTGAAAGCCAGCATCTGGCGGATGAGCTTGGCGGTGCGCTCGACGCCGGAAGTGATATGGTTGAGGGACTTGACGGAGTCCTCGTCCAGGGAGGGGTTCTCCAGGAGGAGGGCGGCGTGGCCTTGAATGACGGTGAGGATGTTGTTGAACTCGTGGGCGACGCCCGCGGCCATTTGACCGACGGCCGCCAGGCGCTCTTGGCGCATGACGATTTCCTGGCTTTCCACCAGGGCTTTTTGCGCCTGTTTGCGCTCGAGCACCTCGTGCTGCAGACTTTTGGTCCATTCATCCACCAGTTTGAAGACCTCCTGGTCCCGCTGTCGCTGAATGCTCCGGCGCAACCGGACCGTCCAGCGGAAGAGGCCATAGCCGGCGAGGAGCACCGCGACGGCGCACAAGGCGAAGAACAGGCCGGTCTGGTAGAATTCCGGCAAAAGCACAAAAGGGAAGGACACATCATCGTTTCCCCAAACGCCTTGTGTGCTGGAGGCCCGCACCCGGAAAACATACTGGCCGGGGGCAACGCCGGCATAGTGGATGGACCTTTGGGCGCCGACATACTGCCAATCCTTGTCCAGCCCCTCCAGGCGGCATTCGAACTGGACTTTTTCCGGGGATCGCAGGCTCAGGGCGGTGTAGTCGAATTCAAGCTGGCTGGAGCGCCGGGGAAGGCGGGTTTGAGATCCGGGGAGAATGGGCCGGCCCCCGGCGGCCACCCGCTCGATGAGGACAGAGGGTTGGAAGGCGCCCGCTTGAAAATCTTTGGTGTTGACGGCAACGGCGCCCACCAGGGTCGGAAACCAGATGTTGCCGTTCCGGTCGCTCCAGCCGGCGGGCTGGGCGATTCCGTTGCATTGCGCGCGGTGGATGCCCTCGACTTTGTCCAGGCTCACCGGGGCCGGCGGGCTGTCGCGGGCGGAGAGGGCGGCCGCGAGTTCGGATTTGGCGAGCCGGAACACGCCGTTGTCACTGCTGAACCAAAGATTTTCCTCCGCGTCCCCCACGATGTCCAGGATGCTGGTGAAGGCCCCCCGGGTCGGCAGCAGAACCAGCTTGTCGTCCCGCAAATGAAACAGCCGCCCCGCATCGGTGCCGAACCAGAGCACGCCGTCCTTGCCCAGATAGATGGAATTGACGATTTCCAGCGGTTTGAGGCTTGCCCGGTAGCTGACGGTCTGCCCGTTGCCGCGGCGCGTCAAGCCGGACTTGGAACCGACCCAAATCCGGCCCAGCGGGTCTTCCGCGATGGCTTTGACGTAGTCGCGCGAGCTGGTGATCTGCTCGAACTTGCCCTGCGTGCAGCGCGACAATCCAACGGCGCCGCCAATCCAGAGCGTTCCCTCGTGATCCTGGAAGATGACGCGGACCACGTCGTCCGCCAGGCCGGGCGAATTGGTGGTCGAAAAATGCGCGATGACGTTGCCGTCCTTGAAACAAAAGAGTCCCTGCGCGCCTTCGACATTGTCGCCCCCGACCCACAAGGCGCCCGAATTGTCCTCGCACAGCCCGCGGACCGTTTGGGGCAACCCCTGGTTGGTGCTCCAAGTGGTGAAATGTCCGTCGTGAAGCTGGGCCAGTCCGCCTCCGACGGTGCCCATCCACAGATCTCCCGATCGGCTTTGCAAGACGGAGGTCACCTGCTTCTCCGGCAGGCCGTCGGACTGGTTGAAAAGCCGGAAGGGCTGTTTCTTCAACCGGTTGAGGCCCAGCGCGGTGCCGATCCAGACATCCCCCTCCTGGTCGCCGCAGATCGCGTTGACGGTCCCCGGCACCGCATAGTCAAAATCCGGGGCCGTCAGGCCGGAGGTGATGACGCTGTAGAATTTGCCGTCGTGGAAACGTTGCACTCCGGCGGTGGTGCCGATCCAAAGCGTTCCGAAGCTGTCCTCGTGGAGCGCGCGGACATTGCGGGCCGAAAGCCCGTCCGGGCTGTCCAGAAAAATGGCCCACTGGCCGTCTTGAAGCCGCCCCAGGCCTTGGGTCATCCCCACCCACAAAGCGCCCGAGCGGGACCCGCAAAGGCACTGGACCATGCTTCGGGCGGTCCCGGCCTGGAGAGCCACCGTGCCGTCTTTGTAGGAATAAAGCCCGCGTTGTGTGCCAATCCACAATGTCCCGGCGCGGTCTTCGGTCATCACGCGGACATTGCTGGTTGGGAATCCGGCATTGGTGGGCATGCGGAAAAAACTGGCGCCGTCGAATTGCAACACGCCGTTGGGCGAGCCGGCCCAAATCCTGTGTTGCCGGTCCTGATAGACCGTGGTGATGACTTGCGAAGGCAACCCGTTGTTGGTCGTGTATTTTGTGGTCCGCCCGTCTCTGATCCGCGCCACCCCGTCGTCGGTGGAAGTCCAAAGGCTTGCGTCCGCGGTCTGGCAGAGAAGGGAATGAGGACGGTCGGGGTCGGAGGATTGGATGTCGGAGATGGTGAAGCGGGAACCATCGAAGCGGGCCAGCCCCCCTGGCGTGGCGATCCACAAATAGCCGTCGCGGCTTTGCAAAACCGCGTTCACAGCCGAGCTGGGCAGCCCGTCCTCGCTCTGCCAGATTTGGTGCAAAAACCGCGCGCCGTCATCCGCCGCGCGCGCCGGCGCGGCGCCCGTCAAGCCGGTCAGGAGGGCGGCCAAAAAGGCTGGAATTGGACGGAAAAAGATCATATTCGCTCCTGTGCCCAATCCGACCAAACAGAGAGCCGGAACGCGCTCAAAACTCAATCACCCACAATCTATCAGGCATGGCAACGTCTTCAAATGGAATCGGCATAAATCCGCGGGAGGTTAAGAGGAAATCACAACTGGGCGGACTTTGGCTGCCAGTCTGGCGCGCGAAGCGTGTTGGAGCGCGAAATGTCAGTTTCACTTTGTCCCTGAGAAAGGCGTTCCGGCTCCCTTGGCGGAATTGTCTCCCACCCCCCTCCGGCGGGGCGCCGCCGGTTTTTTGTTGGCCGGAGGGTGGAGGCGGGATAGCTTGTCGGCGTGGCGCAACATGTCCAAACCCTGGGGATCATCGCCGGCAACCGGTCCCTGCCATTGCTTTTTGCCCGGCAGGCCCGCGCCCAGGGGGTCGGGCGCCTGGTGGCCGTGGCGTTTGACGGGGAGACGGACCCGGCTCTGGCTTCTCTGGTGGATGAAACCGTGTGGCTCAAAGTGGGCCAGCTCTCCAAAATGATCTCCGCCTTCCAGGAGCGCGGGGTGCGCCAATGCGTGATGCTGGGCCAGGTCGCCCCCAAAAACCTGTTCGATGTGCGCCCGGATTTCCGCTCGCTGGCCATTCTTGTCAAGTTGAAGGAAAAGAACGCGCGCTCGATTTTCGGCGCCGTGGCGGAGGAATTGAGGAAAGACGGCATCGAGCTGGTGCCCCCCCTCCCGTGGCTCGGCCCGCTGATGCCCGCCGCCGGGTTCTCGCTGGGGCCGGCCCTGGCCGGGGCGCAAAAGGAGGATGTGGAATTTGGTTTTCGGATCGCCCGGCAGGTTTCGCGCATGGAGATCGGCCAAACCGTCGTGGTGAAGGAAGGGGCCGTCCTGGCGGTGGAGGGTTTTGAGGGCACGGACCAATGCCTGCGGCGCGGGGGCGCCCTGGCGGGAAAAGCCGGCGGCGCGGTGGCGGTG
>JBEKAN010000365.1:0-6914 GCA_050015895.1 Verrucomicrobiota bacterium
CCAGCATTCGGCCAATCCAACGGCGCGGCTTCCGGACGGGTTCGCGCGGAATTCCATCCCTCCTGTCGTTTGCTTCGATCTTCGGCTCATTGGATTCAGCTTTCAGTCTTCCCATTGCCCGCTCACGGCGGCGCGGCTCGCACCGTTGGTGCGCTTCGCTGGGTTGTGCTGTCGCGCACCGGCGTGTCCGCCTCGTAAAGTTTGATTTCCTTTTGCAACGTCGCCGCCAGCGTGTTGTTCTTTTGTTCCCCCGCCATTTCCAGCGCACGCCGGGCCGTGACAGCCGCCAGCCCGTAACTCCCTTCCTCCGCGTAGGCGGCGGCCAGGGTGTGCAGCATCATCGGATTGCCGCCGCCGCTCAACTGGTCGGCTTGGGCGGCCAGGGCGACGGCTTTCGCGCCGTTGCGGAGGGCCGAGTCGGGGGTTGTCGCCAGCAACCACGCCAGGTTGTTCAGGACCGGGACTTGGTCCGGCTTGATTTCCAGGGTTTGTTGCCAGGCGTCCATGGCCTGCTGGATTTCCCCCTTCCGGAAGTAAGTCAGGCCCAGATCGGCGTAAGCGTCCGCCGAGCGGGGGTTGATTCTTGTCGCCTGCTGATAGCAGAGAATGGCTTCTTCCAAATCCCCCTGTTGCCGCAAGGCGCCGCCCAGCTCGCGCCACCTGGTCAGCGGGTCCGGACTCCTCGCGGCGTTTGTTGGGAAGCAAGCCAGCGCCGCGTCAAAATCCCCTTTTTGGAGAAGGGCTTTGCCGAGGTTGGCGCGGGATGCCACGTCCTCAGAATTGAGGTTCAGCGCCTTGCGGTATTGGGCGAGGGCCTCATCCAGCTCGCCATGCCTGAGAAGAGCGTCGCCCAGGTTCTTGAGGGCCGCCTCGTCGTCCGGCTTGAGTTCCAGGGCCTTTCTGTACTGCCGGATGGCTTCCTCCAGATTTCCCTTCTCGGAGAAAACAATCCCCAGGTTGTAGTGGGCGTCCGCGGCGGCGGGGGCGATCGCCAGGGCTTCTTGGTATTGCGCGATGGCGTCGTCCATGTCCCCCTTCAGCGCCAGAGCGTTGGCTAGGCCCAAGCGGGCGTCCAGGAGATCGGAGTTGATCTCCAGGGCCTTTTTGTATTCTGCGATGGCGCCCTCCGGGTCTTTCTTCTTGAGAAGAACCACTCCAAGACCCACATGGGCATCGGCATAATCCGGCTTGATTTCCACGGCTTTTCGGTATTGCTCAACGGCCTGCTCCCAATCTCCCTGCGCGAATAAAGCATTGCCCAGGTTGTAGCGGACATCCGCGGCGGCGGGATTGATTGCCAGGGCTTCTTGGTATTGCGCCATGGCTCCATTCGTGTCTTCCTTCTGGAGAAGGGCGACTGCCAGATTGAAATGGGCATCGGCATAATCCGGCTTGATCTCCACGGCTTTTCGGTATTGCTCAATGGCATCCTCCAGTTTGCCGGAATGGAAATAAAAATTCCCCAGATTGTTGCGCGCCAGAAAATTTCCAGTCGTGCTGACCAGTGTGCGTTGCCACAGCATCCCGCTGTCCCGCCAAAACGAGGTCTGCGCGCGCGCGCAGCAAACCACGGCCGCGAGAATGGCCGTCGCGCATCCGCCTAGAAACAGGCGTCGGTGGCGCCAGCCGGCGCAGATTTCGGCCGCCGCCCAGGTCAGCCCAACATACAATCCGATCTGCGGCAGGTAAGTGTTCCGGTCCGCGTGGGCGAACTGGCCCAATTGCACAATGCCGATCACCGGAACCAGCATTCCCAAATACCAAAACCAGCCCGCCAAAAACCAGGGGCGCTTGCGCCAAAGCGCCAAAACCGCTCCAGAAATGCCAGCGAGCAGCAGAAACGCCAGCGCCATTTCCCCCAATGGCGGGCTTTTCTCCGGATAGGGATAGTAAGGCGCAAGCCCCGCCGGCCACACCATCTGGCGCAGATATACCACGTAGGAAATCAAGACATTGCCAATCCGCGAAGGGATGGGTATGAGGGCAATAGACGCCTCCGCCTTGCGCTCGGCAAAACAAGTCACCACCCCTGCCACCACCGAGAGCGCCAGCAGAGGAATTTTCTCCAGGATCAAGCGCCTGGGAATTCCAAAACCACGGGTGCGCGGCTGCGGGGCGAAGCGCTGCAGCGGCCAGTAATCCAGCAGCAACAGCGCAAAGGGCAGCGCCACCGCCGTCGGCTTGCAAAGCAGTCCCAAAGCGAAGAACACCAAAGCAGTCCCAAAGCGAAGAACACCAAGGCCAAGACATAGAAGAGGGCGGAAGAACTGGATTTGACCCCGGACGGCACGGATAACGACGGATTCAGATTAGGATTCAGATTAGGAGGATTCCATCCGGGTAATCCGTGTGATCCGTGGTTGTTCTTGGTTTTCTCCTCCACATACCGCACATACGCCCCCAGCGTGAGCATGAAGAAGAACGCGCCCAGCACATCCTTGCGCTCCGTCACCCACGCCACCGACTCCACCCGCAGCGGGTGGATGGCGAACACCGCCGCCACAAACGCGCTGCGCCAGAGCGCGCCGGTCATCCGCCGCAAAATCAGAAACAGCAGGAGGACGGAGGCCGTGTGAAGGAGCACATTGGTGACATGATAGCCGCCGGCGTTGAGCTTGTGGAATTGATAATCCGCCATCAGCGAAATCATGGTCAGCGGGTGGTAAAAATTGCACATCACATGCGTGAAGGCCCAGGCGACGCCCGCCATGCTCAGACCGCTGGTGACCTTGGCGTTCTCATAAACATAGACGTCATCATCATAATTGACGAACCCGAAATGCGCCGTCTGTCCAAACACCACCCAGATGACCGCCACCAGGAACAGGCAGATTCCGAAAACCTTCCAGCCGTCCGCCAAACCAGCCGGACGGCTCTCCGATTGGTCCGCTCGGAGTTCTTTCACTCCCGTTGTTTGCTTCCATGTTCCGCTCATTGGATTCAGCTTTCAGGTGGCCTGTTGCCCGCTCATCGCGGCGCGGCTGGCGCCGTTGGAGCGCTTGCCTGTGTGGCGCTCTCTCGCGCCGGCCTGCCCGCATCATAGAGTTTGATTTCCTTTTGCAAGGTCGCGGCAAGCGTGTCGTTCTTCTGCCGCAGCGCCAAGTCCAGGCCGCGCCGGGCCGTGACAGCTCCCAGCCCGTAATTCCCTTCCTCCGCGTAGGCGGCGGCCAGGGTGTGAAGCATCATCGGATTGCCGCCGCCGGTCAACTGGTTGGCCTGCGCGGCCAGCGCGACGGCCTTGGCGCCGTCGCGCAGGGAGCCGTCCGGGGTTGTCGCCAGCAACCAGGCCAGATTGTTCAGAACCTGGAGTTGATCCGGCTTGATTTCCAGGGCCTGTTGCCAGGCGTCAATGGCCTCCTTGGTTCGCCCTTTCTTGAACAAAGCCAGGCCGAGATCGGCGCAGGCGTCCGCCGAGCGGG
This sequence comes from Verrucomicrobiota bacterium, assembly GCA_050015895.1. Taxonomy (GTDB): domain Bacteria; phylum Verrucomicrobiota; class Verrucomicrobiia; order Limisphaerales; family Palsa-1400; genus JBEKOF01. The sequence goes on from JBEKAN010000365.1 coordinate 3,420, forward strand.
GGTTGATTTTTAGCGCCTGCTGAAAGCCGACAATGGCCTCCTCCAAATCCCCTTTGGCTAAAAGAGCCAGGGCCACATTGTAGCGGGCCTTTTCGTATGCCGGGTTGAGAGCGAGAACTTTTCGGTATTCCTCAATGGCCCCGTCCAGATCCCCCTGGAGCTTGAGAGTGTTGCCCAAGTTGGAGCGGGCTTGCAGGTAATCCGGTTTGATCTCCAGCGCCTTGCGGTATTGGGCTACGGCGTCGTCCAGTTTGCCATACTGGACAAGGGTGTTGGCCAGGTTGTAGCGGGTGTCGGCGTCGTCGGGGGCGATCAGGAGGGCTTGTTGGTATTGGGCGATGGCTTCCACCAGGTCGCCCTTGAGCGCCAGAGCATTGCCCAGACCGAGGTGGGCTTCCATTTGTTCGGAGTTGATCTCCACGGCCTTTTTGTATTCTGCAATGGCCCCATCGGTGTCTTCCTTCTTGAGAAGAACAACACCCATGTTGAAATGGGCGTCCCAGTAATCGGGCTTGATTTCCACAGCCTGTTTGTATTGCGCGATGGCATCCTCCAGCCTTCCCTCTTTCTCGTAACACGCCCCCAGGCTGTTATGGGCGCTCGCATCATCCGGCGTGACTTCCAGGGCCTTGCCGTATTGCGCGATGGCTTCGTCCAAGTCTCCCTTCTCGGAAAGAGCAATCCCCAGGTTGAAGTGTGCATCCTTATAGGCAGGCCTGATTTCCAGGGCCTTGCGGTATTGCGCGATCGCGCCATCCAAATCTCCCCTTTGGTAAAGAACCTGGCCCATGCCATTGTGGGCCACGACGTTCCGCGGGGAGCAGGCCAGCGAGCGCGTCCACAGTGATTCATTCTCGCGCCAATACGAAGCCTGGCGGTGGCCGCAGAGAGTCAATGCCCCAATCACCGCCACCATCAAGCCACCCAAAACCACCCTCCGATGCTTCCATCCCGCGCTCCAATCCCCCACCGCCCAAGTCCCCGCCATGCAAAGCCCGATTCCCGGTAAATACGTGTAGCGGTCCGCATGGGTGTAGTACGATATCTGAACCAGCCCAATCACGGGAACCAGCATCCCAAGATACCAGAGCCAGCCCATCACCATGCATGGACTTTTCTTCCTGCAAGCCATCACCCCCGCGGAGGTCGCCGCCAGCAGGACAAAGGCAACGCAGACCTGCCATATCGGCTTGCCGCCGGCCGCAAAGAGATACGGGATGGCCAATCCCGCCGGGAAAAGCATCTGCCCCACATAGACGACATAGGAGACCAAAGCGTTTGCAAAGCGGTCCAGAGCCGGTATATGGGTCAGCGCCGTGACCTTCTCCGACACACAAGCAGTCGCCACACAGGACCCCGCCGAAAGCAACAACAAGGGAATCTTCTCCCTCACCAACCCCCAAAACGCCATCCGGGCGGCTTTCTTCCCCACGCTTTCCCCATTCTCTATTCTAAATTCTAAATTCTGCCTTCCCCCCATCCGTCCCAGCGGCCACCAGTCCAGCAAGAGGAGCACAAAAGGCAGTGTCACCAGCATGTTTTTGGACAAAAGCCCCAAGCCAAAGAGCAGCGCCACCGCCGCGTAGCGGCCGCGCGAGGGTTGCCGCGCATATCGCACATAAGCCCAGAGGGTGAGCATGAAGAACATCCCGCTGAGAACATCCTTGCGCTCCGCGATCCACGCCACCGACTCGGCGCGCAAGGGGTGGACGGCGAACACCGCCGCCACAAACGCGCTCCGCCACAGGGCGCCGGTCATCGCGCGCAAGACCAAGAACAAGAGCACCGTGGTGGCGGCGTGGAGGGCCACATTGGTCAAATGATGTCCTCCCGCCCAAAGGCCATACACTTGGCAGTCGGCCATGTGGGTCAGCCAGGTCAACGGATGCCAGTGGCCGATTCCGCCGTAGGTAAAGGCCCAGAGCGCGCCGCGCCAAGTCAGGCCCTTTTGCACCAGCGGGTTCTCATAAACATACCGGTCATCATCGTAATTGACGAACCCGAAACGCGCGGTCTGTCCAAACACGACCAGCACGGCGAGCGCCAGAAAGACGCAGACGCGGACCACTTGCGAGGTTTGCGGGTTTCTTGCTTTCGACGTTGGGGTTGGGTCCGCGGCTTTCAAAATTCAGATTTCAAACGGCCAATTGCGCGCTCACGGCGGCGCCAGCCGCGCGGGCGCGCCCGCCTCGTAGAGTTGGATTTCCTTTTGCAACGAGGCGGCCACCGTGTCGTTTTTTTGCGCCACCGCCAGGTCAAGGGCGCGCCGGGCCGTGGCGGCGGCCAGCGCGTAATCTCCTTGCTCCGCGCAGGCGGCGGCCAGGGTGCGAAGAATGACCGGATTTTGTCCGCCGCTCAACGTCTCGGCCTGCCGGGCCAGTGCCAACGCTTTGGCGCCGTCGCGCAGGGACTGCTCCGGACTGGTGGCCAGAAGCCAGGCCAGGGAGGATTGGAAAGTGGGATCGGCGGGTTTGATTTGCAGGGCCGTTTGGTATTGGGTGATCGCCCGGCCCCACTCGCCCTTTTGCAGAAGAGCGTTGGCCAAGTTGAAGTGCGCTTCCGCGAACTCCGGCTTGATTTGGAGGGCGTTTTGAAAATGAGCAATCGCCTCGTCCACTCGGGCGTGTTGGAGAAGAACCCACCCGAGGTTGTTGTGGGCGTCGGTGTAGTCGGGCTTGATTTGCAGCGCCTTTTGGAAATGAGCGATTGCTTCGTCCGCCGCGCCCGTTTGCGCAAGCGCGTTGCCCAAGTTGAAATGGGCTTCCGCGTAGTCGGGCTTGGTTTGCAGGGCCTTTTGCAAATGTGCGACCGCCTCGTCCACTCTTCCTTTTTGCAGAAGGGCGATGCCGAGGTTCTTGTGGGCTTCGGCGAAGTCGGGCTGGATTTGTAGCGCGGTTTCATATTGGGTGATCGCCGCGTCCACTCCGCCCTTTTGCAGAAGGGCGGTGCCCAGGTCGTTGTGGACTTGGGCCAGGCCCGGCTTGGTTTGCAGGGCCAATTGGAATTGGCTCATCGCCTCGTCCACTTTTCCCATTTGCAGAAGAGCGTTGCCGAGGTTGCATCGGGCCTCGGCGTAGTCGGGCTTGATTTGGAGGGCTTTTCGGTATTGGGTGACCGCCTCGTCCACTTTCCCCTTTTGCTCCAGCGCATTGGCCAGGTCCAACCAGGCCGCCGCGTAGCCCGGCGCAAGTTGCAGGGCCTTTTTGTAATGGGTAATCGCCTCGTCCACTTTTCCCTTTTGCTGAAGAGTCGTGCCCAAGCCGCATTGGAGTTGTGCTTGCATGTGAACGCCCGCAAACAAGTTGAACGCGACCGAAAAAACGAGCAACAAAACCCAGCCGCAACGGGCCGCGCGCCGCCAGACCGGCTGGGCCGCCAGGGCGCGCTCCAGAGCCAGAAAGCCAATGACGGCGAGCAACAGCAACGGGGAGGCAAACTCCAACTCGTAGCGCAGGGACATGGCGTTGTAGAGGCAAATGGTCAGCGCGCACATCC
>JBEKAN010000366.1:0-4799 GCA_050015895.1 Verrucomicrobiota bacterium
AGATCGAAACGCTGCGTGTTACGGGCGCGTCCGGCACGACTTGAACCTTCCAATGAGCACCCCCACGCCCCAACAGCAGGCGGCGATTGCGGCCCGCGGCAATGTCCTCGTCGTCGCCGGCGCGGGGGCGGGCAAGACTCGCACGTTGGTGGACCGCTGCCTGGCCTGGCTGTTGGACCCCCACAACCGCGGCTCCATTGACCAGGTTTTGATGGTCACTTTCACCGAGGCGGCGGCGGCGGAAATGCGCCAGCGCCTGCGCGCCAGCCTGGAGGCCGTCAGCGCCGCCGCCCCCTCGCCGCATGTCTCGGAGCAGTTGGCGCTTCTGGACACGGCGTGGATTTGCACCTTGCACAGCTTTTGTTTCCGGCTGGTGCGCGAGCATTTTTACACCCTGGGTCTGGATCCGCAGTTGGTCGTGCTGCCGGAGGAGCGGGTGCCGCTGCTGCGGCGCCAGGCGCTGGACTCGGTCTTGCAAAATAATTACACCCGCGACACCCCGGCGGCCAGGGCCATCCAGGAAATCATCCAGTCCCAGGGCGGCGATTCCGACCTGGCCGTCCGCCAATTGGTTCTCCGTCTGCATCACTACTCCCAGACCTTGCGCGATCCACAGGGCTGGTTTGAGGCGCAGGTCGCACAGTATCAGCGCGCGGCGCCGGACCAATGGCGCGGCTGGCTGATGGCGGAGCTGGAGGAACGCCGCCAATCCTGGCTGGCTTTGGCGCAAGCGCAACCGGCGGAAAACAAAGCCGCCAGCCAATGCGCGGCGGTCCTGGCCGCCCTGCCGCGCAAGCCCTCGCGCCAGGAGTTCGCCGCGGCGCTGGAGACGATGTGCCAGGCCGAGCCGAAAGGAAGGCCGGACTGGCGCGGGCCGCTGGACACCATGTTCTCCGAGGCCCGCTTTTTGCGGTCGCTCTGCGGGGGGGAGAACGGCGACCCGCTGGCGGAGGATTGGAACTGGTCCGCCCCTCCCATGCTGGCGCTGCTGGAATTGACGCGCCAGTTCGGCGAGGCCTACCTCGCCGTCAAACGCGACGCGGGCGGCATGGATTTCCACGACTTGGAGCAATTCGCCCTGCGGCTGCTGCTGGAAAAACATCAGCCTAGCGCGATCGCGGCGCAATGGCGCGCCAAGCTGCGCCTGATTTTTGTGGACGAATACCAGGACATCAACGGCGCGCAGGATGCGATCCTCCAGGCCCTGGGCCGCGAAGGCGCGGAGGCCAACCGCTTTCTGGTCGGCGACCTCAAACAGAGCATTTACCGCTTCCGTCTGGCCGACCCCCGGATTTTTCTCAAATGCCAGCGGGACTGGCGCGGCGGGGCCGGAGGGCGGGTCGTTTCGCTGTCGGACAATTTTCGCAGCCACGAGGGCGTCCTGAATTTTGTCAACCATGTTTTCGCCGCGCTCATGCGGGGGGAACCGGGCGGGATCGAATACGACGACGAGGCCCGGCTGCGTTTCGGAAATCCCGAAGAGCGCGCTTCCCGGTCCCCCGGGGCCGAATCCGCGCCGCGCGTGGAATTGCATCTGCGCCGCGTCGGTCGGAACCAGGACGAGGATGCGGACGCCTCAGAAATCTCCGGGGGCGGGCCGCTCTCCGGCACGGAGAAGGAGGCGCGCCGGGTCGCGCGGCGCCTGCTGGAATTGAGGGGCCAAGAGACGCTCATTCCCGGCCAGCCCGCGCGGGAGGCGGCGTGGGGCGACATGGTGGTTTTGCTTCGCGCGCCGCGCCGCAAGGCGGAGGTTTACGTCAAGGAATTCGCGCGGCTGGGCGTGCCGCTGGCGGCGGTCCGCGGCGGCTTCTACGAGAGTCTGGAGGTGCGCGATCTGCTCAGCCTGCTCCGGGTGCTGGACAATCCCTCGCAGGATTTGCCGCTCCTGGCCGTGCTGCGCTCGCCGCTGGTGGGATTGACGGCCGACGAGCTGGCGTCCATCCGGCTGGCGCGGCGGCCGGGGCGTTTCTGGGCGGCGCTGCTCCGCTGGCATGAGGAGAATCCCGGACATGAGCGGGTCAACGTCTTCCTGGAGCGTTTCCGCGCCTGGCGGCGGATGTCGCGGGTGGAGGGGATCTCGCAGCTTTTGGGCCGGGTGGTGGAGGAGACCGGATACGGGGAGTTGCCGGACGCCGCCGGCCCGAATGTTTCCCGGCTGCTATGGTTGACAGAGCAATTTGACAGTTTTCGCGGCGAGGGGCTGTACCGGTTTCTCCAGTTCGTGGACGCGCAGCGGGAGAACGAGGTGGAAATGGAGCCGGCCGCCCAGCCGCTCCGGGACGCCGTCCGGCTGATGAGCATACATCAGAGCAAGGGGCTGGAGTTTCCCATCGTCGCACTGGCGGACTTGGGCAAGAGGTTCAATCTGGATGATCTGCGCGGGCGCGTGATTTTGGACGAGGAACTGGGTCTCTGCCCGATGGTCAATCCGCCGGGGAAACGCCAGTTCTATCCCGGCCTGCCGCACTGGCTGGCGCAACGGCGGCAGAAACGCGAGGTTTACGGCGAGGAATTGCGCCTCCTCTATGTGGCGCTGACGCGGGCGGCGGACCGCCTGCTTTTGTTCGGCTCGGCGCGCGACAAAACCATTTCCGAAAAATGGCCGGAGGCGGCGGGACGCGGGCTGGGCGCGGCGGAAATTCTGGCGGGCCGCAGTCACATGGACTGGCTGGGGGCCTGGCTGTTGCGGGAATTTGGCGCGGAATCGCTGGACTGTTCCGGCGGAAATTCGCTGCTGACATGGCGGGTTTATGACGAGGAGGAACCAGCGCCCGCGGAACGGGGCGCGACCGCCGTCGCTGCCGCGCACGATGCTCCGGCGCCGGGCGCGGATTTGGAGTTGTTGCGCCGGGGGCGGAGCCTCGCGGAGTGGCGCTATCCCTTCGAGGGGGCGACGCGCCGGGCGGCCAAGACTTCCGTCTCCGCGTTGCGCCGCCAGATGGCGGATGGGGAGGACGAGGAGGCGCAACCGTTCTTCGCCCGATCTTCCAGCGCCCGCGAGCAGGGGAGGGGCGGCAAATTGTCGGCGACGGAAATTGGGTTGGCGCATCACGCCTTTTTGGAGGCCGTTTCGCTGGCGGAGGTTGGCGGCGTGGCGCAGTTGCGGGAGGAGGCGGCGCGGTTGGCGCGGCAAGGCGTTTTGACGGAGGCGCAGGCGGCGTGTTTGGAATTCGAGGGGCTGGCGGCGTTCTGGCAATCCGAAGTGGGGCGGCGTGTGCTGGCGCGGCGGGAATGCGTCCATCGCGAGCTGCCTTTCACCGCGCGGTTTTCGCCGGCGGAACTGGGGGAGGAGAATGGCGCCGGGGAATTCATCCTGGTGCAGGGGGTCATTGATCTGGCGGTGGTCATGCCGGAGGAAATCTGGGTGCTGGATTTCAAGACCGACCGTTTTGGGGAGGAGGAATTGGAGGCCAAGGTCCATGCGTATCGCCCGCAATTGTCCCTTTACGCGCGGGCCATCGGGCGCATTTACGCCCGCCCCGTGACGCGCGCCTGGCTGCATTTCCTGTCCCTCCGCCGGACGGTGGAAATCGAGAATGCGGAATTGAAAATGAACAAGTGAGAGGTTGAACTCATCTCCGCCCCAACCTCAACCCGCGAGCCAGCGCCCGCACCCTCCAAAAAGCCACGCACGCCATGCCATGCGCGAGCACCGCGAACAACGGCGGCGTTTGCCCCGTGTAGTAGGTCCAGCACTCGCGCGTGGTGCCCCAGCGTTCCAGAAAATATCCCAACCCCGACCCGGCGACAAACGTCAGGGTCGCCCAGCGGGGATTGGTGGGCGTGAGGATGATGAGGGCGCACACGATCATTGCCGCCCAGCTCAAAGACTTGTCCCACGTCGGCGCGACAAAGCGGGCCATCAACGCGTAAAATCCCGCAAACACAATCCAATAAGCCACGCGAAAGCAGCGATCGCTCCCAACCAAACCCATGCGGTTCGCGGCCGCCCAATTGAGCAGCCGCGTCAGCCGGTCAATTGCCAGGGTTGAGACGGGCCAGGCCGGGATGATCCAGAACGGAGGCCGTTCGGCCGTGTAATAAGTCCAGAGGTTGGTTTGTGTCCCCCAGCATTCAATGGCCAGACCGCCGGCCAGACCGGCCAGGGCGACATTCCAATCCGCGCGCAAATCCGCCTTCGCCATGATGAGCAGGAACATCGCCAGAAAATTGCCGGCCAGCAGCCAGTCCAAATGCCACCGCCCATCCCCGCTCCATCCGTCCTCCACCACCAGAGCATGCCGCGCCAGCGGCCACCAGAAGCACGCGATCAATCCCATCACCACCAGGCAACCGCCCAGCAGGTAAAAGGAATGTCGTGTCCACTGCGGGACTGAAACCACTTGACGCAGAAACGACTGCTTTGTCATTCGGAAAAACTATCTATTCCAATTGCCGGTCAGCCGCAATCATATTGGGGGATCCCCCGTCGCGCTTTTTCTCAGATTGGCCTTGACAATACCTTCGCTATGTGATACCCCTTACAACAGTGATGAGGGCAAACGGAGCAAACGTCGGAACTGGCCGGCGCGGCAAACCGTCCGGGGCGGCGCAAGTGGTTGTGGGTCAAAGTGGCGCATGGTCGCTGCCGTCCCGCCGCGCGCTTACGGAAGTTTCCCGGTCCGCCCTCGGCCCGGCGCTTGTCGGTTGCCAGAGCTTCCCAATAAAGCTGGATAACCAAAAAACATCCCCCCAACCCCGGCGACGCGCCACAACCCCAAACCCCAAATCCATGACAAATATCTTGCTGACTTCCCCCTCAAAAGTGAATACTCAGAAATCGTGAGCGAAACCCTGCG
>JBEKAN010000367.1:0-5077 GCA_050015895.1 Verrucomicrobiota bacterium
AAAAATGAAGGGGTCAGTCCTAGAAAAATGACAGTTTCCATTTCTCGATCCAATCGGAGTTTATGAAGGTATGAAGGGGTCAGTCCTAGAAAAGTGAAGGGGTCAGTCCTAGAAAAATGACACTTTCCATTTCTCGATCCAATCGGGGTTTATGAAGGGGTCAGTGGAGAAAATCACACCGGCGCCGGAATCCTCCCGGGCGGCCCGTTTCCCCGCGTTGCTACGGAAGCACGTGTTCGGCAACCGAGCAAGTGGGTTTTACTCCCACCGCGTTGATTTTGTATTCGCCGCCGGCCGGACATTGCGGCAGGTCGCCCGCGGGGCCGTGCCCAAGATACGGGCGCAAGTCCTCCCACGTCGGGGTGTCGGTGGCGGTTTTCTTATGCTCCAGCGCCCATTGCTGTTTGGCCGAGTCAAGATGCAAACAGTCTCTTGCGCCATGGCGCGTGCTCTGACGAAGTTGGGGTAGGCAATGACCATCAGCAGCGGGAAAATGAGTATCCCAATGTAGCCCGTCACCAGGCCGCCGATCGCCAATCCCTGCCCCTGCAGCGCCCCTCCCGATCGCTTGATCCGGGACAGCGCCAGATGTCCGCAAATCACAGCGGGGATGGCGAAGAGGATTGAAAAGAAACACGCGATCACGCTTAGAATGCCCAAAACCAGGCTCCAGATGGAAAGAGCGGACGTTCTTGGGGGAAGCGGATTGCCGCTCGTGGGTGTGATAGTTTGGCTCATGCGCGACATTTGCCCGGATGCGATAAAAAGTCAACCATCAAAAGAGCCAATTCTCACGCGGGTCCGGACGGGTGGACGCCTCCAAACCCCGAAAATCAATCATTAGTAGCTTTCCAACCTGTAGCCACTGTGCTATGGTGTTTCGCATGGAGGGCGGTATGCCAGTCAAATTGCCGGGCGGCTTGTCGCGCCGTCGGGTCGCGCCAGATGTCCGCCAAAGCCAGGGCGCAAGCCTTGGCGTCGGCGGCCGGAGAAACCGCCGGTGTTTGGCGAAAGCGCGCCATCCGATCAAGGTGAATAAAGCCAAATAAAGGCAAATGAAGGCGGAAAACACCCCCCCCATCACAAGCAATGGCAAAATCCGGTTGGGACCGTGGTGTGCAACTTGGGGCCATCCCCTTGTCGCCCCGCGGGTTTGGCGAAGGCGGAAATCGTGCGTAATCGTGCATAATCGTGCATAATCGTGGTATTTTTATGAAAGCGCATTTGCGGCCCATTCCAGCCCCAAAACAACCAAAAACTCGACCCGTCCACCCCCAAAATGTCCATTACTGGCATATTTCGATGGGATCACCACATTATATGGTGGTTTTTCGCTTTACTTTTCAGTTCCGATGTGGTTTCTTGCATTCCAGCATGTATCTCAAGAATTTAACCGTTTTGGGGTTTAAGTCCTTCGCGGACAAAACTTCCCTCAACTTCCAGCCGGGCGTCACCGCCATCGTCGGCCCCAATGGGTGTGGTAAGTCCAACGTCTCCGACGCTATCCGTTGGGTACTCGGCGAGCAATCGGCCAAGGCGCTGCGCGGCGGCGAAATGGCCGACGTCATCTTCAACGGCGCCGATTCCCGCAAATCCCTCGGCATGGCCGAGGTTTCCCTGACCATCGGCGGCGTGGACGACGAGCACCTGACAGCGGCGGGCGTGGAGATCGCCTATAACGAGGTCACGCTCACCCGCCGCGTTTTCCGCGACGGCGCCAGCGAATACTTCCTCAACAAGACCCCTTGCCGGCTCAAGGACATCCAGCAGCTCTTCATGGGCACGGGCGTGGGGCGGTCCAGCTACAGCATCATGGCCCAGGGGAACATCACCCAGATTTTGTCCAACAAGCCGGAGGACCGCCGCATGATCTTTGAGGAGGCGGCGGGCATCACTAAATTCAAGTCCCAAAAAAAAGAGTCGCTGCGCAAGCTGGAGGCGACGGATCAGAATTTGTTGCGGGTCGCCGACTTGATTCGCGAGGTCAAACGGCAGATCGGCTCGCTCCAGCGCCAGGCCGGCAAGGCGCGCCGTTACAAGCAACTCATGCTGGAACTGCGCCATTTGGACACGCAACTCGCCCGGCATCAGTTTGATCTTCTGCGGGTGGAGATCGAGGCGCGCCAGGCGCAGTTGGAAAAATCGCGCGCCGAGGCGGAGATCATCACGGAAAACGTCATGCGCCAGGAAAATGAAATCGGACGGCGGCGCGAGGAACTTTCCGAGCGGGAACAGCAAATCAGCCACGCCCAGCAACAGGGGCTGGAACTCAAGGGCGAAATGGATCGCCACCAGAGCCGCATCCAGTTCAACGAGGACCGGATGCGCGACTGGCAGGCCCAAAACGCCCAGGCCGGCGGCGACATCGCCCAGGCCGAGGAGCGCCAGCGCGTGGCGCGGGAGGAACTGGCCCAGGCTGGCGCGCGCCAGGCCGCTTCGGCGGCCTCGGTGCGGACGCACTTGCAGGCGTTGCAGGCCAAACGCGAGGCCCTCCAGGCGGTGGAATGCCAGTTGGCCGCGGCGCAGGCCGCCCTGCGCGACGCCCAGGAGCAGTCCTTTGCCGCCGCCCAGCAATTGAGCCGCGCCCGCAATCAAATCAACTCCCTCGACCTGCGCAAAGAGGGCGACGCCGTCCGCCTGGAAAAACTCTCGGCGGAAAAGGCGCAGTTGGAGGAGGAGCGCGCGGGCCTCGCCGCGCGGCTGCGCGACTTCTCGGCCAGCGTGGATGCCGACATTTCAGACGCGCAGGCGCGTCGCGGCACGCTGGAGGAGCGGCAGCGGCGCCTGCGCGGCATTGAGGAGGAGCTCAACCAGGCCACCCGCGGCCTGGACGATCTGCTGCGGCGGCAGGCCGAGAACCGCTCCCGCCTCCATCTGCTCGAACAACTGGACGCGGAGCGGGAGGGCTACGGCGCGGGGGCGCTTTCGGCGTTGAAAAACGCGGACCAGGTTCTGGGCCTGCTGGCCGACCGCATTCGCGTCCCGGCGGAGCACGTCGCGGCCGTGGAGGCGGCGCTGGGCCGCAATTTGCAATTAGTGTTGACAGAACGCGAGGAGTCCGCCCGCCAAATCCTGGACGGCCTGCGCGCCAGCAAGTCCGGGCGCGCCAGCGTGGCGGCGCTGGAGCTTCGCGGCGGCGACGCCTCCGTCCCGGCCGCGGTCCCCGCCAACATGACTTTGGCCCTGGGCGTGGTGGAGGCGGACGCGTCCGTCCAGCCGCTGCTTCAGAATTTGCTGGGCCGCGCCGTCATCGCCCCGGATCTGGCGGCCGCCGCCGCGGCCTGGCGCCAGAGCGCCGGGGCGCTGGAGTTTGTCACTCCGGCGGGCGAGTTGCTGGACCGGCACGGAGTTTTCACGGGCGGCCAGACCAACGGGAACGGCGGCGGCAAGGCCCCGGCCTCCATTTTGGGCCGCAAGAATCAAATCGCCGAATTGCGCGATTCCGCGGCGGCGTTGCAGGAGAGCGTCAACGAGGCTGGCCGCCGCAAAGGCGCGCTCCTCGGCGAGCAAACCCTCCTGCAGGCCGGCTTGCAGGAGGCGCAGACGCAATTGCGCACCCAGGAGGTGGGCATCGCCACCCGCAAAGGGGAATACTCCGCCCTGCAAAATTCCGCCCGCGCGCTGGAACAAAAGATCGAGACCGTCGTGTACGAAATCAACAGCCTGGCCGCGCAGGAGGAGGAGGGCCGCCGCCTGCGGCAGGACCTCGCCGCCCAGGTTGGCGCGCTCGAACAACGGGAACAGACCGCCCAGGCGGCCCTGGCGCAATGGACTGCCGCCCTCGAGAACTTCCGCCAGCAGCGCGAGACCGCCAACGCCGCGTTGACGGAAACCAAAGTGGCGCTGGCGACCGAGGAGCAGTTGTGCGCCTCTTTTGGCAGCCAGATGAAACCGCTGGAACAGCGCATCGCCGAACTGGCGCACCTGGCCGAACAACGCCGCCGCGAGATTCATTCCTTCACCGAGCGCAACGGGCGGGCCGCGCGGGAGATCGCCGAGTCGCGGCGCGAAATGGATTCGTTGCGGCAAAAGCGCGAGCAAGTCAACTCCCAGATCGCGGAATTGATGGACCAAAAGACGGGGGAGGAGGAGCAGATCGCCCAGGCGGAGGAGGCCCTGCGCGCACAGAGGCTCGGCCTGGCCGGACTCCAGGAGCGGCGCGGCGCCGCGGAGGTGGAGCTGGCCCAGAAAAACATGGCCCTCCAGAATCTCCGCGACCGCATCCGCGACAAATACCAAGTCGCCCTCGACGACATCCGCGGCGAATGCATCACCATCACCCTGGCCGAGGAAGGCCCGCCCAAGGTCCACACCCTCACCCCGGAGGAAATGGCCGCCGGCGGGATGGCGACCGATTGGGAGGCTGTCGCGGATCAGATCACCGCCCTGCAAAGACGGCTGGACGAGATCGGCCCGGTCAACCTGGTGGCCATCGAGGAATACGAGGAGACCGAGCAGCGCCACCAATTCTTGACAAAGCAAAACGACGACTTGACGCAGGCCCGCGCGCAGTTGCTGGAGGTCATCAACCGCATCAACACGCAGACCCGCCAGATGTTCCTGGACACCTTTGAGAAAATCCGCGCCAATTTCCAGGCGATGTTTCTGGAGGTCTTCGGCGGCGGCAGGGCGGACTTGACGCTGGTGGACGAGGGCGATGTGTTGGAATGCGGCATTGACATTGTCGCCCGCCCGCCGGGCAAGCAGTTGCAGAGCATCTCGCTGCTCTCCGGCGGCGAACAGACCATGGTGGCGGTGGCCCTGCTCTTCTCCATTTACCAGGTCAAGCCCAGCCCCTTCTGCGTGCTCGACGAGTTGGACGCGCAGTTGGACGAAGCCAACATCAACCGTTTCATCCGCGTCCTGCAGCGATTCCTGGTCCATTCCCAGTTCCTCATCATCTCCCACAGCAAGCGCACCATCGGCATGGCCGACATGCTCTACGGCGTGACCATGCAGGAGCAGGGCGTGAGCAAGATCGTCAGCGTCAAAGTCCACCAGGCCGACGAGGCCCTCGCCGACCACCCGCCCCGGCCCATCGAGGCGCCCCCGCCCGCCGACCTCCCCCCCGTCGAGA
>JBEKAN010000368.1:0-8835 GCA_050015895.1 Verrucomicrobiota bacterium
GACTCCATTGCACCTGGAACTTGCCGCCCAACCGAACCGCGCCGGGCGTGACCGCGAGGCGTGGACGCGGATTGAACAGCGCCAGAAAACAATTGAAAACCGTGCCAAACAATTTCAATCCAATCGCCACGAACGGGATGAGAAAGAGGCTCACAAGGATGCGCATGATCCACCCGATCCAGTTCCATTCCGCGTGGTCTGAGCGCCAACCTTTGATCGCCTGAACCACGAACACCGACACAATGCCATTAACGAACAGACAAATAAAACCCATAACGAGCAATTTTAACCAAGGAGGGAATGCCGGCTTGAGAGGAACCATCTCCGTGGATTCGCTGGCGGAGAAGGCAGGAATCGCGACGGCGGCCCCGCCGGCATTCGAGGCCTTCTGGAGGAGTGGGCGAACTGTATAGCCCAATCCATAGGCGCCGATCAGGAGAAATATCAGCGGGATAACGCCCCAGAACATCACGGGGCTGAACCCGCGTTCCAGGACCGCCTCCGTTGGCTCATCGGGGTTGACGTAACAAACCGTCTTACTGTCAGGCGGATGCCGCCCCACCACGGCCTCCTTCTCGTCATAGCCGCTGGAGGAGCCCCCCATCAAATCGTAGGCGTTGGATTTGAACACGCGCCCTTTGAATTCATAACTGTACAGTATATTGATGCTGCAGGTGCTGCCATGACTTTTGAGTTCGCTGGAAATCACGACGCAAGGGACGGCGGGCCACCCCCTTGCGCCCGCCATTTTGAACGCGGGCCGGACGGAAACGAAATAGAAACCGGCGGCGCCCGCCAACAGGAAGAGCGAGTAAAGGGGGATCCAGACCCACCGGCTCTTGCCCGGAGCAGCCTGGTCGGAAATTGGTTCCTCGGCCAATCGTCCCGGGGATTTGGTCCCCCATGCGGCATAGAAAGCGACCCCTCCAAACGCCACGAAGGGGAGCGGAAGCAACAGGAACAGCAGCGAGAACAAGTTGTACCGAACCAACAAGGCCTGCCCCGGCGACGCCGGATTCACATAACATATCGCGCTGGAGCCGGAGGGATACTTTTCGACCAGTCGTGCCGCTTCGCCATAGTCGTCCATGGTTGAGGGATTGCGCTGATATTGGTCCGAAGTAAATTGTTGACCATCAAAGGTGTAGCGATATTTGACCTCAAAAGAAAAATCGCCCGTGGACCGGCCCTCTGGAGAGTTTTGCCGCACACTGCTGGCGGCGATGACACACTCCGTTTCCCGCCAGGCCAGGGTTTTCATCCCAGCAATCGTGTCCCGAACACAGAACCAAAGAAGCAGCACCCCGACGCCCGTAAAAAGCAGCCCTGCGAGGCTGAAGATTATCTTGCCACCCACGCCGATTCGGGCGTCTTTCGCCTTGTCGTTCACACCGGAGCCAAACATGACCCGACTCTTATCCTTCATTCCAGCGCCTTTGACAAGATGGAATCCGGGCCGGAGTCGGACGCGAATTGGCTCAAGTTGAAGGAGATATACAAGGGCAAGGGGGTGTGAGGGGAAGCGAATGCACGACTGGCTCATGAAGGGCCGTATGAGAACGCTGGAAAACTCCCTTCCCGGACCCGTGAACAACAGCCTCCGGCCAATTATCAGCACATCTTCCAAATGAGCACACCCACATTTGCGCACTGAAATGTGGGTGTGCTCATTTTAGCAACTCCAGGAGGAATGTCGAGGAAATTTCAGATTCTCAGGAGGTGGGGGTCACGAATCTTCGGCTCCTTCGTTGAGGTTTTGCCGTGAGTCAAGGCGGAGAACTTGCCGCTGTAACGGCGAGGCTAAAGACCCGCGATGGCCAGGCCTTGTTGAATTTTGGCCGCGATTTCACGGCGACGCTCCGGCACAACCTCGCCGCGGCGGCGCTTCAAAATCCCTTTGTCAATTGTGAACATGAGATCGCACCGGCAGAGGGTCTTCCAATCCAAGCCGTCGGCTTGGTCCAGGAGAGCCTCGCACCCCACCGGTTTCCGGAAGGAAGTTTTGCGCATCGTCCGGCAGGACAAGACCACAATCTGCGGCTTCATTTCCACGCGAAGGGCGTTTGAGACGATCACCGCCGGATGCTCGCCCCACGGGAATGGGCAGTCCCAAACCTCCCAGGGTTTCATCGCGGCTCCTTCCGGGTTTGGAATTTCGCCAGTTGCCGGGGAGAGACGCCGTCCAACTCGTCGGGGCCGGCGTAGGCGCGCCGGAGCAGACGCTCCGGCAGCGGGTCCACGGCGGTGACCCGACTGGGCGGCCGGGACAGCGCCGCCCGCGCCATCGGCAGGCCCTTCCGGATACTGAGCGTCAGGACTGAGTTGATGGATTGTCCTGTTTCTTTGACGGTTTGGGCGACGGCCGCCCCATCCCTCGGGTCCAAACGCAACGGGTACTGCCATGCGGATCTCGACTTCATATCAAAAACATATCATCGCCCGAAATTGAGTCAACTCTTTTTCAACTGACCCGCCGTGACCTCCCAGCGGCACAGGCCGCGGGCCAGTTCCCGCGGCCAGTTTTCCTCCGTGCAGGTCATGAACACTTGGCTGCGGGCGTGCTGCGCGCGCTCCAGCAGCGGCAGAAAGGCCGCGCGCCGTTTGGCGTCCAGCTCGCCCATCACGTCGTCAATCAACAAAATGGGCGGCGCGCCGTGGACGCCGGCCAGATACTCCGCCTGCGCGAGTTTCAAGGCGATGGCGATGGAGCGCTTCTGACCCTCGCTGGCGAATTTGGCGGCGGATTGCCCTTCCAGCCGCAATTGCATCTCGTCCCGATGCGGCCCGACGAGGGTGGAGCGAAAGGTCCGTTCCCGCGCGCGATTGCGGGCCAGTTCCAGGGCAAAGTCGCGCCGCACGGAAGGTTGGTACTCCAGCTCCAGAGTCTCGTCGGAACGGGCGACCCGCGCGTAGGCCTCGCGGGCCAGCCCCGCCACGCGGGGCAGCAATTCGCTGCGAAATTCCATGATTGGAGACCCCGCCTCCATCAACTCGTGGGTGAAGCCCTCTAGGGCGGCCTCGTCGGGGCATCGCTGCCGCAGGAGGGCGTTGCGGGAGCGCAGGGCGCGGGTGTAGCGTTGCAGCAGGGGAAGGTAAATGGAGTGCGTGTGCGCCAGCAGCAAATCCATGAAACGCCGCCGCAGGCGTCCGGCGCCCTTGATGAGCTGCAGGTCCTCCGTGCAAAAGACCACCGCCCGCACCACTCCAAGGTAATCCCCCAGTTTCCGCACCGCCTGGCCGTCCAGGGAGAGCTTGCGCCGGTCGGGCGACCAGAACATTTTGATCTCGCGCTCGGCCTGCGAGGCGACGGTGGCGCTGACAAAGTAGCCTCTTTGCCCGTGCCGCACCATCTGCCCGCCGCCCACGCCGCGAAAGGAGCGGAGGGTGGCCAGCAAATAAATGGCTTCCAGAATGTTGGTCTTGCCCTGGGCATTGTCGCCCAGCAACAAGTGGAACCCGGCTGGAAAATCGGCGTCCAACCGCGCGTAATTGCGGAAGTCGCGAAGCCTCAAATGAACCAAATGCACAGCCCCGCCAGTCTAAAGTTCAAATCCCCAAGTTCAAAGTCTTTTGCAAATAGTCCTTGAATTGGTCCCCGCGGGGGCTTACCCTCTCCAATCTTTGGAAACGAACGATTATGTCCAGAATCTGTGAATTAACCGGAACCGGCCCCATCAAGGGCAGCCATATTTGGCGCAGCGGCAAAGCCAAGAAGAAGGGCGGCATCGGCACCCACGTGACCGCCATCACCAAACGCCGCTTCCTGCCCAATCTCCAGCGGGTCAAGGCCCTGATTGACGGGGAGGTGCGCTATGTGCGCGTCACCGCCAAGGCCCTGAAAAGGGGGTTGGTCACCAAAGCGCCCAAACGCCGCTGGACCAAAACGCCGCCTGTCGCCGCCCCCGGCGTCACTTCCGCTTGAGCCGGTGCATCGTGGCGCGCTTTAATTCGCGTTCGGCGTCGCGGTCCTGGATGTCCTGGCGCTTGTCGAATTCCGCCTTTCCCCTGCCCGCGCCCAGGGCGACCTTGACCTTGCCGTTCTTCCAGTAAAAGGAGAGCGGCACCAGGGCGTTGCCCTTGACGGCCGCCAAGGCGGAGAGTTTGCGAATTTCCGATTTGTGCAGGAGCAGTTTGCGGGGGGCTTTTGGCTCATGGCCAAAACGGTTGGCCTGGACGTATTCATCAATCTGCGCCCCATGGAGCCAGACCTCGTCCTTCTCCACTCGGGCGAAGGCGTCGCGAATTTGCGCCTTGCCGGCCCGCAACGCCTTGACCTCGGACCCGTGCAGGACAATCCCCGCCTCGAAGGTCTCCAGGATGTGATAATCGCGCCTGGCTTTGGAATTGTGCAAAATATCGGCCATAGGCAAAACGCGGGGACGCGACCCTTCCCGCCGAAGGGACGGCGGCCCAATTGGCCCTCAACCCCGGCGGCGTTTCTTGGGGGCCGGCTGGGCTTCCTCTTCTGTGGCGCTGGAAATCTGGAAAGCCATTTTGTCCTCGATCAACTCCACCAGGGCCACATCGGCGACTCCCATGCCCGTGGTTTGCCCCACCAACGGCTGTCCGCCGGCGCCCCCGCTGGTGAGCTGGCGGACCCGACGGGAGAGGAGGTTCACCAAAACATTGGGGTTTCCAACCTTGGCCAGGGCTTGTTTGACATGTTCGCTGTTCACTTGGCGGGCAATGTAACGCGCGAGAGGCGGAACGCAATGAAAAACCCCGGACTTTCCCCTACGCGCTGGCTTGTCTCAGGGCCGCGGCGGGGCTGGTGGGAAGCTCCCTTCGGGCAGCGCAGCAGGGTCTTCCAGGAATAAATGTGCTTGGGCTTGTGAAAATCGCTGTTGGCCAGAAACGCCAGCCGCTTCAGGCCGACCGGAGTAAAGATGTTGTTGCGGTTGGCGATCTCCCAGGCGTCAATCAACGGCGCGAACATGTCCTGGTTTTCCCACAGATAGAGAGTGTTCTTGCCCCACTCGCTTTTCATCACGTGCGGATGCGAGGCGACCGCCAGCCCGCCCTGGGCGTGAATCTCGGCGATGGTTTCCGGCAAATCCAGCGCCGGGGCGATTGGCGCCTTCAAATCTATGCCCAGCAAATGGGCGGACGTTTTCTTGCGGAGACCGTCCTTGTTGAACTCGATTCCCGCCATCACCAGCATCCGATACTTCCGCCAGGCCCGGCGGCGTTCCCGGGCGATCACATCGAAATACTCGTCCATTTGGTCCGGGCCGATGGTCAAATTGAGCAGTCTGCCCAGCTTGCCGATCAGCCGCCGGGGATCCGCCAGGTGGTCGGTGACGCAGACGCAGTCAAACCCCCGCCGTCCGTAGAAATCCACCACCTCGGGCACCGTCAGTTTGCCGTCCGAATAATTGGTGTGGATGTGGAAATCGCAGAGCAACATGCGCGCCCCCTCTCCGACCCCGCCCGCGGCCGGCGTGACCGGGACCGCGGGACCGCGCCCCTGAAAAAGTTTGAGCCGCTTGCTGTCCGGCCCCTCCAGATCGCACTGGCTCAGGGCCAGTTCGGCGACGCGCACGGAGGCTTCCGGCTTGGATATTTTGGCCAAATTCTCGCGCCAGCGGCGCCAAACCCGCCCCTCGTTCGCGAAGGCCTTCTCCACCCACTCGGCCGCCTCGCGGTTTTTTTCGGCCACCACTCCCACATCCGCCTGCTCCACCAGCCGCGCGTTGCCGTCCTCCTGGCCGGGGAGGATTTGGTTCAAAATCATGGGGCACCGCCCCGCGATGGCTTCCTGCACCGTCGCGCCGCCGGCCTTGGTGATGACCAAATGGTGCGTCAACATCAGGCGCGGCATCTGGTTGGTCCAGCCCAGCACATGCGCGCGCTGGCCGAAGTCCTGGATCCGCCGCGACAATTTCTCCTTCAACTCCGCGTCGCGGCCCACCGTGATGGTCAGGTGCGTGTTGGGAATCTCCAAGAGACGGTCAATCGCCTTGCCGGATTTCTTTTTTCCCGTGTTGATGATGTAGAGAATTTTGTACGGAGGGCCGGCTTTGAGATCCGGCGCGCCGTTGGTCTTCATCTCCGCGAAGACCGGGCTGACCGGAAATCCGAACGCCTTGATCTTGTCCTTGTCCACCCCGTGCTGGCGCAGCACCTCGGCGGTGGCCTCGTTGGGGACGCAAAACCAGTCGCTGGGGGCGCGATACCACGAGGAATTCACCGAGATGGAATCCGTCACCACCGTGATGAAGCGGAAAGGCCGTTCGGAATGATCCCGATAAATGTCCCGGATCACATGCCCGTACACCGGATAGGTGGAAAGCACGCAATCGGGCTGCGCGGCGGCCAGGATGTCGGCCAGGGCCGTCTTCAACTTGCCGAAGGCCATGAGCTTGTTTTCCAGCGAGGTGGAGTTGTCCAGCACGGAATAAATGCCACTCCAAACCCCTGGGGCGTAGCGGGCCAGGCCGAGGTAGGTCTTTCTCAGGATGTCGTTGACGACGCCCATGCTGCTCTGGAACACGTCCAGCACCTCCACCTTGACCTCGTCGGAGATGAGCTCGATCGCGTCGGCCACGTTGTGCGCCGCCGTGTTGTGGCCGTCGCCGAAGCCGGCCGTGAGGATCAGGATTTTCTTCATGGAGCCAGATTCTCACGGCAATGTGACAACCGTATGACGATTGTGTTAAATTTTATCCACAACTCTTTTGAACATTTGGACGCGGAAACGCCTGAACTTACGGGCGAACTTACAGTTTGGCGCTATTTACCCTCTCGTAACGGCGCTCCAGCCTCGTAAAGTTCGATTTCCTTCCGCAAGGTCGCGGCCAAAGCGTCGTTCCTTTGCCGGACCGCCAACTCCAAGGCGTCCCGTGCCTTGACCGCCGCCAGCCGATAACTCCCCTCCTCCGCGTAAGCCGCCGCCAAGGTGCGCAGAATCAGCGGATTGCCAGCCCCGCTCGACTGGTTGGCCTTCGCGGCCAGCGTTATAGCTTCTGCGCCATTGCGGAGTGACGCGTCAGGTGTCGTGGCCAGCAACCATGCCAGATTGTTCTGGACAGACGCTTGGTCAGGGTTCATCTTCAGGACGGATTGGTATTGGGCGATGGCTCCCTTCAAATCTCCCTCCAGGCGCAGAGCATTGCCGAGGTTGATGCCGGCAGCTTCATAAGTCGGATTGATTTTCAGGGCCTTGCGGTATTGCGCGACGGCTTCGTCCAGTTTCTCATGCTTGGCAAAAGTGTTGCCCAGGTTGAAGTGGGCGTCCACATAATCAGGATTGATTTCCAGGGCTTTTTGGAATTGCGCGATGGCTTCCTCGTCCACCCCCTTGTTGGCCAGGGCGGTGGCCAGATTGAAGTGGGCCTCCGCATGGCCGGGGGCAATTTCCAGGGCCTTGCGAAGTTGGGCAATGGCTTCGTCCACATCGCCCTTGAGGGCGAGAACGTGGCCCAAATTGTTGCGGACGATCTCATTGTCAGGATTGATTTGCACAGCCTTGCGGTATTGCTCCACGGCCTCGTTGAGTTGTCCCATTTTGGCGAGGGCATCGCCCAAGTTACCGCGGATTTCCGCGTCATCAGGCTTAATCTCCAGGGCCTTGCGGTATTGCGCGATGGCTTCGTCCATGTCGCCCATCCGGAAATAGACAATTCCCAGGTTGTTTCGGGCCTCCGCATAATCTGGCTTGATTTCCAGGGCTTGGTTGTAGTTCGTGATGGCTTCCTTCCACTCTCCCATCTGCGAATAATACGCTCCGAGGCTGTTATGGGCGAGGCCGTTGTGGGTGGTGCGGGAAAGTGTGTGGTTCCACAGCAATCCGCTGTCGCGCCAAAGCGAGGTCTGCTGGTGCGCGCAACAAATTAAGGCCGCGAGAATGGCCGCCTCGCATCCGCCTAGCAACAGGCGCCGGTGACGCCAGCCCGCGGACATTTCCGCCGCCGCCCAGGTCAGCAGCACATACAAACCGATCTGCGGCAAATAGGTGTTGCGATCCGCATGCGCAAAGTCGCCCACTTGAACAATCCCGATCGCCGGCACCAGCATTCCCAAATACCAGAACCAGCCCACCAGAAGCCAGGGGCGCTTGCGCCAAAGCGCCAAGGCTCCCCCGGATACCCCGGCCAGCAGAAGAAGCGACAGGGCGGTTTCCCAAAATGGATAGCTTCTTTCCGGGTAGGGATAAAAAACCGCCAGTCCCGACGGCCACACCATCTGGCGCAGATAGACCACATAGGAAACAAGGACATTGCCAATCCGCATCGGGATGGGAATATGGGCAACCGACATGACCGCCTCCCCCTCCGCAAAATACGTGACCACGCCCGCCACCCCCGCCAGAGCCAGCAGAGGGATCTTCTCCCTCACCAACCCCCAAAACGGAACACTGGGAATGTTCCGATCTCCGCCTTCCCTGTCCTCCGTGGCATTAGCGAAGGAGGATGCTTTCTGCATTCCCTTCATTCTCCCCAGCGGCCAGTAATCCAGCAGCAACAACGCAAAGGGCAGCGCCACCGCCGTCGGCTTGCACAGCAGGCCCAGCGCGAACAAGCCCGCCACCGCCAGGTAGCGTCCCAGGGAGTCCGGCTTGCGGACATAGCGGACATAAGCGCCCAGCGTGAGCATGAAGAAGAACGCGCCCAGCACGTCCTTGCGCTCCGTCACCCACGCCACCGACTCGACCCGCAGCGGGTGGATGGCGAACATGGCCGCCACGAACGCGCTGCGCCAGAGCGCGCCGGTCATGCGGCGCAAAATGAGAAACAGCAGGATGACGGAAGCCGTGTGAATGAGCACATTGGTGAGATGATACCCCCCGGCGTTGAGCTGGTGGATTTGGTAATCCACCATCAGGGAGAGCATGGT
>JBEKAN010000369.1:0-4780 GCA_050015895.1 Verrucomicrobiota bacterium
CAGCAGGAAGTCATTGACCGAGACGGCCAGGTCATCATGTGCCCATCACGCGCGGAGGCGGAATTTCTGATTTATGCGGCGAAGCCTCATTGTTACGTTCTTCGTCTTCCAGCCGACAAATTCGTTGTCGAAAAAACTGTCGCTTCTTATTTGCGATATCTGGAGGACATCGAAAAACGATTTTTAAGAAAATTCGGCGAACGCACACTGAATCATGCGGAAGCGGAAGCTTTGACCCGTCAATCGCTGGAAATTCTGTCGCCATTTTCGATTCGAGATTAACAGGGCTCCCAAACCGAGTTCGACTGCCAGACGCCTGACCGAAATTAAACGTCTGTGCGATTCTCAGTTCTTGGCGGGATCGCCCCGCCGCGACGCCGCCCCCGATGGATTCCTCAGCTCCTTCAGCGCCTCGCTTGCCATCTCCGCGATGGGGGTGTTGGGATATTGTTCAACGATGCGCGCCAAATCATTGCTTGCGCCATTGGCGCCGCCGGAGTGGGGATATTGTTTGACAAGGTCCAACAAAAGCCGGGTCCGCGTGGCCATGTCACCGAGATTCCCGTAGCTGTCCGACTCCAACCACATGTCGTAAGCATCCACAGCCTTGTCCTTGTTTTGGCCTATGTTGGCTTTGAAGATCTCCGCTGATTTCGCGTACTGTTTGGTCCTCAGATAACTCAAACCCAACTCATGGCGCAATGTGCCCGCGTAGTCGTCTGGGGCGCCGCTTTTGGCATCCTCCGCCAATGCCCGCTCGATCGCCTCCCGATACGGCGGGCTGTCTTTTTCGTTGATTTGGCAAAGGCGCAGATATTCGATCCAAAGGCGTGGATAATTGGTTTGGTTCATCGCCAGGATCTTCTGGTAGCTCGCGGCGGCCTCCTGCCGCCTGCCCAGCTTGGATTGGCAATCGCCCAGCCACCACAATTTCACCTCCAGCGGAGTCAAGCCCGCGCCCTCGAGCGCGATGGTCTCCTTCCAGAGTCGTTCGGCATGCTCCAGCAAATCCTTCGGATTGGAGCCGTCGCGCGGATCCTTCGCGTGCATCATCAAACAGCTTGCGATGTGACCCAGCGTGTCGCATAAATCGGCGGCCCCAATTTTTTCGTTGTGTTGGGCGAAAAATTGCCGGGAAAGCGATTCGTACTCGGCCACCCGGTCTGTGAAATGATCCACTTGCCCAAGCCAAGCCATCTCGAACAGGCCTGACGCGGCGCTGACCTGGCTGCGCAAATCCCCAGCCTGGACCGCCAAAGCCGCCATGTTGGTGTAAGTCCGCGCCTCCTCCTGTGTCTTCCCAAGCGCCCCCTGCAAAGCGCCCAATTCTTCCATCACGCGCAGGCGAAGGAAGCCGCCGCCCTTGGTTTTGGACAACGCTTTCACGAACTCGCCCTCCCAATGGGCAAAAAACTTGGACTTGTCCGCAATCGGTTTGAATGATGCGTCCTGGTATGGCAGATAGACCGACTGCAAAAGTCGGAAGTCCTTCTCCCCCGCGGCGTAGGATTGGAGGTTGTCCGCCGCCGCGCGCGCATGTTGCGCTCGCACCGCCACCGTCGCCGTGCCCACCGCCAACAACGCGCCCAGGCCGACCAGGATGGCCGTCTTTGCTTTCGCCCAGGCCAGTGCTTTCAAGGCGCCCTTCACCAAAGTCAGGGTGGAGACGCCGGCCGCCGCGCCTTGGGAAACAGCCACCAGAGCCATGGCATCCGCCAGCGCGGGCGGGGGGGCGGATGTGGAATTGGCGGACATCGCCCCGCCAATGGCCGCTGTCGTCGAGGCGATGCCGCGCTTGAGAAAAAATCTGCGCAGCTTTTCCAGGGCGCGCGACGCCCGCTTTTGGGCCGCCCCTTCGCGGATGCCCAGCAGCGCGGCGGTTTCGGCGGCGGTCTTGTTTTCAAAAAAACGGAGCGCCAGCAACGCGCGTTCCCTCTCGTTCAGCCGGCTCATCCCGTCCTCCAAAATCGGCGCCATTTGCCGCCAAACTCCGTCGGTGTCGGGATCCTTCAGGGTGGATTGCATATAAGCCTCCTGCTCGCGGGCTTGCCGTCTGGCCCGCGTCCGCAACAGGCACGCGGCGGTGAAGCGGGTGGTTTCATAGAGCCAGCCGGTCAGAGTGGTTCGTTGCCGCAGACCGGCCGCCTTCTTGGCGAGAATGATGAAAACGGCCTGCGTGACGTCCTGCGCGTCCGGCGGATTGCCCACGTGGCGCAGGGCGACCGAATAGACCAGAGGAATGTGCCGGCGCGCCAAATCCGCAAAAGCCGGCTCCGAACCCCGGTCGGCGTATTCCCGGATCAACTCCATGTCGTTCCCATCAGGCATCTACTCATTATTGCCCGCCCGAATGGAAAACTGGACATTTTTTTCCATCCAAAGGTAGGGACGGACTGCCAGGCCGTCCGCCATCCCTCGATCCCAAATCCAAAACAGAAAATTCGTAGCCGCCGACGTGAGTCGGCGGACCCTCCCTTGAGGCCTGAGCTGCGGCGCGCACGGAGTGCGCGCCGCACCCACCAAGACTGACCGGTTGCGGCTTTCAGCACACCGGAGTTTTCCACAGTGCGCCGGGTGATGGAGATGTCGCTGGAAGTGAATGCGGCGACACAGCCAGGAACCTCCAAGGCGCTTTTTTAGGGGATTAGGATTAGGATTAAGATTAAGATTAGGATTAGGCATGGGAAAGCGGATTGGAATTTGTTGCAAAAGGGGGGGCGGGTGGTTTACTGGTCGGATGGTGCTGGATTTGTTTTTGAAACGGGGGGAGGCGGACTTGGAGGGAAGCTCTCTGGCAGCGGGCGGGCGGCGGATTCCGCTGGTGATGGTTCGGAATTACCGGGCGCGGCGCTATCTGCTTCGGCTGCGGCCGGACGGCTCGGCGCGATTGACGATTCCACGCCGGGGTTCGGCGCGGGAGGGACGACAGTTCGCGGAACGGAACACGGAATGGCTCGCGCGACAGTTGGAGAGGCTCCCGGCATATCCGGTCAAACCGCAGCAGTGGCTCGTGGGAACGGAGATTCTGTTTCGCGGGGAGATGGTGAGGATCGAAGCGGGGGCGAACGGGGAGAGCGGGGCGGTGCGGTGCGGGGGCGAGGTTGTGAGGGTCCCGGATGTGAATGGGGATTTGCGCCCGTGGATTGCGAGGCATTTGTGGAGACTGGCGGCGCGGGAGTTTCCGGCCCGGGTTTTGGAATTCGCGGCGGCGCACCAGTTGACGGTGGGGCGGGTTTCGGTGCGCAACCAGCGGTCGCGCTGGGGTTCGTGCTCGCGGCGCGGGACGGTTTCCTTGAACTGGAGGCTGATTCAGACGCCGCCGTTTGTGCGGGATTACATCCTGCTGCACGAGTTGACGCACCTGCGGCACATGAACCATTCGGCGCGCTACTGGCGGGAGGTGGCGAGTGTCTGCCCGGGTTATGAGGCGGCGGAGAGATGGCTGAAGGAACACGCCGAGATGCTCAAATAACTCTATGGATTGATGGTCTCCAGGAATTCGAACTTGCCGCCGGTCACTTTCAAAAAGACGGCGGGCTTGCTGGCGTTGCGGTCTTTGTCAATTGTAATGTTGCCGGTGATGCCGGGGAAATTTTTCGTGGCGGCCAGCGCGTCGCGCAACGCCGGGCCGTCGGTTCCGCCGGCGCGTTGGATGGCGTCGGCCAGGAGCATGGCCGAGTCGTATCCCAGCGCGGCCATGGCGTCGGGCGGCACTTGGTAGCGGTCCTGGAATTTCTTGACGAATTCCTGCACGGGGGCGGTCTGCTGCTTGGGCGAGAAGTGGGTGGAGAAATAGGTTCCTTCCACGGCCTCGCGGCCGATCTCGACCAACTTGGTGGATTCCCAGCCGTCGCCGCCGAAGATGGGCGCGGTGACGCCCAGTTCGCGGGCCTGCCGGCAGATCAGCCCCGCCTCGCTGTAATAGCCGGGCACGAAAATGGCGCCGGGTCCGGCCTCCTTGATGGCCGTGAGTTGCGCTTTGAAATCCTTGTCGCCGCTGGTGTATTTGCGCTCCAGGAGGACCCGGCCCCCGCCGTTGGTGAAAGACTGTTTGAAGAAGTCGGCCAGGCCGACGCTGTAGGCGGAGGCCTCGTCGGTGAGCAGGGCCGCATTTTTGACCTTCAAGGTGTCCAGGGCGAAGCGGGCGATCACCGAGGCCTGGAAGGAATCAATGAAGCAGACACGGAAAATGTAGTTGCCGGTCTCGGTGACTTTGGGGTTGGTGGAGGCGGGGGAGATCATGGGGATTTTGAAGCGCTGGCAGATGGGCGCGGCCTCCAAGGAACGGCCCGAGGCGACCTCCCCGAGCAGGGCGACGACGCCGTCGCGCGAGATGAGTTTTTGGGCGCAGGTCTTGGCCTCGCCCTGTTTGGAGCCGTCGTCCTCGGTGAGCAACTCGATTTTTTTGCCCAGCACGCCGCCGCGGGCGTTCAACTGGGCGACGGCCAGTTCGGTGCCGTGATGGGACATCTGGCCGAAGGATGCCTCGCTGCCGGTGAGGGAGGCGAACTCGCCCACTTTGATGGTGGCGGCGGTTTGCTGGGCGCGGGCGGCGGGGGCGAAGGCGGTCAATAAGAAGGTTAGAAAGAGGAGGGGGATGGTGGCGGAGAAAACCAGTCGGCGGGGGCGCCGACTGGGACACGCGGGGGCGCGTATTCTCCCCGGAAGCTCTCGCGCCGGACGGTCTGAAATTCGTTGTGTCATAATGTTGACTGCGGTTTGCTGCGCCGTGGACGGGGCCAGGGCAGAGGCACGGTAGAGAATTGAGGCGCGGTTTTCA
>JBEKAN010000370.1:0-4777 GCA_050015895.1 Verrucomicrobiota bacterium
TTGGTAAAGTCAGGGCTGACAGCGAGAACAAACCGTTTGACGGAAAATCGCCCTCCAGCAATATTTGCCGATGCTCGAGTTCCTTTCTGTATTTCTTTCTATTTCCGAATTCCACCCCACGTCGTGTTCCATTTGGCCCGATTTGGCGCTCAATGTTCGGTTGATTCAGTAGCCGGTGAATCAACACCTGGTCTCGCCGGTTTCCCCAGAGAAGAGCCGTCCAGAGTTCCGGCATTTCCGCAGCATCGGACGGATTCACGTGTTTGACATCCTGTGGCTCAACCAAAATGTCAAATTCCTCGGCAAAGTCCTCCGCCAGCTTAGGACTTATGTAAGGGAAGTGCTCCCTGGACCCTTCTCCCGGTAGTAAAGTAACGATGCACGAAGGCGCGACAGACTTCTGAGTGGTGCGCGTTCTTTGATTAAAGACTTTGAATCGCAATGCGGACAAATTCACGACTTGTTCGACTCGGAGAGTTGTGAACAACTTCTTTCGAAACCCGCAAGCTGGTCCGCTTCGATTGAAGAGAAGTGAACTCGCTGACTGAACCATTGAGACTCGACCAGTTGCTTTGGTAAGCGCCGCTGCCTTCGGCAAAAATAGGGTGCCGATGCCTTTATTTGGAAGGGGCCATCGCCTTGTCTCCTCGTTTGCCCATTCTTTTGCCGCCTTTGTCAATAGTGTTTCACCCCAAGGTGCATTGCCAACGACAAGATCGTAACTCGCAGCATCTTCTTTTGTGCGAAATCCAGGATGATTCTCCTCAAAAAAGTCGGCGTGTATCAACCGCCGCTGCCGCATCAGAGGAAAGTGCACTTGTGTCCAATAGTGCTTCGGATCAATCTCATCGCACATTGCGAGATAGAGGCTGAATGATGCCACGCGAACGGCGTGAGGGTCTTTATCGACACCAAAGACGTTCTGCTCCAAGAGGCCGCGAAGCGTTTCGGCGCGGATATTTTCGTTCGGGTGCGAGTTCTTCCACCGATGAATCAATCGCTGGAACGCCTTAACCAGGAAAATTCCGGAGCCACATGCTGGGTCGAGGACCTTCAAGTCCCATTGGTCGCCACCCCAAGGCAATACACGGTCCAGCATGAAATCCACCAAGTGTGGCGGCGTATAATATATTCCTTCACTTCGAGCGCGTTCTGTGACGAACGCTTCGTATATACTACTAATGAATTCCAATGGAATTGCATCGAACGAATACGCCGGCCAAAGACAGAGTTGTCCCTTCGGCATGTCGAGATCACCTTTGACAAAATCGCGGAGCTTTTGAAGGTGTCTCGGTTTAACGTGGCTCTTTTCCATCAACCACGCGCGCTCACGCTCCTGCTTCGCACTGCCTCTTCCGGGAAACAAATCGCCGTTAAATCTATCATTCAACCAATCAAATAACCTATACGTGTCGTCATAATTGTCGAGAATGCTGGCGAAGTCATGATGCTCTTCCTTGAGAACGCTTGATTCGTGCAGGTCTGCCAATTTGTTCGCATTCAAGGCCGAGTTCCCCGACGAGTCTTTGCGGTCGAAAAGGAATTGGACGAAAATAACCCGAGCAAGTAAGTCGTGACAGATATCATCATTGGTCAGGCCCGCCTTCCTTAATACGCCCCGCAAATGACGCAAGTTGCCGAGAAGCATTTGATCCGCCCGCTTTTCACGGGGGAAACGCAGCGGTTGATCTCGGAAAAACTGCCCCGATACCAAATTTGCCCAGTGCAGCACTTGTGCTGCCCGTGCAGTTTCTTCGCTGGGGCGAGTCTTTCCCAGCCCAGAAGCGGAAACCTGGTGAATCACGTATTCGTTCAGAAACCGCCCCACTTCCGGTGGTTCACAGCACGTCCATACACGCATCAATTCCGGTTCGATTGTGACGACAGTGGGCGCATGAGAGAAGTTCCATGCCAGGCGATGCAATTCGCGGAGAATTTGCTCACTGGCCTTTCCACGAAATTCAGCAACGACGGCGAGAGGCGATTCTGTCTCTGAAGCGTTTGAATTCCGCGCCAGCACGCCCACCTTGACCGGAACGGCATCTGCGCGCGATGCCAAGGTCGTTTCGATTTTATCGTGAGCGAGTTGCGCAAAAATGCGAGCGCCCGCCCCGGACGGGTTGTGAACCTCGTCCGGCGGCGGCCAGCCCATTTTATCATGTGCCAGAGCAAGAGACATCATTATCGAGCAACGCGTTGCATTCGTTGATTTTTCCTTCGATATTCAACCACCATCATTCGAGTTTGGAAAGACCAGTCATTGTTTTTTTGAAAATCATTTCACCTTCTCCCGGCGCGCTCTGATGAGGAAAACATTCGCCGCGTCGAAGTCGGGGCGTTCGGGGAGTTTGGTTTCGGACAGGGCGCGCTCGAAGTCGCGGTGGAGGTCCTTGCGCCAGGAGTCCACTTCGGACCAGGGGACTTCGCCGCGTTTGACGGAGAGCAGTCTTTCGCGATGCGCTTCGACTCTGACGGGCACACTGCCGGTTCGCAATGTGGCGGCGCCGGTGAGCAGGAGACGCAGCAGGTGCATGGCGTGTTTCCAGCGCACTTCGCCCTGGTTGCGCATGTCCTGCTCGATCTTCTTGAATTGGGACATGGCGTAGCCGTTGAAGGTCTGGAAAATCATCTGGGACAGGAAATGTTGGCGCAGCGCCAGCAGTCCCTCCCCCAGCGGTGTGATTTTTTCCACCATCGGCGAGTAAAGGCATTCGAGGATGTTCGGGTTGGCCTTGAGCGCCATCGTCAGGAATTTCTGCAATTCCCAAAAACAGCTCTGCGTGGCGTTGTCCTCAAATTGTTCCGGCGCGCCAAAGAGGGACCATTGCATTTCGGCGGGCGCAAGGTAAATACCGCGCCGGTCGGTGTCGGATTCGTCATTGTCCAGACCGTAGGCGCGCGAGCCGACGACGCAGCGGTAGATGATGAAGTGTTCCAGGTCGAAACTCGGAGTTTGGCCGGCCCCGGGCAGCCGGTCTTTGAAGTGCTTGAGGACATCAAACTGGCTGCGCGGAATGGATGCCTCGAAGCCATCCGGAAAACGAACGAGAAATTTTCTTTCTTCCGCGCTCGCCGGCGTGCGCGTGACAACCCCGACCGCCCCGCGCGGATGAACAAGCGAATTGTTGGTCCCGCGAACTTCGACCAGCGACACAATCTGTGTCCCGGCAGAGATGTTGTCCGGCTGATGAGACATTGCCAGACGGCATGGTAACGCCTCATCGGGGGCAAAAGCGAGCGTGGAGATGGCGGGCTCGCTGTGGTGGGTTGACGCCTCAAGACCTCAAAGGCGCGAAGGTGGCGGAAATGGGCGGTCTATGGCGACAAGAACCATTCCCATATCATCCAAGAGCGGGGGCGGCGTCTCGAATAATGCGGTTTCCATGTCCACACAGCGGCCCGCTTCGGCATCTTTCATCGCTTCCTTGAATTCCTCCGGAATCCAGGAGTCGTCCTGTTCGACCATGAATTTGGCCACGGCAGCCCGCTCGATTGGGGGCAGCGATTTGATCTGTTCGATGGTTTCCCGCGCACTCATGCTTTTCTAGGAACTATACGCAAAATGGCGGGTTGCGCAAGGGCGGATCGCCGGGTGTCGTTGTCCGCCTCATCCCCGCCGAACTTCTCCTGAGATTGCCCTTGACAAAGCCTTCGCTATGTGATACCCCTTACAGCAGCATGAGGAATGGGGGAACAAACGTCAGAATGGGCCGGGACGGCAAACCGTCCGGGGAGGCGCAAGGGGTTTCGGGCCGAAGTGGCACACAGCTCTGCCCGATAAAAGCCAATCAATGGGGAGATTGCGTCCTTGCGGCGTTGCGAGTTTGCGTTGAAGCCGGCGGCAGCCTGCGTGTCCGGCCAATTCTTCCCAATCGCCTCAATTACGCTGAATTACGCTGGATTGCACCAAATTGCACCAAATTTAACCCTTCAAATTTACGAATTGTCGCCAAGCCGATGCAACGGGAATGTCCCGTGCAACACCGGCTCAAATTCGGGCCGGGTGTCCCCAGTGGAGGAGCTGGGAACGGGCCACCTCTCCCCTGCCCTCTCCCCCACTTCGTGGCGGAGAGGGGGGATGTCACTGCTCGACAAGTGTTGCCCTACCGAGAGAGGCTTCGCGTCACGGGCCACCGCGGGCCGGGCCTCTCTCTCCCGATCTGTTCGGGACGGAGCGGGGGATGGGAGCGGAGTCTGGTCGGCGAGGGCGGGGATGGAGATGATTGAAGGCTGGCAATTGAATTGGAAATGGACTATGTGTTGAAAGTATGAGTGCGAAGGAAATTCTCTTGGAAGTGGCGGAAAAGCTGCCGCCGGACGCCACGCTCGTTGACGCGATTTACGAACTTGAGTTTCGGCAAGCGGTCCAAGAGGGG
This sequence comes from Verrucomicrobiota bacterium, assembly GCA_050015895.1. Lineage (GTDB taxonomy): Bacteria > Verrucomicrobiota > Verrucomicrobiia > Limisphaerales > Palsa-1400 > JBEKOF01. The sequence continues at coordinate 4,377 of JBEKAN010000370.1, forward strand.
CTGGACCAATTGGATCGCGGCCAGCGCGTGCCAATTGAAGAAGTGCGGGCCAAAATCGCTGAATGGGCTGCAAAGTAATTATTACCCCGTCGGCGCAGGAGGATCGGAAAGGTCCACCTCTCCCCCGCCTTCGCTTAGAGCGTGTTTCAATAATCTGGTTCTCTTGACGCCCCGGCTCGGCAGGAGCCTCGCCCTACCACAATCAGCCCGGTAGGCCGAGGCTCCTGCCGAGCCATTCGGTGGAAAATGCTCAAAAGAGCGGATTTTCAAATTACGCTCTTAGCCCTAATGCCTTTCGGATATTCATGGTGGGAGAATTGTGAGAGTGATGGGTTCTTGCGATGAGGTGTTTTTGAGGAGACGTGGCCAGCCGCTAACGGGTTTACGGACCGCACGCGGGC
>JBEKAN010000371.1:0-4774 GCA_050015895.1 Verrucomicrobiota bacterium
CGGATCCACCACCATGCGCGACATTCCCGATGTCGCGCTGACCGCCGACAACGTGTTCGTCGTGTACGACAACGGTGCGACGGGAGACTTCGGCGGCACCAGTTGCGCCACTCCGCTTTGGGCCGCCTTCACCGCGCTGGTCAACCAACACGGCGCCGCCCACGGCCAGTCCCCGGTCGGCTTCATCAATCCGGCCGTCTATGCCATCGGCAAGGGGGCAAACTACACCTCCGTCTTCCACGACATCACCACGGGCAACAACACCAACTCGGCCAGCCCCGCCAATTACTTCGCTGTTTCCGGCTACGACCTTTGCACCGGGTGGGGCACCCCGAACGGCTCCAACATGATCAACGCCCTCCTGCCCGGCCTGTCCCCAATCCCGCCAACCGTGACTTGGACCAACCCCGCCGCTTTCGTTTATGGCGCCGCGCTGGGCGCCAGTCAATTGAACGCGAAGGCCGCCGTGTCCGGGACTTTTTCCTACAGCCCGCCCGCCGGCACAGTGTTGAACGCGGGCGCCAATGTCCTCTCGGTGGTGTTCGCCCCCAATGACACCTTCGATTACAATCGCGCGACCAACACGGTCACCCAGGTGGTGACACCGGCGGCGCTGAGCGTGACAGTCAACAACGCCACGCGGGTTTATGGCCAGGGCAATCCGCCGTTCAGCGGCTCGATCAGCGGCTTGAAAAACGGGGATGTCATCACCGCCAGTTACACTTGCGCCGCCACTACTTCCAGCGCGGTGGGAACCTATCCCATCGTGCCAAACCTCAGCGACCCGGGCAATCGGTTGGGCAATTATTCCGTCACGACCAACAACGGGCAACTGACGATCTCGCCCGCCAGCTCGGCCCTCGCTCTTTCCTCCTCGGCCAATCCATCTCTGGCAGGCTCCAACGTCACGTTCACCGCCACCGTGACGGCGGTTTTTCCCGGCGGCGGAACGCCCGCCGGCGCTGTGCAATTCCTCGCCGACGGCTCCTCCCTCGGCTCTCCTGTCGCTCTGGTGGGCGGCGTCGCCGGCCTCACCACCGCTTCCCTCTCACTGGGCGCGCACGCCATCAGCGCCCAATACGCCGGCAACGGCAATTTCTTTGGAAGCTCCGGCAGTCTCAGCCCAAATGAAAGCATCCTCACGCCGCCAGTCGCCGCCAGCATTGTCTTGCAGCGCGAGACGAATAGCGGAGCGAAAGTAAGCGTCGCCGCTTTGCTCGCCAACGACGCCGATCCTGACGGCGGCACGTTGACTCTCCTTTCCGCCGGCCCGACAAGCACCAACGGCGGCACCATCGCCGTGACCAACAACTGGATCTTTTACACGCCCCCGCCGGGATCCACCAACCCGGACGCCTTCTCCTATGTGATTGCGGACAGCGGAGGATTGCAATCCACGGGAACGGTCTCCATCACCATCGAGGTGGATCTCAGCCAGTCGCAAAACATTGTGGCGATTGAAGACCTCGGCAACGACGCCTCCCTCGTCCAATTCCAGGGAATCCCGGCGCGCGCTTATTCCATTCAATACACCGAGAGTCTGGAAACCCCGGTCTGGCAGACGCTGGGGACAAGCACGGCGGACACCACCGGCGCGTTTGAATTCACCGATGCCCCCCCCACCGGCTCGCCCGCGCGCTTTTATCGCTCCACCCAACCCTGATTTATGAAAACCACCATGACCAACCTATTTGCCCGTGACATCACAGACGCGCCGGCGCGCTTGGGAACAACCGCACCGCGCGTTCAACCTCAAACCACCCCGCTTATGAGAAAACTCAGAATCCTGGTCCTCTTGCCCCTCCTGGGGGCGGCGACCCCGCTGCTCCTTCGGGCGCAGACCACCGAAACCTACACCTTCACCACCAACCGCCTGCTGCCCGACGGCAACCCCTCCGGCCTCAGCGATGTGCGCCTCCTCAATTCCGCCATCGGGGACATCACATCCGTGACGGTGAATCTCAAAATCACCGGCGAATTCAACGGCGATCTCTACGGCTACTTGCGGCATGCCAGTGGAACGACCACCAACTTCACCGTCCTCCTCAATCGTCCCGGCAAGACCGCCTCCAACCCTTACGGATACGCGGACAGCGGCTTGAACGTGACCTTTCAGGATGGCGCGCCCAACGGGGACATTCACCTCTACCAGACCAACACCATTCCTCCCGCCGGCTCGCCGCTCACCGGCGCCTGGCAGCCGGACGACCGCGATGTGGACCCGGCCGCCGTCCTGGACTCCTCGCCGCGCACCACCGCGCTGGCAAATTTCCACGGCCTCAACGCCGCGGGCGACTGGACGCTTTTCCTGGCCGACCTCCAGTCGGGCGGCACCAACCAGCTCACGCAATGGTCGCTCACCATTGTCGGCGCCGCGTATCCGACCCTGGCCTGGGCCAAGCCGGCGGACATCGTCTATGGCACGGCCCTTGGAGCGTCGCAGTTGAACGCCACCGCGACTTTTGACTCCACAAATGTGCCCGGCACTTTCACTTACAGCCCGGCCGCGGGCGCCGTCCTCAACGCCGGCGCCGCCCAGACACTCTCCGTCACCTTCACCCCGACGGACACCACCACCTTCCTGCCGGTCACCACGAACGTCACACTCAACGTGGACCCCGCTCCGCTGACCATCACCGCGAGCAACGCGAGTCAAGTCTATGGAGCGGCGACGCCCGCGCTCGCCCTCGGCTACAGCGGCTTCGTCAACGGGGACACCGCCTCCAGCCTGACCACCGCGGCCGCCCTCAGCGCCACCGGCGCGCCTCCCAGGCCGGTCGGCTCCTACCCCATCACCGCCTCCGGCGCCACCAGCCCCAACTACACGATAACCTATGTGCCCGGCACCCTCACCATCGCCCCGGCCTCCACGAGCGGGGCGGTGGCGTCCTCCGCCAATCCCGCCCTGCCGGGTGCAACCGTGACCTTCACCATGACGATCAGCCCCGTCGCCCCCGGCGCGGGCGCGCCCACCGGCACGGTGAACTTTCGCATTGACGGCGGCATCGCCGGATCGGGCGGGTTGTCCGGGGGCGCGGCGGTGTTCGCCACCAGCGCGCTGGCGCACGGCTCGCACACTGTGGTCGCCGAGTACGCGGGCGACGGGAACTTCCTCGGCGTCACCAATTCGCTGCCGGCGGCGCAGATCATTGACACACCGCCCGTGGCGGGGAACCTCACCATCGAGCGATACCCGACCCTGGGCGTGAAAGTCAGCCTGGCGGCAATCCTGGCGACGTGCAGCGACGCGGCTGGCGACCCGCTCACGATCACGGTCAGTCCGACCAGCGCCAACGGCGGCGCAATCACGGTCAGCGAAGGCTGGGTGTTCTATGCTCCGGCCGACGGCTTCACCAACGCCGACTCGTTCACTTACACCGTCACCGACCCTTACGGCGGGAGCGCGGTGGGCGCCGTGACGGTGGCCATCTTTGTGGACACTTCCCCGGGCCAAAACCTGACGATCACGGATCTTGGCAACGGCTCGTACCTCATCGTCGGAAGTGGCATTCCGGGCTACACCTATCGCCTGGAGTCCACGCCCACTCTCGGTCCCGCCGACTGGCAGGCCATCCCCGGCGCAAGCGTGACCGCCGACAGCACCGGCGCCTTCCAATACACCGACACCCCCGCCGGAGGCGCGCAATTCTACCGCTCGATCTACCCGTAGCGGCTGCCCGTGTGAAAACAACCGTCTTGCGCAACCGCCTCTCACGTCTTACAATGAGCCTATGAAAAGTCTCACCATCCGGCTGTCCGATTCGCTCGTCGCGGAGATCGAACACGAGTCCCGGACCCGCAACGTCTCGAAATCCGACGTGGTGCGCGAGCGGTTGAATCATCGCCCGCGCGCCGCGCTCCCGGGTGCCAGCATGCGCGATTTGATTGGCGACCTCATCGGTTCCGTCAGTGGCTTGCCCTCCGATCTTTCCAGCAACAAGAAGAAATACCTCCCCGCCTTGATCCGTGCCAAAAAACTGCATACCATTAAACCCTCATCTTTGAGCCGTCAACCCGTCAGGTACCCCGTAAACATTGGGGATTTTTGAGGTTTGACCCGTCAGGAAGCCGTCAGGTTGCCGTCAACCACCCGTCAGGTGGAGGAATTGGGAATGGGGAGTAGGGAATAGTGAAAATAGTGAAAGCTGCCTCACCGATGCCTAACTCCCGCAGAATGAAGCACTTGCCGTTAAAGAAGGCAAAAAAAACGCCTGAGGATTACTCAATTCGAGGCGACTGAGGTTTTTGGACAGAATCCAGAGGATGAACAGGATGCCGATGGACTGGTTGAAGCGGGCAACCGCGAAATACCCGAACCACGCGAAAAAACTGCCTGCCGATTCGAGACCTCGGGCGCCTTGAATGGAGCTTTAGTTTTGGACAGGAATACGGCGGCCACGGAGTCAAGGCTCCCTACTGATCCTCCCTAATGAAGACCTCCCGCGAAAGAGCGCAACGCGGCCACAAACTGTCATTTTTCTAGGACCGACCCCTTCACGCCACTCCACATCCGCCCCGGCCAGTTCGCGCAGCCCGCTCTCGAAGAGGCCCAGCCGCTGCTCGTCGTCGGCCTCCCACCCGCCCCCTTCGGCCGCGAGGCGGATCGTCAGGAGCACCGGCCACCCGGCGGCCTGGATGGCCTTGCAGCGATACAGCCAGCCCGCCGGACACCCGGCCAGGTCCAGCCGCACCTCCACCAGATCGCAGGCCGCGCCGCCGCGGCCGGGGGGAAATCTTCCGTCCAGCGAGGAGATGACGCCCACCACGCGTGGCG
>JBEKAN010000372.1:0-4727 GCA_050015895.1 Verrucomicrobiota bacterium
GATCCTGCAGATCGGCGTCAATAATCAGGACGGCGTCGCCGCTGGCGTGATAAAGCCCGGCGCTGACGGCCACTTGGTGGCCGAAATTGCGCGCAAAGGAGAGGCCGCGCCAGCGCGGATCGCGGGCCTGTTGCTCGCGCAAAAGCCGCCAGGTGCTGTCCCGCGAGCCGTCGTCCACGCAAATGACCTCGAACGGCGTCCCCCATTTTTCCGCGGCGGCCGTCAGACGCGAAAACAACTGGGGCAGAACCGCCTCCTCATTATAGCATGGCGCGACAACAGATATTGTTTTCATTCGGATTGCTCCGTCTCAGTCTCTTCGTGTTCCAGGCCGCGTCCCCGGCATGGGAGCCGAATCGCCTGACTGGGAACGACAGACGGCAGATTTTAGACCTTTACCCGGTGAAGTCAACACGGCGGTAAATCCAACGGGGGATGATCCATTGGGTATTTCTTCAGGCCTGTCCATTGGCAGAAAATGCGGAGTAGGAACAAAGGATTGTTTTTCAGGTACCGTTTCCACAGGCGGCGCGGCTCGCGGCAGAGCCGGAAAAGCCATTCCAGGCCGCTCCGCCGCATCCAAAGCGGCGCCTGCCGGACTCTTCCGGCGTGAAAGTCAAACGCCGCCCCCACCCCCACCATCAACGTCACCTCCAGCTCGCCCAGATACTCCGCCATGAATCTTTCCTGCTTGGGCGTGCTCAACCCGATCCACATGATGTCGGGGCGGGCGGCCCGGACCAGTTCCTTCAACCTGGCCCGCTCCCCGCTGTCCAACGGACGAAAGGGAGGCTCGAAGGTCCCGGCGATTTGTAATTTGGGAAAGCGCCGCAGCAACCGCTGGCGCAGCGCCTCGGCCGTCCCGTCGGCCCCGCCGTAGAAAAATTGCCGGTGCCCCCGGCTTTCCGAAAGCTCCAGCACGGCCAGCATCAAATCCGGCCCGTACACGCGGCTCATCTCCTTGCGCCCCTGAAGCCGGCCCGCCCAAACCAGCGGCATGCCATCCGGTGTGCAAAGAAAAGCGCGGTTGAGAATCTGGCGAAAAGACTCGTCGCCCTGGGCCTCGGAAACCCCGTGGACACCGGTGACGCAAATGTAGCCTTTCTCCCTCCTGTCCAGCGCCGCCGCCACGGCCCGCAAGGCCGTCGCCGGATTGATGGCGCTGACGCCCACGCCCAGCACGTTGACGGTCGGTGGAGAATTCATGATCGAAATCCAAGTGGTTTGCCGCTCCATGGAGCTTATCCATCGCCTTCCTCGAAATACCTTTTCAAGGCGCGCTTCGCCAGGGACGTTTCGTGCAGAGATCCGTAGATTCTCCGGGAAAGGCTCTGCTGTGAGCCGGCTGGAAGGCACGCCGGCCACCGCGGCCGGGGCGTCCACATCATGGCACAAATGGAGTAGAGGCGAAAAAAAGCCCGCACGGCTGACATTTTGGTTGGACTGACCCGCCGACCCCACAACGTCTCCTGTACGATGGCATTGTCCCGAAGCCCCACCGTCTGATAAAGCGTCATCGTTTTGGAGGCGGAATGCTTGCGAAAAAAGCCCCAGATTTCGCGGCCGTAAAACACTTCGCCCAGGAGGGTAAGCCTGCTGAAAAACTCATAATCAAAACTGAATCTCAGTTCCCTTCGCACCCCGCCAACTTCCAGATGAGCCTCCCGGCGCCAAAAGCAGGCTTCCTGCGGCACTGTGATGGCGATATAGGGGGTCCGGGCCAGAAAAGGCGGGCTTGGCCGGAAATAAAGCAGGCGGCTCCGCTCATCAATGCAAACGCGATTGCCATACACCATCACCGCCCGTGGTTTTCTCTCCAATGCCGCCACGGCCTTCTCCACCGCGTCCGGCGCGAGCAGATCATCCGAGTTCACCCAGGCCAGAATCTCACCCGTGCTGTGCTCAAACCCCTGGATGAGCGCGTCGGTGTGCCCGCGGTCGGGGCGGCTGTGCCAGTACTTCATCCGGCCCGCGTATTTCTGGATTATGTTGACGCTCTCATCCTTCGAGGCGCCGTCAATCACAATATACTCAATGTGCGGATAAGTCTGCTCCAGGACGCTCCGGAGGGTCTCCTCCAAAAAGCGGCCCTGGTTGAAAGAGGGGGTGACTATGGAGACAAGGGGTGGCACGGCTCACGGACTCTCAATCTTGGTGTTGGATGAAACGCTCGATTTTTCGCGCATGTGTCTTTTCAGAAGCCAGCGGCCGGAAATCAGGTCGCAGGCCCCCCGGTGACGCAGCTTCTGAATCTGCCGCTTGGCCCGATGGCATTGGGCGAGCACCCCTCCCCATAAGCCGCCGGGACAACCATACTTGCGCCGAATTCGCGCCGTTTCCAGTCTCATGCTCCGATCCACCCGCAAATCGCCCGACAGGCCCCCGTCGTGAAATCGAAAATCCACCAGCAAAGCCGGCACATGCCCAACCTTGCATCCCTCCCGCCCGAGCCTCAAAATAAACTCGTAGTCGCAGCAAAATTTGAATTCCTGATGGGCATACCCCCCAATCCGCTCATACACCGCCTTGCGCACAAACAGCGTCTGGTGGCAGATGTAATCGTTCCAGTAGCGCAAAACATTGTAGTCATAAACAGCCTCCTCGCGCCGGTAAATCTCCCGCCCGTCCCCGTCCACATAGACAACGTCGCCAAACGCCGCGTCCCATTGCGGGTGCTCCCGGAACGCTCCCGCGACCCTCTCTACGGCGCCTGCCCGGAAACAATCGTCCGAATTCAGGATGACGATCAATTCTCCTGTCGCCCGCGCCACACCCTTGTTCATCGCGTCGAAATGCCCCGCGTCCTTTTCAGAGGTCCATTGGATATGCGGATACTCCTTCAGTATTTCCAGCGACCGGTCTGTGGACCCGCCATCCACCACAATATGCTCCAAATTGGGATAATTCTGCCTCAAGACGCTTTCGATTGTCTCCCGCAGGGTTCTGCCGCTGTTGTAATTCGGGGTAATGACGGATATTTTCGGATTCTGGGGCATGATTAGACCTCCACCGGAATCAACTTGCCTTCCCCGGCGACCCGCCCCTGGCCGACAGCCAACGACTTGGCCTCCCGCCGGAGCGCATTGCTCCCCTTCTTCTGACGCAAACCCCCGTTCAACGCAACGCTCAATCCGGCCGTTCCGGCAAAGAACGCCAGGTCGGTTTCCAACGCGCCAAAGATCGAGAAAAAGTATATGGCTCTCACCATGTAAAACGTCAGCAAAAACGTGTTGATCAGCCGCAAGTCCGGATCGCCAAAGCGATAATTCCTCCACACCGCCCGCCACCCGGCGATCAAAAACCAGACAAATGCCAAAGTTCCAAAAATACCCAAGGGGAGAAGCAGCGACAAGGGGCCGCTGTGATACTCGCCCGCCAGGATGAAAGGGTCATAAGTTGGCGCCATACCGCTTTGGACCATTTGGTTGGCGACGAACAAATCGTTCTCCGTGAAACCATAGCCCTTGCCCAACCAGAAGTAGGTGGGGATTTGCGGCACCACCTCCCGCCACATGTCCTCCCGCCATTGCACCGAGTAGGCCGCGTCCTCCACCACCGCAGACTCCACCTTCACCCCGGGGAGGAAACTCACACTGCGCTGAACGGCCTCGGGCAGCCGGTCGGAGAAGGCAAACACAACACCCGCAGCCACCGCCACCATGACCAATACCACCGGCATCAGCCAAGTCCGCCAGAGGCCTTCCAAAAAGAACTGAACCAGAAAAAACATCCCGATGAGGAATAATCGGCTCCTGTAACCGCCAAATAGTCCCACCACAAAGACGGCCAGCAAAAGCAGCAACCGCCAGGGACGACGCGGGTCCAAAATGCCTTTGATCCCATACCGAACCAGCATAAAACAGCAAAAGGCCACCGAAGCCCACGAGACTCCCTCAATCCGAAAGATTCCCAATGAAACCAGCGATTCCGAACCGGCCAGCGCCCTGGCCTGTTGGGATGAAAACAGGTTATACAACCAGTAGAATTTGCTTCCGGCGACATAAATTAAATCCGCCAGGGCCGGGGTGACGCCCCCCGCAAAAAACAACGAGGCGTAGAGTGCGGCGCGCTTCCGCGGAATCTCCTGGCTGCTGAGCACAAAATAGCCCGCAATCGCCGCCAGCAACTCCACGTACTTCCTTCCATTGCTCATGCTCGATCCCAAGGCGTGCAGACCGATGCCGCCTCTGGCCGCGGCTGTGATCACCACCACCATAGCCAGCAGCAGCAGGGGCAAATTCAGAGAGGGAACGGAAAGAAACCGCAGGTTGGGGCTGATTCCCCTCTGCACCACCAGCAGCAGGAAACTGGCAAAGGTCATCACCATCCAGAATGCGGGCGCGCCCGGCAAAAAGAACGCGATCAGGGTGGCGTTCCAACAAAACAGCAGGATGGGGAGATACGAATGAAGCAAAAAGGGCAGCGCCAGCACAAACAGCACTAAGCTGATTATCGCAAAGCTGGCCAGATCCGGATCGGAAAGGCCATAAAGGAGCGAGGCGCGTCCCAAAAGCAACGCCAGAGGAATCGCAATGGCATAAACAGTTAAGATTCGCGACAGATTGATCATTTCAACGCGATACGAATGTTCTGGCAACCTTAGGCATGGTTCAGGCCTCCGCCGGTATCAACTTGCCTTCCCAGGCGACCCGCCCCTGGCCGACGGCCAAGGATTTGGCCTCCCCTCGGGGCGGACTCGCCGCCCCCCTCCTGCGCACACCACCGTT
>JBEKAN010000373.1:0-4704 GCA_050015895.1 Verrucomicrobiota bacterium
CGTCGCAGGCAGCCGGTGTGGAGGTGTGGGGCGACCTGGTGGCGCTCCTGGTCTTCAAAACCAGCGTGGGGCTCAACAAAGTCCCAGGTGGGTTCGATTCCCATCCACCTCCGCCAATTTCGCAAACCCAGGCGCGTAGCATGTTCCAACGAGTCCCACAGCCTCCGGTCAACCGCGCGTTGCGCGCGCGGGAGGGCCACGATTTTCGCGTCGGACTGGTCGCGGCGCTGGCCGGCGCGGCGGTGCTGCTTTGCGGCGCGCTGCATTTGACACACGTGGGGACCGTGGACGGAGGCACGGCGCGGGAAACGCAGTTGGTCAAGGCCTTCGCGTCCGGCGGACTGCAATACCCGGACCAGGTCGGGCCGCCGCCGCCGCCGAAACTGGACGGGGTGGCGAATCCCGCCGAGGCGCTGGACCGCTGGGCGAAACAACGGGCCGCCTTCCAGCCGCCGACGTGGAAAATCCGCGTGGACACCGCGGCGGAAACGCCCTGTCCCACGTGAATAAAATAATTCCGGCCGCACGGCGTGGCCGACCCGCTCCCCATGGAATGTCCCGTTCCCAACTGCCCTGAACGAGAGCCGGCGGCGCTCGGTCGAAAGCTCTCGCGCTGGCGGCCCTGGGTACAGACCGGATTTCTTGCCGTGTGGCTGGCGCCGGCGGGGCGTTGGCTGCACGGCATCCCCGGCTGCGTGTTCCACTGTTACTCGTGTCCGCTGTCGTCGTTCGCCTGCCCGGTGGGAGTGATGGCCAACTACGCGGCGCTGCTGCCGGTGGTGGGGGAAGTGCCGTATCTGCTGGTCGGAGTGTTGCTGCTGGTCGGCGCGGCGGGCGGCTCCATCGTCTGCGGCTGGGCGTGTCCGTTCGGATTTTTGCAGGACCTGCTGGGCAAAATCACCCGGCGGAAAATCAGCCTGCCGTCCTGGACCGGGTATTTTCGATATGTCGTGCTCGTCGGGCTGGTGATTTTGCTGCCGATGATTCTGGGTTGGAAGGGCATTCCGTTTGACCGGCAGGTGATTTCCATCTGCCGGCTTTGTCCGGCCGGGGCGCTGGAGGCCGGCGCGCCCTACTCTGTGCAAAGCGCGCTCCTGGGCCAGGGCTGGTTGATGAGCTGGTGGAAGACCGGCATTTTGCTCGCGTTCCTGGCGTCCGCGCTTTTCATTCACCGTCCGTGGTGCCGGATGTTTTGTCCGCTCGGCGGACTGCTGGCGCTGTGCAACCGTTTCAGCCTGTTTCATTTGCGTTTCAATCCCGAGCACTGCGTGGAGTGCAACCTGTGCCGCAGCCGCTGCCCGATGGGCGTGAAAGTGGACCAGGCGGTCAACGTCTCCGGCTGCGTGCGCTGCCTGGAATGCACGACCTGCGGCGCCATCGAGCCGTGCTTCGCGCTGCCAACCAGCAACGCGGAGCGGCCAAAGCCATCGGCCTAAAAGCTCATTTCAGGCGCTCCAAGTTCTCCTGATAAAACATCTTGACTGGGGCGCCGCCCATGGCAATGGCGAGCCAGGCGGCCTCGTCCAGTTCGGCGCGCGGGACGCCCATTTCCAGGGCCTTGCGAAAATGCGTCTCGAAACAGGGCTGGCAGCGGCTGGCCACGACCAGGCTGAACATGATGAGTTCCTTGGTCTTCGCATCCAGCGCGCCGGGCGATTGCGCGGCGCGCATCAGGGCGCCGAAGGCCCTTTGCGTTTCGGCGACGGAACCGGGCGCGGTATCGCCTGGGATCGCGCCCGCGCAGCAGGCGTCGGGGCGGGGCGGGGAATTTTTCTTGGGTGTTTTCATAGCATCTATTTCGTGTTGACTGGCTGCGGCGTTTGTTTTTGAAATTTTCGGCGCGTCATTGCCGGGGCGCGGATTGGCACTGCCATCAATGGAAGGAACGAACCCCTCTCCCTGGCCCTCTCCCCGCTTCGCGGGGCGAGGGAATTGGAGAACTGCGTGGGAATGGTGGCGAGCGGCGCCCTCTTTGCCGGCGGCGGAAAGGAAAATTTGTCCGGGGGCGCCGGGGAGGATTTGGCCGATGACGAAATTGCCGACGCAGCGGCGGGCCAGGGATTGGCGTAATGTTTCCAGCCGATCCGCCGGAATGGCGATGAGCAATCCGCCGGAAGTCTGGGCGTCGAATCCCAAATCCGCCAGCGCCGTGTCCACGCCGGGCGCGATGTGGAGCGCGTCGCCGACGTACTCGCGGTTGCGCTCAATGGCGCCGGGAATCACACCCTGCCGCAGGGCGTCCACAGCGCCGTCGAACGCGGGGAGCGCCTCGGCGAAAATTTCCGCGCCCAGCCCGGCCGGCCGCAGCATCCGCAGCAGATGCGCGAAGAGGCCGAAGCCGGTGACGTCCGTGCAGGCGGACGCGCCTGCTTCCCTCATCGCCTCGGAAGCGCCCCGGTTGAGAGCGGCCATGGAAACTTCCGCCGCGCTCATGCCCGCCAGATGATCGCGCCCGATCTGGCGGCAGAACGCCAGCACACCGGTGCCGAGCGGCTTGGTGAGGAGCAGCGCGTCGCCGGCGTTTGGTTTGTCCAGAGCGGCGGCCACGGCGGGGGCGATGACGCCGGTGATGGCGAAACCGAGTTTGATCTCATCATCCTTGACGCTGTGTCCGCCGACAAGGGCGACGCCCGCCTCCTTGAAAACCTCCATCGCGCCGGCGAGCATTTGATGGATGATTTCGCCCGGCAATTTTTCCGAGGGAAAGGCCAGCACGCTCAGAGCCGTGCGCGGTTGGCCGCCCATGGCGTAGATGTCGGAGAGACAATTGGCGGCGCAAATTTTGCCGAAGAGGCGCGGGTCGTCCACGCAAGGGGTGAACACGTCCACGGTCTGCACCAGGCAAAGGTCCTCCGAAATCCGGTAGATGGCCGCGTCATCGGCGGCGGCGAGACCGGAAATGACCGCCGGGTCCTCCACGGCGGGGAGGCGGGCCAGAACGGCGTCGAGGTCGGCGGGGGCGATTTTGGAGGCGCAGCCGGGGTTGCGGGCGAGCTGGGTGAGTTTGACCCGCGAAATGTCCACGTCGTCGGGCCGCTCCCCGGCGCAGGGGCATAGGTCCTGTTCGCGAAGCGTGTCGCACGGGCAGGAGCGGCGGGTGTCGCAGATGCAATGTCCCAGCAGGCGAGATCGCTCCATGACGCGGCGGCGTTTGTCAAGATCAATTTTCACGGGTTGAATCTTTGGGGCGGATCTTGATCCTGCCACCCTTGGAAGGAACGAACCCCTCTCCCTGGCCCTCTCCCCGCCGCGCGGGGCGAGGGAATTGGGAAATGGCGTGGTCGTTGTGGGGAGAAGCGCCCGGGCCTTTGGAAAGCGCTCGATTGATCGTGGCGGCGTCCCGGTCGGCGCAGCGCGCCGACCCTACCTTGATCGTGGCGGCGTCGCGGTCGGCGCAGCGCGCCGACCCTACCAAGAATTGATTTGCGCTTTTCTTCATGGCGGCGGCAGAAGCAGCTTCTTCGCCTCAGTCCCCGGAGTGCGGTTGTTGCCGGAGCGGACGGTGAAGCGGATTTTGTCCAGGTAATCCACCAGGGGCACAGCGAATTTGCGGCTGACGGCCAGAGCGTCGCGGAATTCCATCGTGGTACAGGAGGGCGCGCGCGCGAAGAGTCGGAGGGCGGTTTGGCGGCCGGCCTCCACGGCGTCGCGGTGCATCCAAATCTGGTCGTCCAGCCGCGTCACCATGCCGCGCTCGGCCAGGAGCCGGAGCATGGCGAAGACGCGCGGCGGCGGCTCATTGGAGGCGGCGGTCAGTTCCGCCACACCCGGCGGCGAGCAGCCGGCCTGGCGTAGTTTTTCGGCGATCAGGTCGCACAGGCGCTGGTCGCGGTCCGGAATCCGCGCGGCCCAGCCGGCCCGCGCCAGCAGAGGGCCGTTGCGTTCGAGTTGCTTGGAGTCCAGCAGCGACTCCGCCGCGGCGTCCAGGAAAACGGGATTGGCTTTGAGCGCGGCGTGAAGTTCCTCGCGGGCGACGCCGGCGCGCTGCGGGTTGGCGGCGTGAAAAGCCTGGACGGCGGCAAGAATGTCCCCCGCCAACTTTTGCAGGACGGCGCGATGAAGCCATGCGCCGCCTGGGGTCTGAACCACGAGGTTCTCGGCGCGCAGGCGTTCGAGCGCGGCGGCGATTTCCTCCGGGCGGCTCCAGCATTTTTTTTGGAGGCTGGCGACGGTGGCGGGCGAGTCGCTTTCGCGCACCATTTGCCCGCACCAGCGGGTCGGATCGGCGACGGCGTCGCGCCGGGCGGCGAGGAGGCCGAGGGTCCAGGATTTTTTGCGGCGCAGGCGTGTGTTGCTCAGGCCGAGGATCTGTCCGCCGCCGATGGTGGTCAGGCCGCAGAGGCCGGCGTCGGCGACATTGGCGCGGGCGACGAAGCGCTCGCCGGGCACCATTGGCAGGGGCGAGGCGAGGCGAAGCTGGACAAATTGTTTTTGGCCGCCGGTCATTTCGGTGTTTTCGAGCATGGCCAGACGCGCGGGCACGGAGGCGGTTCCGACATGGAGTTGGACTTCCAGGTAATCCTCGATTTTGCCCTGGATGGATTTGAGGATTTGCAATTCGGCCTCCGCCATGAGGGCCGGCTCGATGGAGGGAGAGGCGCAGAGAACCATGCCGCGCCGCACGGCTTCGTGGTCCAGTTCCGGGATGTTCAGCGCGACACATTCCCCGGCGCAACCTTCTGTGGCGTCCTGGCCGTAAACCTG
>JBEKAN010000374.1:0-4693 GCA_050015895.1 Verrucomicrobiota bacterium
GGAGCGCAACTTGGCGGGATTCCGCGACGCTGACGAGCATACCACCAACCTGGATCTGACTCTGCAACCATGCGTCACTCTCTCAGGAAAGGTCGTGGACACCATTGGTCAGCCTGTGACCAATGCCGAGGGAATCGCATACACGACGCGCGGCATCGGCCCCTCTGCCGCGGCCAACCCCTCAAAATCCGACGCCCGCGGCCTTATCGAGTTCACCGGCTTGCCGCAAGGGGATGGCTATTCTCTCTCCTTGTCCGCCAAAGGGTATGTCTCTGCCTCCCAGAAGGTAAAGACCTCCGCTCAGCAAACCAACCACATCACGTTTCCAACCATTATCCTTCGTCCGGCCAACAAACAACTCGCCGGCAAGGTCTTGGACTTGGATGACAAGCCCGTCGCCGGTGTCTCCGTCCAAGCCGTGGTCGTCTCCAACATCTTCCAACCGTCCCCGGACCAGCCGGAAACCGGAGTCGTCACGCAAGTCTTCGGACCGGACTTGGGCAGCACTCGGACCGATGACGAAGGGCATTTTTTCTTCGACGCGGTCTGCGAAGGCCCCATCCAGCTCAACGCCAATTTTGAGGGCTTCGAAACGCAAACCGTCGGCGGTGAAACCAATGTGGTCCTGCGCCTGACGCGAAACCCTCCCAATGGCCAGCGGCAGGCGCCAATTCCGATGGTGAAAATCACCGGAACTGTGCGCGATCCCGCCGGCGCGCCGGCGGCCGGTGTGCGACTCAGTTTGACTGGCGATTACGGGCGGGACGAAGTCCAGTCAGACTCGAACGGCCGCTACTTGTTCAACGAGCGGAAGCGGGATTCCACCGGTGACGCGCCTCATGGTTACATCGTTGCGCGGGACGAGGAGCGCAATATGTGGGCTGGCCGCAATATGGACGACACAACCACCAATGTGGACTTGACCCTGCGCCCCGGTTTGACGCTCTCGGCCCATGTGCGGGATGTGAACGGCAACCCGATTCCCAACGCTGTGGCCACATTGACTGTTGAGACGGAAGGCACAGGTTGGAATTTCGCCCCCATGCGCGCCGTGGCCGACTACCAGGGCCTGAGCGAGATCAAAGCGCTGCCGCAAGCTCGGTATTACACCGCGACCATCACCTCCCGAGGCTACGGCTCGGCCAAAGTGGAGGCGCCGGATGCGGACACGCATACCAACCATTTCGAGTTCCCCGCCGCGGTGCTGCCGCTGGCCGATGTCGAAGTGGCCGGACAGGTGTTGGATCCAGACGGCAAGCCCACTCCCAAAGCCAGGGTCACGTTGTCAGGCGTGGAACCCGCCAAAATGGCCATCACGGACACCGACGGCCGCTTCGCGTTTTACGGCCTCAGCGATGGTGACTTTCGCCTCTATGTCAGCAACCGTGGCACCAATGGCCTCATGCAACGCCAGATCGGGGTGCGCGGTGGCGACACCAATGTCGTGATCCACCTCGTGCGCGACATCATCGAGTCTCAAAGCCCCCCGGAGGCGCCCGTCGCCAACCGGCAGAACCCAACCAACCCGGTGCCACCCCGCGCCAACGGGCCGATGGTGACCAACTACGGCAGAGTCCTGGGTCCCTCCGGCTCTCCGGTTTCCGGCGTGGTCCTGGCCATCGCGCCGTATAATGGCATGGAACCCCGCGCCACCAACGATGAGGACGGAAATTTCTCCATCGTCTGGCCGAAATGGAATTTTGCCGGCAGGCCGACCCGGCGTTTCCTTTATGTCCGGGACTTGGAGCACGATCTGTCCGCCGGCCATGAGGTGGATGAATCCAGCACCAACCTGGAACTGCGCCTCCAGCCGGGCTTGCCGCTCTCGGTCAAAGTGCTCGAAGCCAACGGCAACCCGGTTCGCACAGCCACGGCAAACTTGATGGTTTTCACCGGAACCTCTTACCTTCCTTTCATTCCCCCCAACCAGGTCGCCGGCAGGCCCGATGACCAGGGCATTATTGAAATCAAAACTCTCCCGCGCGGTCTTAGGTACAGCATGAGCATCACCGCCAAAGGCTACGGCTTTACCAACCTCCAAGCCCAATTCGGCGACACCCAGACCAACGGCGTTGATTTCCAAACTATCGTCCTCCATCGGACCGACCGCCTGCTCGCCGGACTGGTGTTGGGTCTGGACGGCAACCCGGTTCCCGAAGCCACTGTGGGCCTCAACGGCGCGGGGCAAAGAAACACCAGCACCACCACCGACGCCCAGGGCCATTTTGCTTTTAACAATCTTGTGGACGGTTCGGTCCGCCTCCAGGCCAGCGGCGGCCCCATGAACACCAATATCCACAGAATCGGCGTCGCCTCGGCGCTGGTCGGCGAAACCAATGTCGTCATTCGCCTGGGCGTTGACGGCGGCCCGCAGATTGAGGCCGACGCCCTGGCGCGCCGCGGCATCACCAATGTTGCCGTCCGGCCCGCAACCAATCCTCCGACTGCCGAGCCGACGATGACAACTTCCCTCACCGCCTTCGATCCTTCCGGCGCGCCCGCCGCGGGCGTGAGCTTCTGGTTGTCATTCCCCGCCGCCGTTGCGATCCCCAATACCGACGCCAGCGGGAAAACCACAATCTCCTGGCGTCCCAAGTACTTGCCGACGCCCACGCTTGTCGGGCGCGATTTGGAGCACAATCGGGCCGCCCTTCTCACCCTCGACCAAATGAGCACCAATGTTGATCTGCGCCTGCAAGAAGGATTCACCCTTTGCGGTTCCGTGCAGGATGACAAAGGCGTTGCGCTGCGGACCGCGACCGTGGCGCTCCACATCCTCGTTCTGTCAGGGATGAATTCTGTGACCATCCAAACCGTCAAAGTGGATCCGCACGGCGCCTTCACCTTCACCGCCATGCCGAGGGGACAACCCTACACCGTGACTGCCTCGGCCCCCGGCTTCTTCTCCTCCTCCAATTTCCTGGTCCGGGCGGCCCAGACACAGACAGCCAGCGTTCAATTGCTTCCCATCCAGATCAAGCCGGGGGAGTATCCTCTGGAAGGCCGCGTGGTGGGGCCGGATGGCTTGCCCGTGGCGGGGGCGAACGTGCGCGTGGTCGGGACAGGCCAGCCCGACGGCGTCGCAACCACAGATGACGACGGCCATTTTGTTTTGAGGGCCGGCGAGGGATCGCTTCGCGTCACCGCCTTCGTCCTGCGCAACCACCCGGGCGGCCTGTTCAACCCCGCGACGATCGAAGCCCAAGCCGGCGACACCAGTCTCGTTATCAGACTTGGCGCCATGACCGGCGCCCGTGCCGCGGCTTCCACCAACACCCCGCCGTCCTCTCCTGTCACACGTTGACAAATATGGGCAATCTCTCTCTCTTTCGTCTAACAAAAAGTGGGGCGGGACTCCTCGCACCGTTGGTGCGCTTCCATAATTTGTTCCAACTTCGCGCCGTGACTCGATTTGTTGAAAAAATGCCCCAATCATTAGTGACTTTCCGGGGAGCGCGACCAGCCCGCATCGCTGCGGGCCAGCCTGCTGTTGTTCTGACTTCTCGGTCGCACCCGTCGGCGTCTCGCCGACGGAATCTGCGGTCGAAACCGCTGCAGCCTTTGGGTCAGACTCCAAGCACCTCGCTAATGATTTGGGAAAAAATGTCACAGCTCGACGGAGTCTCGCTCTACCGGGGTCGTTGTGGCAGGGCGAGGCTCCTGCCGAGCCATTCGGTGGAAAACCCTCAAAAGAGCGGATTTTCAAAACACGCTCTACCGACAATTTATGATTAGAGTTAAGAAATTGGTTGTTATTCTGGCTCTCGCCCTCGCCGCCCACGCGCGCGCGGCGGACGGCGGCGCGACAGCGCGGCACTCCGGCACAGTGGTGGACGACAATGGCCGGCCGGTCGCGGGCGCGACGGTGGATTGCTATCGTTATCAATCTTCCGAGCGCTTTCGCTCCGGCGATCGCGAGCCGGAACTTACGCAACGCACCGTCACCGACAGCAAAGGCGCGTTCACAGTTCCATCCGCACCGGGCGCGACCCTCGTGGTGGTGAAGAAGCCGGGTTTGTCCACAGCTTGGAAAACCTGGACAATCGGGCTGGACGATTCATCCGATCCGCTGGTCCTCTCCACGCCAACCTCGCTGGCCGGCACAGTGTTGGATCAGTACAACCAACCGGTGGCACTCGCGGAGGTTTGGGTCGCGGGAGCCATCACTGGGGACGAATACTCCACGGCCGCGCAGGAGAACGAACTCTTCGGCCAGCCGGCTCGGGAATGTTTCTCCGTCCTGACGACGATGGACGGCCGCTTCCGCATTGTGAACTTTCCAGCCGGGGGCCGAGCAGGTCTGGCTGTCAAGGTCTCGGGCAAAGCCCAGCGCCCGGTGGGCGACGGTTTCCAAGGGAGCCTGGATCACCAATCCGGCGAGGAGGACATCGAACTGAGAGTCGGCCCCGCGGGATCCGTGGAGGGACAAGTCCTCGTCGCGGAAGGCGGTCAGCCGCCTGCGGGTGTCATAATAAAATTGGAACCGGCCAAACCAGGATTTTTCGGCTCGGAATTCCGCGAGACCATTCAGAGCGCCGCCGACGGGACATATCGCATCCCGGACGTTCAGCCGGGCCTGTATAATCTCACGGCCGCCGTTTCGGGCCTCCTTGTCCCCGACTGGGTCGGCGTGCCGGGATTCAACCAGGTGACAGTCGTGGCCGGAGAAACCGTGCGCGACACGGTGGTTTAC
>JBEKAN010000375.1:0-4665 GCA_050015895.1 Verrucomicrobiota bacterium
GCGTTCTTCTCCCCATAAGGCGGGTCGGCGAAGATCAAATCGAAATGCCGGCCCGCCTCCGCCATCCGCGCGACGGCCGCGAAGGCGTCCATCGTCCATAAGTCAAGAAGAGCATTGGGCAGCCGCGCCAGCGCGAGGTTCTGGCGGATGAACTGGGCGTGGCGGCCGGATTTCTCCACGCACACGCAACGGACCGCGCCGCGGCTCAGGCATTCAAGGCCCAGCGCGCCGGTGCCGGCGAACAACTCCAGCACACCCGCCCCGGCGACACGGGCCGCCAGGCTGTTGAAGACGGCCTGGCGGACCAGATCAGGCGTGGGCCGCACCTCAAAGCCCCTGGGCGCCTTGAGGATCGTCCCCGCCGCGATGCCGCCGATGATTCGCATCCAGTCAAAGCGGGCCGGAGACCCGCCCCCGGTCAGATTCCCCTGCCGATCATATATTTTACAAGGTCGGCGACCCGGCAACTGTAGCCCCACTCGTTGTCATACCAGCTCACCAGCTTGAAGAACCGCTTGTTCAACTCAATGCCGGAGCCGGCGTCGAAGATGGACGAGGACTGGCAATGAATGAAGTCCGAGCTGACCACCTCGTCGTCGGTGTAGTCCAGGATGCCCTTCAAGTAAGTCTCGCTGGCCTTCTTCATCGCCGCGGAGATTTCCGCGTAGCTGGTCTCCTTGACCGTGCGAACCGTCAAATCCACGCACGAGGAGGTCGGCACCGGCACACGGAAGGCCATGCCGGTGAGTTTGCCTTTGACTTCCGGGCAGACCAGCCCGACCGCCTTGGCCGCGCCGGTGGTGGAGGGGATGACGTTGATGGCGGCGCTTCGGCCGCCTTTCCAATCTTTTTTGCTGGGGCCGTCCACGATTTTTTGGGTGGCGGTGTAGGCGTGGATGGTGGTCATCAAACCCTCCTCGATGCCGAATCCCTCCTTGAGCAGCACATGGACCAGCGGGGCCAGACAATTGGTGGTGCAGGAGGCGTTGGAAATGATGGTGTGTTTGGCCGGGTCGTATTTCTGGTGGTTGACGCCCATGACGATGGTGATGTGCTCGTTCTTGGCGGGGGCGGTGATGATGATTTTTTTTGCGCCGGCGGCCAGATGCCCCTTGGCTTTTTCCCCGTCGGTGAACAGGCCGGTGGATTCGATGACCAGTTCGACGCCCAGGTCCTTCCACGGCAGGCCGGCGGGGTCTTTGGCGCTGACCACGCGAATGTCCCGGCCGTTGACCACCAGGATGTCCTCGTCGGGCCGGTCCGGCGCGGATTTGCGGGAGGAAACTTCGCCGCGGAAGCGGCCCTGGATGGAGTCGTATTTGAGCAGATAGGCCAGGTTGTCGGCGGGGACGATATCGCCCACCGCGACCACTTCGAGGTCCTTGCCGATCATGCCCTGCTCGGCGATGGCCCGGAAGACCAGGCGTCCAATTCGTCCAAACCCATTGATTGCGACTTTAAGAGACATATTCTTTGTATCTTTCTTTTGATGGTGACAAGCCAAAGCTGAATTGGCAAATGACTGCCCGCATTTTATGGCCGAGGGCCTTCCCGTCAACGAAAATCAAAACGGCGGCATAGTTGAAAACTGCGAAGTTCGCAACATAATTTGTCCGCCTGTCGCGCCCCCAGTCGCCGCGAGCCGGAATTCACCGGGCTGCGGCGCCTCCGTAAAGCCCCTCGTCCTGGGGGCGTAACTGTTCAAGAAGGCGCTGTGGTCGCGGATCGCCGCCGGGCTTTTGTCGCCCGCTGGCTCAAGAATTTCAAGCTGCTGGCGGAGTCGGTCAACCCAAACCGCCAGCTTGGTGAAGTCGGACAGAGGCAATTGGCTGGGAAATCTGAGCACGATTATTACTGGCGTTCGGTGGCACAATGAGGGAACATCGAGCGAACTGAATGCTCAATCCTCGAACTCGGAGGCGATATGAAGAGATTTCAGAAAGGCAGTCTGATCTGGATGGCGGCTCTGGTCTTGGGCGCCGCCTGCCTGGGGCAGGTTTTCCCCAAGCTGGTCCAGGCCGGGACGGTGAAAGGCACGGTTCGCGATCCCTCCGGCGCGCCCGCCGCTGGCGTGCTTGTGGCGTTTTATCCAGGGCTTAACATGGACGCGCCCTTGTATGCCGAAGTGACAACGGACAAGGACGGGCGATATGAGTTGGGGCTGCAAAAACTTGCGAAGCCTGTAGGATTCTCCGGCGTCATCAAATTGACGAATTGCATCGTGGCTCGCGATTTCCAGCGGAGCCTTGCCGGCTTCCAAGAATTCACAGGGACGCCAACGAACATGGATCTGGAACTGCGACCAGGCATCACGTTGTCCGGTATGGTGAAGGACACCAACGGAGCGCCGTTGACCAACGCCGAGGCGGATATCCGTTTCCGTTCCAGCAGCGCGTTCGCCCTCGCTAATAACGTGACCATCGAGTTCGGCCCCAGACCGGTCAAGGTGGACGCGCAAGGCAAGTTTTCCATCCCGGCTCTGCCGCAGGGAGGGAAGTTCTTCTTTCAAGGCTCGATCAGCGCCCCAGGCTACGGTGTGAAATGGGTGGGTCTGAATGCCGAGGATGTGCAAACCAACCACTACGAGTTCTCCGCCTTTGTGCTCCCGAAAGCCGACCGCCAGCTCGTGGGATACGCGGTGGATCGTGACGGCCGCGCACTCGCCGGGGTGCAGGTGCATTGCGCGGGCCTGGGGCAGCGGCAAGATAATTCTCACGCTCAAACGGACAACCTTGGACGTTTTGCCTTCGACAACCTCTGCGAAGGGCCGGTCACAATCATGGCCACCTATCTCGGGCCTCCGGACAACCGCGTGAATGTGGGGATCCTCAAGAGCAGCCGAGCGGACGCGCAGGCTGGGGACAAAACTGTCATTTTGAAGTTTGATGTCACCCAACCAGATGACGGAGCGCGCTAAACGTTCTTAACCTTGCTCGGTGCTCTGATTTTCACATCGCGCCGCCGGGTTGGGCGTTCTCGTCCAGCTCCAGGCGAAGGTAGTCGTAAACGACGCCGCTCGTCAGCTCCCCGGCGGGGACGGTGAGCTGCACTTGGTTCTCGCCCTGCTTCAGGAGCGCGGCGTCGAAGAACAAGGTCAGTTCCTGCCAGACGCTCTTGTCGGTGTTGTAGCGCAGGGCGTTGGTGGCCCTGGGTTGGAGCGCGCCGGCGCTCTTGCCGTTGACAGTGATGGAAAGCCCGCCGCCGTCGGCGCCGCCCAGCGCCACGCGCAACGCCGCCCGGCCCTTGGGCATGGTGTCCATGTTGAATTTAATGGTCCAAGTGGTCGCCTTGCCCCGGCCGAGGGTGCGCCACGGATCCTCCTGGCCGGTCGCGGTCTTGACCCATCCAAAGCGCTGGTTGGCGGGATCCTTCGCGGCGGGGTTCAGCCAGGCGGCGGGTTCCCCGTGCGGCACCTCCTCGAAGAACCAGTCTTTGTGGTAATCGCTCTGGCCGATGGTGTAGGTGATGTCGTTGGGGAACAGAAGCGGGTAGCGCACGCACCAGCCCCAGAGCCAGTAGTTGGAGCCGTCGCCTTTGAAGAATTTGCCGCCGGTGCGGTCGGGGTAGCCGATTTCCCAGATTTGTTTGCCGTAGCGAACGGGCTTCCAATCCAGTTTGCCCAAGTCCAGGGTCTTGCCCGCCGTGACGGTGATGTTGTAATTGGTGAATTCGCCCAGCACCCCGTCGGCGAACGCGTGCATCGTGTAAGTGCCGGGGCGGACGTTGGGAATGGTGAATTTGCCGTCCCGGCTCCCATCGTTCCAAAATTCGTAGAACTTCGCGTCGTGCGTCCAGTCCACCATCCCGCCGCCGCCGCCGCGGCCCCGCCCGCCGCGCCCGCCGCCGCCATAATCCGGATGGGCCAGGCCCACGGTCAGGTTGGTCAAGACGGTCGAGGCGGCCTGCGGGTCATTGAGCACCAGTTGGCCGGTCACCGTCCCGCGACCGTCCTTGTGCGGGTAGTCCACGCCGTTGACCCAGTCGTAGGGCCACTGCGCCTTCTCTTTTTGGGCCTGGGCGAGAGCGTCCTGCCACAAGGCCGTCGCGTTGTCCGCCCAGGCGGCGGGGACGGTGGGATTGCCGGCGGTGGCGGCCAGAGTGGCGAGGTCGGCCGGGGAGGGGACTTCCGGGTCCGTCAGGGCGTTGCAATAGACAAAAATGGGGCCGATGACCTTGCTCCACTCCTCGCCGGCGTTGATGTTGCAACTGGCCCCGCCCCCGTAATGGGTCCCGCGCCAGTAATCCAAGATGATCGGGTCCGGGTTGTCATTGGCGTCGAAATGGCAGACCAATTCCTGCTTGGAGGCGCCGCCGCTGAGATACTCGATGGTCGGGTTGATGAACCAGACGCCGAAATGATTCTTGGTGCTCGACCAGCCGAAGGCGGGGATTTTGTATTGGATGGCGTTGTAGCTGTATTTGTGCTCGACAGAGTTCTTATAGTTGCCGGTGCTCAAAATCCGCTGCTCCTTGGCGTGGACCACAACGCCCGTACCCCAGTCCTGCGGTGTGCATTCGAGCATGTTGCGGTCCGCGTCCACCGAAATCCAGTCAAACGTCTTGCTCAACTTGGTGATGTAGCGGCTCTCGCTCACGCCCATCGCGCCGTAGGCGGCCGGGTGGGAGAAAATCGCGTAGGCGTAAATGCCGCTGTCGCCGCGGCCC
>JBEKAN010000376.1:0-7143 GCA_050015895.1 Verrucomicrobiota bacterium
GGCAAGATTCAGAACGTGGAGCTTCTCGGGGCGGGCAAAGTCCCGTTCACGCAGGATGAAACGGCGTTAAGGCTGCAACTGCCGGAGAAGCAGCCCAGCCAACACGCCATCGCGTTCAAGATCAACGGCGCATGAATTCCAAACACCAAAATCCACCACCATGAAGACTCCGTTCACACGCCGCAAATTCCTGAAAACATCCGCGCTGGCCGCCGCCGCCGGTTTGACCGCCCCGCAGTGGACGCGCGGTGGCGCCGCCCCGGCGGAGACGTTCCCCACGACGGCGTCCGGGCGCCGCCTGGCGGCCGGGCCGTTCGAGCCGACCTGGGAATCGCTGGTGAAGAATTACAAATGTCCGGAATGGTATCGGGACGCGAAGTTCGGAATTTGGGCGCACTGGACGGCGCAATGCGTTCCCGAACAGGGCGACTGGTACGCGCGAAGAATGTACATCCAGGGCGAACGGGATTACGAATACCACGTCAAGACCTACGGCCATCCGTCCAAGTTCGGCTTCATGGAGATTGACAATCTCTGGAGGGCGGAGAAATGGGAGCCGGAAAGGCTGATGGCGCTCTACAAACGGGCGGGGGCGAAGTACTTTTTCGCGCTCGGCACCCACCACGATAATTTCGACGCCTACGACTCAAAATACCACGATTGGAATTCCGTGAAGGTCGGCCCCAAGAAAGACATCGTGGGCACCTGGGCGCGAGTGGCGCGGGCCAACGGGCTGCGGATCGGGGTGACCAATCACTCGTCCTGGGCGGCGCGCTGGCTGCAACCGGCCTACGGTTACGATGGCGAAGGCCCGCTGGCCGGTGTGCGTTACGACGCCTACACGCTCACGAAGGCCGACGGCAAAGGGAAGTGGTGGGAGGGGCTTGACCCGCAGGACCTTTACACGGGGCGCTCGGTGGTGATGCCCGACGGCCTCAAGAGCGCGCAGGCCGTGCAGGCCTGGGTGACGGCCAACACCAGCCTGGCCAAGAGCAATCCGCTCCCCGCCGCGCCGTTCGTGGAGGACTGGTTTCTCCGCTGCCAGGACCTCGTGGACAAGTATGAGCCGGACGTTCTCTATTTCGACACCAACGAACTGCCGCTCGAACAGGCCGGGCTTGACGTGGTCTCGCACTACTACAACCGCAGCGCCGCGCGCAACGGCGGCAAGGCCGATGTGGTCGTCAATGGGAAGCATATTCTTCCGCAACACATCGGAGCGTTCATCGAGGACATCGAGCGCAGCACGGCCAACGCCATCCGGCCCGATCCGTGGCAGACGGACACCTGCATCGGCGACTGGCATTACAGCCGGGCCGTCGCCGAGGGGAACCGCTACGCGACCGTCGCGACCATTGTCGGCATGCTCACCGACATCGTGAGCAAGAACGGCAACCTGATGCTCAACATCCCGCTGCGAGGCGACGGCTCGATTGACGAGCATGAGGAGGCGTTCCTGGCCGGCCTGACAGCTTGGATGGACGTGAACAGCGAAGGCATTTACGCAACACGGCCCTGGAAGGTTTACGGGGAAGGCCCGTCCACCACGGCCCGGCCCGCGGGACGGGGCGGCGGGCGCGGCGGGGCGGCGGCATACACATCGCAGGACATTCGATTCACGACCAAGGCTGGCGCGCTTTACGCGTTTGTCGGGGCCTGGCCTGAATCGCGCGTCGCGCGGATCAAGAGCCTGGCCACCGGATCGCCGCAAATGTCCGATGCCAAAGTCACAGCCGTTTCACTTCTCGGTTACGGCGGCAAAGTGAACTGGACGCAGGACGAGCAAGGCTTGTCGGTGACCCTTCCGGACCCGGCGCCGAGCCAATACGCGGTGACGCTGAAGATCCAGGGCGCGCCGACAACATGATTGGAGGAACACAATGAAAATGACCCGAAGAACCGCAGTTCAACTTCTCGCCGGCGCCGGCGCCGGCCTGTGCCTGCCCAAGACCTTCGGCCAAGCCGCCGCCCCCGCCGCCAGCGGCGCCGGCCCGGCGCCCTTGCCGCCCGCGCCCGCGCCGATTCCCGCCCCGGCGGGCTTCGGCGTCGCGGAGGGGCCGTTCAAGCCGACACTGGAATCGCTGTCCGCGTTTCAGGTTCCCGACTGGTATCGGGACGCCAAGTTCGGCATCTGGGCGCACTGGGGTCCGCAATGCCAGCCCGAGCAGGGGGACTGGTACGCGCGAAACATGTATCTGCCGGATCAGCCCGTCTATAAATACCATTTGGAGAAATACGGGCATCCGTCGAAGTTCGGATTCAAGGACGTGATCCACGAGTGGAAGGCGGAGAAGTGGGAGCCGGAGAAGCTGATTGCGCTGTACAAGCGCGCCGGGGCGAAGTTTTTCTCGGCCATGGCGCACCATCACGACAACTTCGACAATTTCGACTCGAAGTACCAGCCGTGGAACAGTGTCAAGATCGGTCCCAAGAAGGACCTCGTCGGCGGCTGGATGAAGGCGGCGCGCGAGGCGGGTTTGCGCTTCGGCATCTCCAGCCACGGCGACCGCGCCTGGAGTTGGTATCAGGCGGCGCAAGGCGCCGACCCGACCGGCCCGATGGCGGGAGTGCCCTACGATGGCATCATGACCAAGGCCCAGGGCAAGGGCCTGTGGTGGGAGGGGCTGGATCCGCAGGACCTCTACGCCCAGTATCACAAGGTGGGCGATTACAACTGGGCGCAGACGGGCAATCCCCCGATAGACAAAGTATATTGCGAGAAGTTCTTCAATCGCATCATTGATCTGATTGACAAATACCAGCCGGACCTTCTGTATTTCGACGACACGGTGATGCCGATTTATCCCACCAGCGATGTCGGCCCGCGCATCGCGGCGTATCTCTACAACACGAATCTGGCGCGCAACGGGAAGCTGGAGGCGGTGATGACCGGCAAGGACCTGACCGGCAACAACGCCGCCTGGCGCAAGGCGCTGGTGTACGACCTCGAAAACGGAATCTCCGGCGGCGCGGAAACCCTTCCGTGGCAGACGGACACGTGCATCGGCTCGTGGCACTACAAGCGAAGCCGATTCGAGCAGCACCAGTACAAGCCGGCGCCGCAGGTCATTCACATGCTTGTGGACATCGTGAGCAAGAACGGCAACCTGATGCTCAGCATTCCGGTCCGGGGCGAGGGCACGATTGACGACGATGAGGTGAAGATCCTGGAAAGCGTGGCCGCGTGGATGGGAGTCAACAGCGAGGGAATCTATGGCACGCGACCGTGGAAAACCTATGGCGAAGGCCCGACCCAGGCGTCCAGCCGCACCCAGACCATCCCGAACTACACATCCCGGGACATCCGATTCACAACCAAGGGCGACGCGCTGTATGCGTTCGTGATGGCCTGGCCGGAATCGCGGGAGGTGGTGATAAAAGCTCTTGCGGCCAATTCTCAGCAGGTTGACGCCCGGAAAGTCGCCGAGGTGTCATTGCTCGGTTACGGCGGCAAATTGGAGTGGTCGCAAACCGCCGACGGACTGGCCGTGAAGCTGCCGGAGAAGGCGCCCAGCGAACCCGCGGTCACATTGCGAATCAAGGGCCTGCTCGCCTGAAGATTCTCGACGAAACACTCATGGCCCGGTAGTCCTTGCCGGTCAATCGGGGTCCCAGTTGCCGATGGTGTTGGTGCCTCCGAGTCCGTCCTTTCCCAAGGTGTAGAGGTCGTAGCCGTTTGGGTTGTGCCTGCCGGGATTTTCAAACACATAAGGCCGCTGCCAGGGGTCGAGCGGGACTTTGTTCTTTTTGATATAGGGGCCTTTCCAAGTTTTCTGCGCGTCGCGCGGACTTGTTATCAGGCACTGCAAAGCGTCGCGGCCTTTCGGACAGTACCCGTTGTCCACTTCAAATATGGAGAGCGCGGTGTCGAAGGCGGCAATGTCCGCCCTGGCGGCGGTTCTGCGAGCATCCTCGCTGCGGTTTATGAGACTCGGAATCACGATGCCGGCCAGAATCGTGAGAATTGTCAACACCAGCAAGAGTTCCACCAGTGTGAAGCCGCGCCGGCGCCAGGAGTTCGTCCCGCCTGTCTTTGAATGGAGAGTTTCTATGTTCATAATGACCTTTCGATTGTTTGTTTGACTTGGCCCCGCAAACTGATTTTTTCCATAGGCCCATACTGGATAGGATTCAGGCATTAAGCGTGCCAACCGGCGAAACAGTTGTTCTCCCGGCGCAACACGGCCCTTTTCGCCGGGAAGCTCTGACCTCGAAGCGCAAACGTTGCGCGAAGTCGCGCAAAAGATGCGCGGCAGCGCCGGGCGCAGCCGGCGTTCTTTTCCACTATGCACTCCTGACTCTTCACTCTACACTCGTGCAATGCGTCCCGTCCGATTGCTGTTCATATATCTAGTCGTGGTTTTTGCGGGTGGCGCCCTGCTGGCGCCCTGGCTTTGGCTGGCGACACAATGGGCGGCTGGGCATTGGCCCGCGTTCGGCCCGCTGGCGCGACACCCCTTCTCCAGTTTCGTCGTCCGCTCCATGCTCGGCCTGGCCCTCCTCGGCCTTTGGCCCCTTCTGCGCGACTGCCAGATGCTCAGCCGCCGCGAGCTTGGCTTCGCCGGCGCCGGCCGCCCCCTGCGCAACATCGCCGCCGGCTTTGCCATCGGCTTCGGCTCCTTCGCCGCCGCGGCGGCTCTGGCTCTGCTGAGCGCGGCGCTCTTTGGCATTTTGCGGAAGTGCTTTGCGTTCCCGGTGGCTCTGGTCTGCAGCAGCGCCATTTATGCCTCCGTCCATTTCCTGCAGAAAGCCGCCGCGCCGGACCACATCGGCTGGCTCTCCGGCTTGGCGATGCTGCCGCCAATGCTCCGCGGCCCTCCCGATGGACTGCCGCTCGTCCCGACTTTTTTCACGCTGCTGGTGGTGGGCGCGATTCTGGCGCTGGCTTACCAGCGGACAGGAACGTTGTTCATGTCCATCGGCCTCCATGCCGGCTGGGTGTTTTGGGTCAAATCCTACGGCTTTCTCACCCGCCAAACTTCCGGCGGCGCCCGCGCGATCTGGGGCGGCGACAGGTTGGTTGACGGCTGGGTGCCGCTGCTCATCCTGGCCGGCCTCCTTGTGCTGATGCTCCGTTCCCGCCGGCTGGCCTCCAATTCCAACCCCTCCGCAAGATGACGTTCGCCGTCGCATCCCCGCTTCGAACCGCTCTGGACGCCTGCCTGAACTTCTTTTATCCACCCGTCTGCCAGATCTGCCGCGAGGAACGGGCGGCGGCGGCGGAAGGTTTCATCGGCCCCAAATGCTGGTCCGGCGTGCGGTTCGTCTCGGCCCCGTATTGCGAGCGGTGCGGGCTTCCCTTCGAGGGCGAAATGACCGGCCCCTTCCAATGCGCCAATTGCCAGGAAATGAAACTGCATTTTCGCTCCGCCCGCTCCGCCGTCGTGGCCAACGCACTGATGCTCGACGTCATCCATCGTTACAAATACAACCGCGCCCTCTGGTTCGAGCCTTTTCTGGCCGGACTTCTGGTCTCCCGCGCCTCCTCCCCGCTGGCGGCGGAGAAATGGGACTTCATCGCGCCCGTTCCGCTTTATCCGGTCAAAGAGCGCGAGCGGGAGTTCAACCAGGCGGCGCGTCTGGCGGCCCGGCTGGGGCGCGCGGTGAAAATTCCGGTGAACGAACGCCTGCTCCGTCGTGTCAAACCCACAACAACGCAGACCCGCCTGACGCGGGAACAGCGCGCGGAGAATGTCCGCCAGGCCTTCGCGTTTTGCGGGAAGAAGAAACTGAATGGCGAGAAAATCGTTTTGGTGGATGATGTGTTGACGACCGGCGCGACCACCAACGCCTGCGCCGCCGCCTTGCGCAAGGCGGGCGCGGGCGAAATCTGTGTCTGGACGGTGGCGCGGGCGGTGACCTGACACGGGGCGTCGGACTTGACGGGCGGGGATGGCTTTGGGCAGGCTTGTTTGGGTTGCATTTGTGTGAAATTAGTGTGAAATCGTGTTGAGCAAATTATTGGTTTTGGCCCAAATGAGCATGCAGCTTTCAACTATGAGCACAACGTCCTTCTTCAAGAAAACCCTGGGCGTCGAAACCCTGGACCCGGCGGTCAAGCCCCTGCCGGGCGACACCACCGCCAGTTTCGCCAAGTGCCATTTCCATTTCCCCATCTCCGCCCGCGAGCGCATTCACGCCCTGGTGGAGACCTGCTCCTTTGAGGAGGTGGACGCCTCGATGGAAAGTGTGGACATCCTCAAGTTCACGGGGACCTCCTCGTACACATCCAAGCTGGAGCAGCACAAAAAATCCACCGGCATCAAAGACGCCGTCTGCACGGGCATCGGCCGGATCGGGCGGCATCGGGTGGCTTTGGCTGTGATGGATTTTGGCTTCTTGGGCGGCTCGATGGGATCGGTCGTCGGGGAGAGGATCACGCGCCTGATTGAAACCGCCACCGAACGCGGTTTGCCGGTGGTCGTCGTTTCCACCAGCGGCGGGGCGCGGATGTATGAGGGAATGTTCAGCCTCATGCAGATGGCCAAGACGTGCGGCGCGCTGGCTTACCACGCCAAAGACCGCCTTCCTTACATCAGCGTCCTCACCAATCCGACCATGGCCGGCGTCATGGCCAGCTTCGCCAGCGTGGGCGATTTGATTCTGGCCGAGCCGGGCGCGATGATCGGCTTTGCCGGCCCGCGGGTGATCAAGGACACCACCCAGGCGGAACTGCCCCCCGGTTTTCAAACCGCCGAATTCCTCTTGGAGCACGGCTTGATTGACGCGATCGTCCCGCGCAATGAGTTGAAATCGCGTCTTTGTTATTATCTGGATTACCTTCAGGAGGGCCGCGAACAACAGGCCGCCCTGGGCCGGTAGCCGCCCGCCCGCCCCCGCAATCAGTAATTCCCACGCTTGCGCTCATTGCAGGTTGCGCGCGCCGGTTCCCTTGGGTAATCTGGCGGAAGTCCAATGAAAACAACCTCCGCCCAACCCCGCGCATTCCTTCTGCTGGCGCTTTTGGCCGCCTCCGCGATAGCGGCGAGGGCGGACCAAATCGTGTACGACGACGCGCTCGAAAACGGCTGGGTGAGTTGGAGTTGGGGGGCGGCCATCAACTTCGCCAACACCACTCCGGTGCATTCCGGCGCCGACTCCATCAGCGTGGCCTGCACAAATTATGGCGCGCTCTATCTGCAC
>JBEKAN010000377.1:0-7620 GCA_050015895.1 Verrucomicrobiota bacterium
CATCCACCAGGGGACGCAGGAAATTCCGCAATCCCTCCTGATCCTGGCGGTGGACGACGAGCCGATTTCGCGCCGCACCATTTCCGTGGCGCTGGCCAAGGCCAACCTGAGATGCATCTGCATTGAGGAATCCAAAATGGCCCTGACCATTCTGGGCGAGAATCAGTTTGACCTGGTTTTTCTCGACGCCGAAATGCCGGAGATGAACGGCTTTGAACTCTGCGCCGAGTTGCGCAAGACCGCCACCAACAAGGCCACCCCGGTCATCTTCGTCACCAGCCTCACCAACTTCGAGGTCCGCGCCCAGTCCTCGCTGGCCGGCGCCAACGATCTCATCGCCAAGCCCTTCCTGATGATGGAACTGGCCGTCAAGTCCCTGACCTATCTCCTGCGCCCCAAATCCCTTGTGGACGTCAAGAGCCAGCCCGACGGAAACTGACCGGTTTCACCCAACCGGCCTCACCACGAGTAATGCGCGGTGTGCGTCGCCGTCCGTTCCTCGTCGGGCTTGACCGGGATGGGGAACTCGATGGTTTGCGCCGACATACTGCAACTGGCCGTCCGTGTCGCGCCGGTAAAACCGCAGCCGGCCCTTGGGCGGCGGCCTCCCTGTAAGTGATTGACTCCAAACCACTTCGGCATTACACCATCGCCCATGACAAATCTGATGACTTTAACCACAAGCCAACTCAACCGCATCATTGCCATCAAGGAACGGATCGAGGCGCTGCAGGGCCAGTTCGATTCAATCGTGGCGGGTGGTGGTGGAATCCCAATCCCGTCCGCCTTTGAAGCCGCAGTTCCCGCCAGGGGCAAATATCAAATGACCGCCGCCCACAAGAGCAAACTCATCAAGGCTCTGGCGAAGGCGCGAAAAATACGCTGGGCCGGGGTGAAGGGTGAGAAGCCCGCGCCGAAAGCAAAGAAGAAAGGCCGGCGCGGCGGTCGGTCGGGCAAATCAAAGAGGGAGAAGGAAGTCCGCGAAACGGGCCGCGGATTGGTGGAGCATTTGGATGAGGTCGGCGGCCGGAAGGGTCACGCCCAACTCGTGGAGTATTTGACGAGTCTCAGGATTCATTACACGGATGAGATCGGCGGACGGGGCGCGGGTCATGGCTCGCGGGTCAAGATCCGCGCTCCCTTCCATCCCGACACGATGCCGGAATGGCTGAAACTTTCCCGGGAACAATTCCCGGCCCTTGAGGAGGCGATTTACCATTTTGCGGACCGGCACCGGGACCGGGTGTTGCGCCGGCATGAGCGCAACGCCAATATCGCCGGCCTGCCGAACTTCATTGATGTGATGGTCGCAACGAGCCGGGTGCTTTATGTGTATCTGCGGCGCGGGATTTTGACACAGCCCCAGGTTGTCGCCCGAATGAGGGATTACCTGAACATCTTCACCGGGAAGTTTCCAGTGATCCCGGAGGAGGAGACCACCGGATACCTGGCCCGGATCTATTCAAACGGCAAGGGAAACCCGGGGCTGCTGCGGAAGACATTTGAGGAGCACAATGTGTCGGGGCATCTGCGCGCCTTGATGCTGGTCGCGCAAGTGGTGCGGGGCAGCGCGGACGGTTCCGACGCGAGCCAGGCGGGAAGCCAGCTTCCATTGCTGGTGGATCAAATCAATCTGTTTGAGAACAAAATTGGGCTTGGCCGCGCGACGGCGGCGCAGATAGGCGGGGCGCTGGAGGATTACGAAATGCTGACCAAACAGGAACTGGCGCTCTGGACCAAAGATTTACAATAAGGCGGGCATCGGAGCCGGGAGCAAAAGCGGCCGCTACCAGCAGCACTTGAAATCTGCAGGCTCCCTGTCGCTGTCAGAGGCCGGGTATCAGGAGTCCTTGGAATCATTCTTCGAAAGTGGCGAGTATTGACTCCAATTGTTCTTCTTCAATGTCCGTGGCGGTTCCTGCAACGATGTGACCGGCGATACTTCGCAAGATGTGAGCTTGGTGCGGCGGGAGCCTCTTCAATTCCTCGGCGAGCAGGGTTTTAACGATCGTGACGAAGGTGTTGCCGTTGTAATTGCAAAAAGGCGCGAGGCGGTGGCATTGAAAACAGATTTGCAAAAGTTCATGCAAGGAGAATTGCCGCGAACGACTTCGCTCCCACAAATCTCTTGCCTGCTGGTAGCCGTCCGACGTCGGTTTGTGAAGGGCTTTGCGGGCGTCGCAAAGGGCGGCATTGATGGAAACGACCGTTTCCCACGGAACGACGTGGAGCCAGTTTCTATTCAGTCTGGCCATTGCGGCGGTTGGATTTTGATTTTTTGAGGCTGGATTTAATCCGTTGCAAAACCGTCACGCCTTCGCTTTTCAAGTAGCCTTTGCCTGTCCGCGACAAAACCGGTTCGGCGAGGAAACGATGCTGCATCCGAAGTCCTTGTTTGACGGCTTCTTTCAGGAATTTATTCTCGGCCGCTGTCATGTTTGAAATGTAACCAATTGCCCCCTGAATCGCAAATTGAAAAGTCATTCCTCCACCACGATGGCCGGGCTGGCAGGCAGTGTCCGTAGATTCGCACGCAGCCCACGCCGTCCAATTGCCTCGACCGTCGGAAGCCCTCCCAGCAGCTCCCGACATGCAGAAGAGGAACCCGCGACGGCGAATTCCATTTCTCCCGACCACTGATTCGCGACGGCACTGCTACGCGGCGGCGAGATTGACTTTGAATACCAGGGCGATGTGGAAGGGCATTGGATCGGGGCATTTGATTTGCAGACCGTCCGCCTGCTGCTTCCAATCCAGGGGCGCGGTTGAGCCGAGGAGGCTGACGGATTTCACGGCGGGCCTGCCGGGTTGCGCGTCCGTTCCCAGGGAGGTGATCTTCAGGGCGGTTGCCGGATCGGGCACTGTCAAGCAAAAAGCATACACGGAGCCGTCCTTGCCCTCGGTGAAGCGGAAATCCTGCGGGCCGAATTTGAAGCCCGCCTGACGCCCGCCAATTTTCCCGGTCGGCGACGGCCGCGGGCGGCCGTCCGCGCTCTCCCCCAGCTTGACCCACGCCCGGCTGCCGTAGATGGCCTCGCCATTGACCTTCATCCAGTCGCCCACGTCGGCGAGCAGCTTCAGGCTGCCGTCGTCCAGCGAGCCGTCCCCGTAGGCGGTCTCGCCGATCCACGGCTGGTCGGTTTTGATGTCCGCCGGCCAGTTGTTTTCGAAGGTGTTGACCACGCCGTTGCCGGGCGGATGGAACTTCACAATGCTGAAGGTGTCCACTTTGCCGCGGGTCAGGAGGGAGTGGTTGTAGAAATCGGCCATCACACGCTGCATCGCGTCGCATTTGTAGCCGGTCGCGCTCTTGAACCCGGTGAAGGGCTGGGTGGAATTGCCGTCGGTGTAAATGAAATCCGGGTCGTATTTGCGCACGACGTCCATGATGCGCAGCGCCCAGCGCGTGACGTACCATTTGCAGTACTCCGGGTGGTTGGTCACGATACCCTGGACGGGGCAACTGCTGTCCTGGTCAAACCCCTGGTATTCGCGCAGGTCCACGCCGTAGAGCAGGCGGGGATCCAGGCCCTCCCACCATTTGCCCTTGCCGTCGGCCAGCGTCAGGTTGCCGTCGTAAGGGACGCCCGCCTTTGGGCCTGTCCGGTCGCTGCCCAGAGATTTGAGCCACCACCACCAAGTATATTCATGGTGGAAGGAAACGCCGAAGCGCATGCCCGCCTTGTGGGCGGCTTGAGACCACTCGCCAAGGAGGTCGCGTTTTGGCCCCATGTTCATGGAGTTCCACGGCTGGTAAGTGGAATTCCAATTGTCGAAATTGTCGTGGTGAACGCCCTGGATGAGCATGAACCGCGCGCCGATATTCTTGTAAAGCTTCACGACCGCCGCCGGGTCGAGCTTGGTCGGGTTCCAATCCTTGAGCAAATCTTTGTATCCGATCTCGGAGGGATGGCCGAAATCCCGGATGTGATTGTTGTAGGCGGTCTGACCCTGCATGTAGAGCCGGCGGGCGTACCAGTCGCCGCTCATGCCCGCCGCCTGCGGCCCGAAATGGACCCAGATGCCGAATTTGGCGTCGCGCAGCCAACTGACCTCCTTGCCGGGATAATTCTGGGCGATGGATTCCCACGTGGGCGCGTACGGCCCCGGCACGATGGGAAAATCCATCTTGGCCTCCGGAAACGTCGTCGGGTTGCCCATCGGCACGGAACCGGCGGGCCGCTTGGGCGGGAGATCGGGAATTGGGGCGGGCGGGGGCAGGGGAGGGACTTGCGGGGACGCCTGCGCCGAGAGTGGGAATTCGCCCAACAGCTTGCCGGCGGCGATGCCGGAGCCAGCCAGGGAAGCGAGCTTGAGGAAGGTGCGACGGGGCATGGGTTGCCCGTCGCGCCCAGATTTTGGAAAGTCTGAAACGCGGGGGCGTTGTCCCCGACTTGACTTGCGACTATTCACGCAATGGAACCGTAATCGTTTTGTTTGGAGAGAGTCAAGCGGTGATTGCATCGGTTTCCGGGCCAACAGGGCCAATTGAGGAGGGCGCCGTGGAGGGGAAGGTCGCGGCCACCCGCCGCTCTGGATGACCGGCGATGCGAGGAGGCGTGGAGAACACGCAGAATCAGGCGTCCAGGAGGTTTGGACCCAAGAAATAGCACGATTATGCACGATTATGCACGATTGGACACGATTTGGGAGCGCGCGGGGCACTGGGGGGGCGCATCTTAGCATTACCACCATTGGAGGGAACGAACCCCTCTCCCTGGCCCTCTCCCCGCTGCGCGGGGCGAGGGAATTGGCATATCGGCTGGTGGTGGTTGCAAGATGCGCCCGCACAGGGGCGCATTCCACGTTTTTGGGTGGTTTCTTCCTCATCTTCAGCCCTAATCTCAGGGGTGGGGCAGGATTAAGATTAAGAGGGCAACGCATAAAAGTGAAATGCACCCGGGGCACAGTCGCCAGGGGCAAGAGGCGAGCGGGTGAAAGGACGCGACCTTGCCATTTTTTGCCATTGTTTGCCATTTCGTCTCGAAAAAAATATTTCTTTTTTACCTTAATCCACCTTAATCCAGCTTAATTCACCTTAATCCACCTTAATTGAAAAGCTCTGGCGCCTAAGGACACCCGGGGCGGCGCTCGGCCGGACGGAAGCGACTGTGCGCCACTTTGGCGCAAGACACCCCGCGCGGCGGCGGACGGAATGCCGTCCCGGCCGGTTCTGACGTTTGTCGCCCCCAACCTCATGGTGCTTACAGGGGTATCACATTACGAAGGAATTGTCAAGCCCAATCTGGAAGAAAGTCGCACCACACCAAGCATTGGCCTTGCCGGGCCAACGCGGGTCGCAATCTCCGTGATGAACGTATGTGCGGGTTGGCGGGGGCTATTTCTTTCTCGGGGGTTGCGCCACGAGGGTGACGGTTCCATTGGCGAGGTTCTCCGCGGTCGCGGTGACGGTGATGGTTCCCGAATCGGCGGTGGAGCGGATGTAGGCGGTGCATTGGCCGCCGGCGGCGCGAACTTGATTGCCTTGGAACGGCCCGTGGTTGTCCGCAGCGCCGTTGTCAATGGCCGCAATTGCGCCCGGTCCGGCGATGGCGAAGCGGACTTCCGGGGTGGCTCCGGCGACGGGGTTTCCGTCGGCGTCGGTGATGGTGACCTGAATGATGGAGACATCGTCGTAATCATGAGGGAGGCTGGCACCGGGGTTATTCGAGAGAATCCTGAGGTCGGAATTCGGGAGATTGGGGCCGCGGTAGGCGGCCAGGGCGACCTTGGCGGCGGGGCCGGCGGCATGAAGCTCGTATGTGGCGACAGGCTTGCCGTCGTTGTAGCCCACAGCCTTGAGGTTTCCGGCGGCGGCGGTCCAAGTGCGGGGGGAATCGTTGGCGGGCTTGGGCTTGGAGCCCAGCGACTGGCCATTGAGGAAGAGTTCGACTTGCTGGCAGTTGCTATAGACAGTGACGCCGCCCCCGGCGCCGCCGCCTTCTTCGGTCGCGGCCGCGTTGGCGGCTTCGTCAGGCGGGGCACCGGCCGCGCCGCGACCCCGTGCGCCGCCGCCCCGGCCGCCCCGCCCCCCCGCGCCGCCGCGGGTCACATAGACCATGGGCTGTGTGGACCACCAGCTTTGGCGCTGGTAGCCCATCGGCTTGATAAGGCTGTCGCGGTCAATCAGCCCCGAGCCGCTGCCGATGCGCGGCCAGGCGCCGGCCTCGCCGAGGTAATCAATCCCGGTCCAGAGGAATTGGCCGGAGTAGGCGGGGTTGTCGCGAAGGTCGAGCCAGACCCCGGCGTCAGAGTGGTTTTCGGTGCCGAGGATTTTGTAGTCGGGGCGCTGCCTGTGTTCGTTGAGCAGGTCCTGTTCGCGATAGTTGACGCCAACCACGTCCATGAGATCGGAGAAGCCGCTGGAGAAGATGTTGTGCTGGACGGGCTGGAGGATGGCCATAGTGACGGGGCGCGCCGTGTCGAGTTTGTGGGCCAAATCGCGCATGTCCGTGAATTGCTGCTTGCCCTGGGCGCTGGCCAGGTTGTCGTGGATTTCGTTGCCCAAGGACCAGATGACCACGCTGGGATGGTTGCGGTCGCGACGGAAGGTGTCAGTCAGGTCGGGGCGCCACCACTGGCGGAAGTAATCGCTGTAATCCTGGTCCTGATATTTGCGGACGGTCCACACGTCGAACATTTCGTCCATGACCAGAAGCCCCAGGCGGTCGCAGATGTCCAGAAAATCGGGCGAGGGGGGATTGTGGGCGGTGCGGATGGCGTTGACGCCGAGGGACTTGAGTGTGGCCAGGCGCTGTTCCCAGACGCGGTCCGGGACGGCGACGCCAAACGCGCCGCCTTCGCTGTGGACGGCGGCGCCGAGAAGCTTGAAGTTCTTCCCGTTGAGCCAGAAACCGGTGTCGGCCTTGAATTCAAATTGGCGCACACCAAAGGTGACTCTTTGCGCGTCGAGGGTTTTGCCAGCGGAGAGGACGGTGACGGTGGCGTGGTAGAGGTAGGGCGTGTCGAGACTCCAGATGGCGGGCTTGGGCAGGAGGTAAGTGCCGGTGATTTCCAGGGACTTGCCGGCGGGGACGGTCGTAGGCGCAGGAATGGTACCCGGGCCATCCATATAGGCGCCGGCCCAGGTGCCAGCGGTGCTAGTGAGGCTGACAGCGAGGCTGACGTTCGCGTCGGCGGCGGATTGGTTGTCAATGGTGGTCTTGACGATAACGGTGGCCTTGTCAGGCGAAACGGCGGGCGTGGTGACGATGATG
Organism: Verrucomicrobiota bacterium; assembly: GCA_050015895.1. Classification (GTDB taxonomy): domain Bacteria; phylum Verrucomicrobiota; class Verrucomicrobiia; order Limisphaerales; family Palsa-1400; genus JBEKOF01. The sequence goes on from JBEKAN010000377.1 coordinate 7,218, forward strand.
CTGTCGTGATCAATGTGGACGGGATCCAGAACGCTGATGAAGACGTGACGGTAGATGCCGGAGCCGGTGTAGAACCGCGAGGCGGGCTGGGCGGAGTTGTCGCAGCGCACGGCGATGACGTTGGGCTTGTCGGGGCCGAAAGTGACGTGGCCGGTGAGATCATATTGGAAGCTCACCCAGCCGTTGGGGCGGTGGCCCAGGGCAAAGCCGTTGATGTAAACATCGCTGTTGGCCATGACGCCGTCGAACTGGATGAAAATCGTCTTGCCGGCGGCATCGGGGGAAAGGGTGAAGTGCTTGCGGTACCAGCCGATGCCGGTTGGCACAAAACCGCCCCGGAAGCCGGACGAGTTGGTCTCGGCGATGGGGCCTTCGATGCTCCAGTCGTGGGGAAGATCCAGCT
>JBEKAN010000378.1:0-4633 GCA_050015895.1 Verrucomicrobiota bacterium
CAGAATCACCATGGCGTGCTGCAAATTGCCCTGGCACCACCGGCGGTCGCGCGCGGCGTTGTCAATCATAGTTTGCGGCGCCTCCTCGTGGCTCCCCTCCAGGTCGCAGGCGAACCAGACCTGCCAGTTCTCCTTCAGCAGCAGGGCGGCCTCCACGAAATCGTGGCTGAGGATCTGGCCGCCGAAGGGTTTGCTGCCGGGCAACTGGGGCAGATCGCAGCATTGCATGAAGGCCTCGGTGCGAAGGATGGCGTTGTGGCCCCAGTAATTCCCAAATCCTTGCGCCCAGAAGTTCACCCCGGCGATGAAAACCGGGGCGTAAAGCCGGTTGGCGAACTGCTGGATGCGGCCAAAAAGCGATTCGGCGTTCACCAGCGCCGGCACCGTTTGGATCAGGCCCGTGGTGGGATGGGCCTCCATCAGTTTCACCAGGTCCACCACCGTCTCGCCGCGCATGACGCTGTCGGCGTCGAACACCACAAAGTAGCGGTAGCGGCGCCCCCAGGAGTTGAGGAAATCGCGCACGTTGCCGCTCTTCTTGGCCTCGTTGAGGGCGCGGCGCCGGTAATAAATCCGGCCCAGGGCGTCCAGGTCCCGCACCAAGTCGAACCAGCGCCGCTCCTCCTGGATCCATTTGTCCGGGTCGGTGGAGTCGCTGAGGATGAAGAAGTCGAAGCGCCGGAGCTGGCCGGTTCTTTCGAGCGAGAGAAAGGTGGCTCGAAGGCCCTCGCACACCCGCGCGGTTTCCTCGTTGTAAATTGGGAAGATCAGCGCGGTGCTGATGCCATCCAGACTTTTTGACCGGTACTCCCCCATGCGGGTGATGCGCCCGCCCCCGTCCATCAGCCGCACGACGAACCCAAACACCGCGTGCATGCACCCGACGGCGGTGAGCAGAAAGAGGATGACGAACAACCCCATCAGGCAGAAGCCGGAGGTGGACCAGCCGGAGCGCCAGATCAGGTCGGCGAAGAGCATGGAGACCAGCCCTGTCAACAGGATCGCGGAGGAGAAAAAAATGAAGACCCGCCCGCCTCTTCCCGCCAGACGGGACGGGAACAGGGCCGGAGTCGGGGACGAGGCGGCGGCCATAGTTCAGTACGGGAAGTGGGTGTAAAAGAAAAGCAGGATCAGAAGGCAGGCGAACAACACCCAGGTGGCCACCATTCTGGCATAAGGCAGACGGCTGATCTGGGTCAGCGTGGCAATGGGTCCCAGATCCAGCGGGCGGGGGGCCATTTGGGAAATCTGGAAGTCGGGTCCGGCGCGCAGATAGGTCTCGCGCATCGCCACGATGAATTCCGGCGGCCAGGGGCCGGGGCGAAGGAACTGGTCCTGCCACTTGCCCGCCTGATCGGCCAGCAGCAGGGCCAGACGGCCCCGCGTGGAGAGCATCTCCGCGCCCTCGGAATTGTCCTGCAGCACCTGAGCGAACCACTGGTTGACCAGACGGTCCATTTCCTCCACCGCCAACTCAGTGGCGGAGCGGGCCGGTTCGAGGGGGGCGCGGGCCATGGCCCGTTGGAGGACCAACTCCACCAGTTGGCCCAGCAAGAGGCGGTTGCGCACGCGCAGCGCGTGGAAATAACTTTCCACCTTGGAATAGGCCGCGTTCCAGTCGTCCAGCGGCCTTGCAGCCAGCCGGCCGGGCGCGTCCGTCAAGACCAGGGCGCTCATGGCGGACTCCAGAGGTAGGTCCAGGTTTCGCTGGCCAGGCCGGCGGCGCCTTTCAGTGTGCAACGCAGGTCCACGGGGTCCTTGTTCCCCTCTTTGGGCGCCAGGTTGAGCATCACCCGCCAGGTCTTGTCCGCGTGGTTGCGATAAACCCGGGTCTCACCCACGATGGCCGCGTTGGTGCCGCAACTGCTCACGGCCGTGGGCGGCTCGTCCTCGGAGCTGATGGCCGGAATGTCCCAGTCAATGACAAATTGACGCTGGCGGGCGTCCTTCGGGTCGGCGCCGACGCGGGTGGAAACCACCCGGTTGGAAGAGAGGGTCATGTCCGTCTCCCGCGTCCAGTAGAGGTCGTAGTCGAAGCGGAAGGGCTGGAGGGGCTTGGGCTTGTTGACGGGGTTCCAGAAGGCGACGATGTTGTCCAATCCCTCGTAATGGGTGCTCAGTTCCACGAGGTGGATTTCCCCGTCGTCCCAGTTGGTGCCGCGCGGCTCCACCCACACGCTGGGGACGGATTGGTAGGAGTTGAACAAATCCTGGTAGGAGTTGAAATTGCGGTCGCGCTGGAGGAGGCCAAAGCCGTGGAGATGTTTGGCGGCGAAGACCTGGTGGCGCATGACCGGGCCGTTGTCCAGGGGGCGCCAGAGCATTTCCTCCCCGTCCAACTGCATCAACAGCCCGTCGCTGTCGTGAACCTCCGGGCGGTAATCGTCAAACTTCTGCTCGGAGTTCTCGCCGAACCAAAACATGCTGGTCAGCGGCGCCATGCCCAGGGTGGCTGGCGGTTTGTGCTGGGGATCCACGGCGTGGATCAAGTTCTCCTCGCGGAAATAGACCACGGCCTTGACGCCGGCGATGGTGGTCTCGCGGGGCTGGTTGGGCTGGATGAGGAATTGATAGGCCCCGACGCAGCTCACACTGTCCAGGATGGCGTAGAGGAGGACGGTTTTGTCGTCGCGCTGGGGTTTGCCCAGCCACCAATCGGTCCACAAGGGAAACTCCTCCGGCCGGTCGTACCCTCCGCAATCAATGGCCAGACCGCGGGCGGAAATGCCGTAGGTTTGCCCCGCGCCGAGGAGCCGGAAGTAGCTGGCGCCAAGAAAGGAGCCCAATTCGTCCCATTTGTTGGAGACGTTGAGAGGATGCAGAATCCGGAAGCCGGCGTACCCGGTGTTGGCGGGCACCTCCTGCGGCATGCGCAACTGCCGGTAGTCAAAAAAATCCTGCACGAAGCGGATGGACTGCACCGCGGTGGCGGTGAACTCGTTGCAATGCACCGGCTCCTGGTAGAGATAGCCCGGATGGAAAAACTCCACCCGGAACGGCGCTCTTTCGTCCAGCCACAGCGCCTTCTCGTGGCGAAACTCAATCTCGCGGTAACTGTCGTAGGTCAGGTTGCGCAGGAACTCCGGCAGGTCGGCCCTGGGGGAATGGAACGGCTTGCGCGCGCGCTGCTCGGCCAGCCGGGCCACATAGTCCAGGTTGACTTGGGTGGCCTCGATCCGCGGCAGAGCCAGGACCGAGGGCGCCAGGGCGAGAAACAAGCTCCACAGAATGATGCGCTTCATCTTCAGAAGGTATCAATAGCAAATCCGGCCGGGATTTCAAGAACCGTCGGACGGGGACGGTTCCGGGGCAGGGCCAATTCATGAAGGTGCCGTGGAGGGGAACGTTGCGGCCACCCGCCGCTCTGGATGACCGGCGATGCGAGGAAGCGTGGAGAACACGCAGAATCAGGCATCCAGGAGGGTTGGATCAAAAAAATAGCACGATTATGCACGATTGGACACGATTATGCACGATTTCCTCCTTCGCTTCGGCCTTCGCCTGGCATAAGGCGGACAGGAAAGCTTCCAGCTTCGCTCCGGCGGCCGGAGCTTCCACCTTCGCTCCGGAGGCCGGAGCTACGGCGGACGGGACGGAGGGCGGGACGGAGGACGGGGGGCTGGCTGGAAGGGTTCATAGCGACATTGCGATTTTTGCCGTTGTTTGTCATTTCGTCTCAAAAAAATATTTTTTTTTACCTTTATCCACCTTTATCCACCTTTATTGACCTTTATCCGGCTTGTTTGGCTTTGGTCTGGCGGAAGCCGGCTTTAACGTCACAGTTGGGGCGTGGTATACCCGCGAATCCCCGGCCGCCTGCCGCGCGCCGCACAATTTGACTGGGCCTTCTCCACTCATGTGATCCAGTGAATCACACTTTTTAATAAGTGTCAAGCTTTGATTGCATATTTTAGCCGAAAAAAACAAAGCGCGGACGGGCGGCAATCGAATCGGCAATTGCCCGCAGACCACGCGGAATGACGCGGAAAAAGAGGGGAAAGAGGCCCATCCGGGTCCATGGGCTTGTTCGGGCGCCAGAATCTCTTCTTTGGCTTGTCGCGCCATCATTGGGAGAGTTCGTGTCAGAAAGATGGGGTCATAAAAATAACAGGGGATCGCTTTTGCGGACACGATCCGCTTTCAGAAACGAAATGCATGAGGTTTTTGGGGCGTCAACCCGTCGGAACCGGCATAAACATTGATCGCTTTTGAGTTTTGAGGCGTCGGAAAGCCGTCAGGTTGGCGGCGGCTAGGCGTCCGGATTGAAGCGGGGCGGAATGGAGCGCTGGAGCAAAAGAGGAATGGTGAAGGAGACGAACCAGCGAAGTGAACACCAATTTCCCAGGCCTGACCCCTTCCGACCCCTTCCCTTCCGCTTCCGGGTCCCATAATCCCTGGACTGCTCAGTCGGCAGGGAGTCCAATCGGCGATGGTTTGCCCGTTTGCCTCTCCTGCATAACCATTTGCAGTGCAATCGTTTGCACTTGGCATTGGGCAAAAGTACGGTGACCCCTTTGATCCGCCCGCGCTCCGCGGCCAGTGGAAAGTCCCCTCTTCCAGCCGCTTGGCCAGGACGCAGACGCCCGTGCCGTCAAAATACAGAATCTTGATCCGGTTGTGCCGCCGGTTGCCA
>JBEKAN010000379.1:0-4621 GCA_050015895.1 Verrucomicrobiota bacterium
GTCTCGTCCCTCGCGGACGCCGTCGGCCTGGCATTTTTCACAGGGACGGGCGTGTTCATGAGCGTGGTGGCGGAGCTTTACCGTCGCGCCCGGCAACAGGCGGCGGCGCAGGAGACGGAGGCTTTGCTTCGGGATCACCGGGAAGCGCCGGCGCGCTGGACCAGGCAGGGTTTGCTGATCAACGCGGGTTTGGTGGTTTCGCTGGCCATCCTGGCGGCGGCGGGATGGCAGTCCGCCCAAAGCCTGCGGGCGGTGGAGGAAGGGGACAAATCGGTGGCGCGCGCCTATTCTGTGATTCAAGATTTTGACCGGCTGATTTCGGCGCTGAAGGACGAGGAGACCGGCCAGCGCGGCTATTTGCTCACCGGGGACGAAAGATACCTGGAGCCTTACGAGGCTGCCCTCAGCCAGGTCCAGATCAATCTGGCCGGCCTCAAGCAAATGGCGACAGGCAACGCGGCCCATCACCAGCGTCTGGCCGACATCGAAGCCCTTATCCTGGAGAAGGAGGCTGTACTCAAGCAAACCGTCGAATTGCGGCGCTCCCAGGGCTTGCCAGCCGCCTTGGAAATCGTGAAGACGGACCATGGCAAGAACCTGATGGACCAAATCCGAAATCAAGTCGCCGAGGCCCAGGAGGACATGAACCGGGTGCTGCAAAGCCAGGCCGCGGCCAGGAACACCGACACGGGCAAAACCCTCCAGGCCCTGCTGGCTGGCGGTGTGCTGAGCATCATCCTGCTGGTCACGGTTTTTCTTTTCCTCAAGCAGGAGAACCTTCGGCGCACGAAGGCCGAGGCCGACGCGCGCCATCATCGCGACCATCTCCAGCAGATGGTGGCCGCGCGAACGGAGGAACTGGGCCAGTCGAACGAGCAGCTCAAGAAAGAAGTCGCCGGTCACCAGCAGGCCCGGGAGGCCTTGGGCGAGAGTCGGGAGCGACTCGATCTGGCATTGGCCTCGGCGAGAATGGCCATCTTTGAATGGGACATCGTCAAGAACAAGCGCAATTGGAGTCCTGGGGTTCACCGCCTTTTGGGAACCAAAGAAGAGACGTTCACCGGAAGCGCCGAAGAGTTCTTCCAGATCATGCATCCCGAGGACCGGAGCGCCGTGCAGGCGGCTCTTGCCAGGGCGGTCGAAACCACCGGGGTGTACGAGACAGAATACCGCGCGGTGTGGCCGGATGGCGGCATTCACCACATTGCCGCCAGAGGGAAAACCCACCGCGACCACGGGGGCCGGGCGGTTTTGATGACGGGGCTTTGCTGGGACATCACCGATCTGAAGCGGGCCGAGGAGACGCGCACCCAGTTGGCCGCGATAGTCGAGGGGTCCGATGACGCGATCCTATCCAAAGACCTGGACGGAAGCATCACCAGTTGGAACGCGGGAGCGGAGCGTCTGTTCGGTTACCGGCACGAGGAGGTGATGGGCCGATCCATCCGGCTGCTCCTCCCACCGGATCGTCAGGGCGAAGAAGATTCCATCATGGCGCGATTGCAGGAGGGGGAGCAGGTGGCTCACTTCGAGACCGTCCGATTGACCAAAGACGGGCGCAGCCTGTCGGTGTCGGTGACCATTTCCCCGCTCAGGGATGGCGGGGGCCGGATCATCGGCGCCTCGAAGATTGTGCGCGACATCAGCGAGCGCAAACGAAAGGAGGAGGAGCTACAGAAGCTCAACCGCACCCTCAAGGCGCTTCAGGAGAGCAGCCAGGCAATGACGCGGGCCACCTCGGAGACCGAGTATCTCCAGGAGGTCTGCAAGATCGTCATCGCCAATTGCGGCCATGCGATGGTGTGGATCGGTTTTGCGGAGCAGGACGAGGCCCGGAGCGTGCGACCCGTCGCCCACGCGGGCTTCGAGGAAGGCTATCTCAAAACCCTCCAGATTAGTTGGGCCGACAATGAGCGCGGCCGGGGTCCCACCGGCACGGCGATTCGCACCGGCAAACCGAGCCAGTGCAAAAACATGCCCGCCGACCCCGCGTTTGCCCCCTGGCGCGCTGAGGCGGTCAATCACGGCTATGCCTCGTCCCTGGTTGTGCCGCTGCTCTCCGAGGGGAGGGCCTTTGGCGCGATCTCGATCTACTCGCGGCAGGCCGATGGCTTCTCCGAAGACGAGGCCCGGCTGCTGGCACAATTGGCCGAGGATGTCTCCAACTGCGTCCGCAGCCTGCGGGCCGTCTCCCAACGCCAGCGGGCGGAGCGGCGCACCGAGTTGCTGGCCGAAACGGCCAGCCGGCTGCTCAACAGCGACGACCCGCAACGAGTGGTGGACGAACTGTGCGGGAAAGTGCTCGAATTCCTGAATTGCCAGGTCTTCTTCAATTTCCTGGTGGACGAGAAGCGGCAACGCCTTCACCTCAACGCCTGCGCCGGCATCGGCCAGCAGGAAGCCGCAAAGTTCGAGTGGCTCGACCACTGCGCCGCGGTGTGCGGCAACGCCGCGCGAGAGGGCTGCCGCTTTGTGGCCGGGAGCATCCAGGAAACGCCCGATCCTCGGACCGAGCTGGTGAAGGGGTATGGAATCGAGGCCTACGCCTGCCATCCGTTAATGGCCGCCGGAGCGTTCCTGGGAACTCTCTCCTTCGGCACACGGACACGGAAGGATTTCATCGAGGAAGAATTGTCGTTGATGAAAGCGGTGGCCGATTTGATGGTGACGGCGATTGGGCGCAAGCGGGCGCAGGCCGCCCTCCAGTTGACCGCCGAGGAAGTCAAGCGGTCCAACCGCGACCTGGAGCAGTTCGCCTACATTGCCTCGCACGACCTGCAGGAGCCGCTGCGCGCGGTGGGTGGTTATGTGAAACTGCTCGAGCGCCGCTTCCCGCAAAACATGGACCCCAAGGCCCTCGAGTATATCCACGGCGCGGCCGATGGCGCGGAGCGGATGGAGCGGCTCATCAGCGATCTGCTCGCCTATTCGCGCGTGGGCACCCGCGGAGAGATTTTCTCGCCCGCCGATCTGGACGCGATCCTGAACGAGGCGATGCGGAACCTGCAAAACAGCATCGGGAGCACCGGGGCCAAAATCACGCGCGGGGCCATGCCGGCGCTGGCGGTGGACGCCACGCAGATGATGCAAGTCTTCCAGAACCTCATCGGCAACGCGATCAAGTTCCGCGGCGAGCGCCCGCCGGAGATACATGTGGGCGCGGAGAAGCAGCCGGGGCGCTGGGTCTTTTCGGTGCGGGACAACGGGATTGGCATCGAACCGCAGTATTTCGAGCGCATCTTCCAGATTTTCCAGCGGCTGCACACCCGCCGGCATTATTCCGGCACCGGCATCGGCCTGGCGATCTGCAAGAGAATCGTCGAGCGCCACGACGGCGCCATCTGGGTCGAGTCCGAGCCTGGACAAGGCTCGACTTTCTTCTTTTCATTGCCGGACATTTCCGCTATAAATCCCCATGACGTATGACAACAATACAAGGTCACCCAGTTGAAATCCTGCTGGTGGAAGACAGCCCCAGCGACACCGACCTGACGGTCGAGGCCCTCCGCGAGGCCAAAGTCCGCAATCACCTGAGCATCGTCGAGGACGGGGTGCAGGCCCTGGAATTCCTCCGGCGGCAGGGCAAATATGGCGGGGCGCCGCGGCCGGATTTGATCCTGCTGGACCTGAATCTTCCGCGCAAGGACGGCCGCGAAGTGCTGGCGGAAATCAAGTCGGATGAGAGTCTGAAGACAATTCCGGTGGTGGTGCTGACCACATCCCGCGCGGAGCAGGACGTGCTCCAGGCCTACAAGCACCACGCCAACTGCTATATTACCAAGCCGGTGGATTTCGAGCAGTTTTTGAACGTGGTCCATTCCATCGAGTCTTTCTGGCTGATGTTGGTGACGCTGCCGCTGCCGGGCAAGTCCGCCCAGGCCGACCCGAAAGGCTGATACGCCGCCATCCAGACAGGAGTTGGTACCCGGCGAGGAAGCCGGACGATATTTTGCGCTCTTGAAGAGTCAAGTGAAAGTTCTATTGGTGGAGGACAGCCCGTCGGACGCGGCGCTGGTGGAGGAATCGCTCCAGGAGAGCGGCTTGGGCCAGTTTGAGTTCACTCGCGTCGAGACGCTGGCCGAGGCGATGAGGCGGGCGCGGGAGGAGGACTTTGACGTGTCGCTGCTGGACCTGACGCTGCCCGACAGCTCGGGCCGGGAGACTTTTCTCCGCGCGCGGGCCGGGGCGCCCGCATTGCCGATTGTGGTGATGACCAGCATTGGCGATGAGGCGATTGGCCTGGAAGCCGTGCGCCACGGCATCCAGGACTACCTCATCAAAGGGGAGGGGCATGGGCGGCAAACCGCCCGCGCGATCCGCTACGCCATCGAGCGGAAGCGGAGCGAGGAGGCCCTCAAACAGGCGGAGGCGGCGCTCCAACAGGAACGCGACGGCCTGGAGGAAAAAGTCCGGGAGCGCACCGCGGAGCTTGAGGCGCTCAATCAGGCGCTACAGGCGGAAATCCTCCAGCGCCAACGTGCCGAGGAGGCGCACCAGTTGGTGCGGCGGCGCTTGTCCGAAGCCCAGGAGACGGAGCGGGGGCGCATCTCGCGGGAACTGCACGACCGCCTGGGGCAGGACCTCACGGCCCTGAAGCTGGGGCTTGAGAACCTGCGGCGGC
>JBEKAN010000380.1:0-4615 GCA_050015895.1 Verrucomicrobiota bacterium
ATTTCCAAGCACAGCACCATCACCAACCTGGCCCGCGTGCCCAATTGCACCGGTTGCCACGGCCCCAGCAAGGGCCACGTGGCGGACGAGCAAAACGGGGTGAAGCCGGACCGGATTCCGCGGGGAGAGGCCATCGCCGGGCTGTGCAAGGAATGTCATCAGCTCGGCTGCCCGAAGACGGACAAGGACACCGGCTGCCAGGACTGCCACCATCCGCACGCGTTGGTGAACCCCGCGCCGAACACCAGCGGCATCGAGGCGCGCGCGAAGGAATTGGGCACACAACAGGACGCCTACATGGCGGGTCTGACGGAAGGGGAACGGCTGGTGAAATTGCAGCAATGGAGTGGTGCCCGCGACGCCTTCCGCGCCGCGCTCAAGGTCAATCCCGCCAGCAGCAAGGCCAAAGCGGCTGTGCTGATGTGCGACCGCAGGCTCAAGCCCGGGATTGCGGGGTTCAAGATCGTCGGAAATCAATTTGACGATCAATCCGGCCTGCCCAAGGAGATAGTTTTGGACGGGTCGGACATCAGCCTGGTGCTGATTCCGGCGGGCAACTTCGACTTGGGATCAGATCGGAACGCGGACACCCAGCCCGTTCACACAATCGCCGTCGCGCCCTTCTACCTGGGCAAATACGAGATGACCCAGGCGCAATGGAAGACGCTCATGGCGACGAATCCCAGTTTCTATCAGGGCGAGAAGTACCCCGAGGCGGACAAGATGCCGGTGGAGCAGGTGTCGTGGGACGACTGCCAGAAGATGCTGGCGGAGATTAACAAGAAGGCGCCCGGCGGGGGATTCCGCCTGCCGACCGAGGCGGAATGGGAGTATGCCGCGCGGGCCGGAGCGACCCAACCGCCGCCCGCCGACCAAGTGCTGAGGTTCTCCTGGCTGCAGGAGAATTCGGAGCCGGCGCCTGCCGCCCCTGTCGCACCCGCCACCCCACCCGCTCCCGCTCCCGCTCCCGCGCCCGGCGCGGCTCGCGGCGGTACCGGCGCCGCTGGCGCTCCCGGCGCTTCCGGCGCTGCCGCAACTCCCACCAACCGCGGCGGTCTCTTCGCTGCCATGGCTGGCGCCGTTCGTATGCGCACCAACCTCTACTTGGTCGGTTCTGGAGTCACCGCCTCGCCCCATCCGGTCGGAACCAGGGAGCCGAACGCATGGGGTCTGTATGACATGGTGGGGAATGTGTCGGTGTGGTGTTCCAGTCTTTTCCTGCCGTATCCTTACGTCGCGGGTGACGGTCGCGAAGCCGCCTCCGACCGGGGATCCCGCGTGGTGCGCGGAGCCAGTTTCACGGATTTCCTCGAGTCGGCGGATCCCGGCTTGCGCCACTCGGATCGTCCGGACCACCGGTACCGCTGGAACGGCGTGCGCCTGGCTTTCAGTCCTCCCGCGGAGGGGCAAACTGCGGCAGCGTCCCAACTCCAACCAAAGGACGCGCCCAAAGGGAACTAGGGCTCATGACAAAACTGTCCGGCATTTTCACGCCGACCCTGGTTCCGTTTGACGCGAAGGGCCGCATCAATGAGGGCGAGTTGCGGCGCATGGTGAACTGGCTGATTGAAAAAGGCGTCAGCGGCCTTTATCCCAACGGCAGCACGGGCGAGTTCATCCGCCTGAGTTTGGAGGAGCGCAAGCGGGTCATCCAGATCGTGGTCGAGGAAAATAACGGGCGCGTGCCGGTGCTGGCGGGCGCGGCGGAGGCGAACTTGGACATGATCCTGGATGTGTCCCGGATTTACGCCGACCTGGGCTGCGCGGCGGTGTCGGTGACCGGGCCGTATTACTACAAGGTCAGCCAGCCAAGCATCGAACACTACTTCCGGGAACTGTCGAAGCGCTCGCCCATTGACATCATCCTTTACAACATCCCGCAATTCTCCAACGAGATCAGCGTGCCGGTGCTCACACGGCTGGCGATGGATTGTCCGCGGATCGTCGGGGTGAAGGACAGCAGCCGGGATTTTCCGCGGTTTCTCAGCACGCTGCGCGCGATCAAACCGCAACGGCCGGATTTCAGTTGTTTGATCGGATGCGAGGAAATCCTGTTCCCGTCAATCCTCATGGGAGCGGACGGGGGTACGATCGCCAGCAGCGGGGTGGTGCCGGAGGTGATCGTCAGGCTCTACCGCGAGTCGGTCGCCGGAAACATCGCGGAAGCCCGGCGAATCCAGCTCAACCTGCTCGACCTGATCGAGGCGATGCTCAGCGGCACGAACTTCCCCGAGGGTTTCCGCGCGGGAATGGCGCTGCGCGGATTCGATCTGGGCGCCACGCGGCAACTGCTCTCCCCGCGCGAGCAGACCGATCTGGAGGAGATTCGCGGCAAGATCGCCTGCATTCTGGCCGACTGCGGATTCGCCGAGGCCGCCGGCGCCTGCCGCGCCGCGCCCGGAAGCCCAACCCCGGCCCCGCCCATGGCGGGGTTCAACGTGGACCAAATCGTGCGTGAGGTGTTGAAAACCCTGGGCAAATAGGACGAGAACGCATGGCCCTCGGCCTCCTTGAAATCCCGTTCCTGGGCGTCACACTGCTGGTGGGCGACCAGGTTGTGAAAGCGGCGGGGGTGCGCCTGCTGGGTTTCGAAAGCCCCGGCAACGGGAGCATGTTGATTCGGTTGGAGGGCGAAGTGGCGGCGGTGCAAGCGGCGCTCCAACGCGGCAAGGAATACGCCGCGAGCCTGGGCGCGAAAATTGTGTCCACCTGCCTGACCCGGCCCGAGGACGGTTTCACGCCGATGATTCAATTTCCCAACGCGCAAAATCCGCTCTACCAGGGACGCGACCAGTTTCTGCCGTCGGATTTTCCCGCGACAAAGCAAAAAACTATGAACACGAAAGACGCACTTGGAATCATCGAAACGCAGGGGCTGACCGCCGTGCTGGAGGCCGCCGACGCCATGCTCAAGGCGGCCAACGTCACGCTCGTCGGCAAGGAAAAAATCGGCGCGGCGTACGTCACGGTCATCGTCCGCGGCGATGTCGCGGCGGTGACAGCCGCGGTGGACGCCGGCTCGAAGGCGGTGGGCGCGCTGGGGAAACTGGTGGCCGCCCACGTCATCTCCCGGCCGCATGACGATTTGGCCGCGTTGCTGCCGAAATAGGCGCGGCGCGAAGATTCCGCCGGCGGGACGCCGACGGTTGCGGTCGAGACGACCGCTCCCGATAAAGCCGCCAACGCCACGGCGCGCGGCGGCGGGCGGAGTCGGAACAACAGAGGGAAGCGCGCCACAGGTGCCAGGACTGCCCGCCCTCCCTTCTCTCCACCATCACTGACGCATTCCGACTTCGCCAAACAATCCGTTGACAAATTATCGAGACCGCCCAAAATGGGGCAAACAAATGGTTGCCAACGCGCCAGCACCGCCCCGCGCCGTGGTTGAACACTTGGTCCGAAAAGCTGTTTATCAACGGTTGGGCAGACCCATGCCCAAGGCGGCCTCCGCGCCAAACCCGCTGGTGGTCACCGTCAACGCCCGGCACTGCCATCTGACGCCGGAGGCGGTCGAACAGTTGTTCGGCCCGGGCCGCCAGCTCACGGTTCACAAATGGCTTTACCAGGAGGGCCGGTTCGCGGCGGCGGAGACCGTCACGCTCGTCGGGCCGCGCGGCCGGGTGATTTCCAACCTCCGCGTCCTGGGTCCCTGCCGCGGTCTCAACCAGGTGGAACTGGCCCAAAGCGACGCGGTCGCGCTGGGCTTTGAGATTCCGGCGCGCGTGTCCGGCGACCTCAAAGGCACCCCGGGATGCCGGCTCATGGGGCCTTCCGGTTTTTTTGAAATGAGCGAAGGGGTGATCCGCGCCGCGCGCCACGCCCACATGAGTCCGGGGGACGCGGAGTTTTACGGCGTCAAACCAGGCGATTTGGCCAGGCTGCGGGTCGGGGGCGAATGCGGGCTGGTCCTGGACCGGGTGCTCTGCCGCGTGGAGCCGGGCTCCAAGCTGGAAGTTCATATTGACACAGACGAGGGCAACGCCTGCAACCTGGGGCCGGACACGCCCTGCGATTTGTTCCAATGACCCGACCCAATCCACCAATCGAAACACAGGAGAATCAAAATGAGTGAAGCCATAGGAATGATCGAAACCCGGGGCTACGCCGCCAGCGTCGAAGCCAGCGACGCCATGGTCAAGGCCGCCACCGTGAGCATCGTCCGCACCATCCCCATCGGCGGCGGTTTTATCACGGTCCTCTGCAAGGGCGATGTCGGCAGCGTGAAGGCCGCCGTGGACGCGGGCGCGAAATCCGCCGGCAAAGTGGGCGATCTGGTCGCTTCGCACGTCATTGCGCGGCCTCATGAGGATTTGCTCAAGGCCTTCCTCGGCGAACCCAAGACGGCAAAACAACCCGCGTAAACCCCCAACCCAGGAACCATTTATGGCACAACAAGCTCTTGGAATGATCGAATGCAAAGGCCTTTGCGCCTTGCTCGAAGGATGCGACGCCGCCCTCAAGGCCGCCACTGTCACCATGTCCGGCTGGGAAAAAATCGGCAGCGGATACGTCACGGCGTTTTTCCGGGGCGATGTCGCGGCCGTGAAGGCGGCGACCGACGCCGGCGCGGCGGCGGCGGCCCAGGTCGGCCAGGTCATCAGCGTCCAAGTCATCC
>JBEKAN010000381.1:0-4614 GCA_050015895.1 Verrucomicrobiota bacterium
GTTTTCGACGACGAGCTTTCGGCGGCGCAAAGCCGGAACTTGGAGAATGTGTTCGGGTGCAAGGTGCTGGACCGCACGGCGCTCATCCTGGACATTTTCGCGCAACGGGCGCGGACACGGGAGGGGAAGCTCCAAGTGGAGCTGGCGCAGTTGCAGCATTTGCTGCCGCGACTGACGCGGTTTTGGGGCCATCTCTCCCGGCAAAGCGGGGGCATCGGGATGCGCGGGGGGGAGGGGGAGTCGCAGTTGGAAACGGACCGCAGGCGGGTGCAGGAGCGGATTGAGCGGATCACGGAGGACCTGCAGGCGGTGCGGCGGCACCGGGCCACGCAGCGGACGGGAAGACAGCGGCGGCTCTGGCCCCTGGCTTCGATCGTGGGCTACACCAACGCGGGCAAATCCACCCTGCTCAACGCGCTGACGGGCGCGGAGGCGCTGGAGGAGGACAAGCTGTTCGCGACGCTGGATCCGATGACGCGGCGGCTGCGTCTGCCGACGAACCAGAATTTATTCTTGACAGACACGGTGGGGTTCATCCGCAAGCTGCCCCACGGGCTGGTGGAGGCCTTCAAGGCGACGCTGGAGGAGGTGGCGCGGGCGGATTTGCTGCTGCACGTGGTGGACGCGGGGCATCCGCAGGCGGGGGAGCGGATTGCCGCGGTGAACACCGTGCTGCGGGAGATCGGGGCGGAGGGCAAGCCGACGATCATGGTGTTCAACAAGATTGACCGGTTGGACGGGGCGCGCGGGCCGCTGGGCAAGTATCTGGAGCAGTTTCCGAACAGCGTGGGGCTTTCGGCGAAAACGGGGGAAGGGACGCCGGGGCTGATCCAGGAATTGGGGACGCAGTTGCGGCCCGCGAGGGAGTTGGTCGAGTTGTGCGTGCCGCACGGGGATTCGGCGGTGATCGCGCGGCTGCACGAGGTGGCCCAGGTGCTGGAGCGGGATTACGCGGGGGAGGCGGCGCGGTTCAAGGCGCGGATCCCGCCGCATTTTCGGGGGGAGTTTGCCGCGTATATTGTGGGGGTTTGAGGAAACCTCAGCTTCCGGCGTAGAACTTGTCTATTCTCGGGCTGACATCCTTGAAGGAGGCGTCCACCTCGTAAATCAGTTTGAATTGTTCGATGGCCTCCTCGGGCTTGCCCATTTTTTCCAGGACGACACCGAGGGCGTAAATGATCTCCTTTTTTTCGTCGTCGAACGCGACTTTTTCGGCGATGGCTTTTTGCAATGTCTTGGCGGCCAGGTCGTTCATGTTGCGGCGGGCGAAGCACTGGCCCAGAAGGGTCAGCGCCTGGATGCGGCGGTTGGGGTTGTTCTGGGCCTTCTGGAGCTCCTGGATGGCTTCGCTGGTTTTGCCCGCGTTGAAATAAAGTTCGCCAAGCTCAAAGCGGATCAGGAGGTCGTTGGGGTACTTCTCGGCGCGCTCCTTGCATTCTATCAACATGAAATTGTCGCGCTCGGACTTGAGGCGGGCGGATTGTTCCCCGAAATCGGCGGCCTGGGGGTCGAGTTGGGAGAGGGCGTGGTCGAATTTGCGGATGGAGATGTCGGCGATGGTCTTTTGGAGGGTGGCGTCGGCGGCGCCCTCGGTGGAGACGATGCGGTTGTATGACTCGAGGGCGCGGTCCCAGTCTTTTTTCTGGGCGTACAGCTCGCCGATGGTGCGAAGGAGCTTGAAATTGTTGGGTTCGTTGGCCAGTTGGGCCTCGTAATCCCGGAGAAGGCGGTCGGCGACGTCGGTGTCCTTGACCTGGCGGTTTTCCTGTTCCAGTGCGACGGCCTGGTCCTTGTCTTTTAAAATATCGCGGTAGGAGCCTTTGCCGTCGGCCAGGGCGTCGTAGCCGCCCTCGGCGAGGGTTTTGCGGGCGGAGGCGTCTTTAAGCTCTTCGACGAGGCGGGAGTCGTTGGGATTGAGGCGGACCAGGTCGGCGAAGATTTTCTCGGCTTTGTCGGGGTGGCCGGTCTGGGCGTAGGCGCGGGCGAGTTCTTTTTGGAATTCCTGGTCTTTGGGCGAGTTTCTGGCCAGGATTTCCAGGGAGAGAATGGCGGTTTTGGGGAGATCGGCGGCCAGGGCGGCGTCGGCCAGGAGCTTGTGGGCCTGGGTGCTGGTGGGGTTGGAATTGAGGATTTGCTCGGCGATCTTGATGGCTTCGAGCGGGTCGTTGCGCAAGGCGACATGGCCCTTGGCGACCATGGGGGAGGCGCTGGCGCCGCTGACCATTTTTTTGAAGAAGCCGCCGCCGCCGCCCTCGCTTTTCTTGTGCTGGGTGACGCGAAGGAGCTGGCGGCAGTCAAAAAAAGCGGGGTCTTGGTCGAGGACGCCGGTGAGGATGGCGATGGCGTAATCGTAATTGCGCCGGTCGAGGGCGGCTTTGCCCTTTTCGTATTGGTCGCGGAGCGGCCGGGCGATCTGGCTGAGAGTTTTCTCTGGCATGGGAAAAATAGTAGGCCGGTTGCGGCAGAAATCCACCGGAAAATGAAGGAGGGCCAAAACGCAATAGTGCCTTGCCAAAGGGCGGCGCAATGGAGCAGCGGGGGTGTCAGAAAACAAGCCCCACTGCGACGCTCACACCCGGTGATCCTCGCGGATGATGGTGCGGCAGCCGCCGGCCTGGCTGGAACGCCAGTTTTTGGGCGGTTTGGTCTTTTTGAGTTGGTCCAATTGACCGATTTCCTTGAGACGCAGGTAGATGAGTTGCCAGGCACAAGGGCGGGCGGGGTCCACTTCGCAGTGGTCTTCGCGGGAGCCGCCGCACGGGCCGTTGAGCATGCGTTTGGCACAGCGGGTGACGGGGCAAATGCCGCCGTAGAGGTGGAGCACACATGCGCCACAGGCGCCACATTTTTCCGCCCAGACTCCGCGTTCCTCGAGGATGCCGATGAACGCGGTGTCCAGGCCGGCATAGACCGGTTTGCCGCTGTAACGCTCGGCCAGGGCCTGAACGCCGGCGCCGCAACCCAGGGACAAGACGGCGTCGTGGTTCTTGATGGTCTCGGCCGCCTGCTCGAGGAAGACGTTGTCGCACTGGCGTTCGATGGTGGCTTCGCCGACTTGGAGGGGAAGGCCTTTGAGTTTTGCCGCCATGCGCAGCGCGGAGGCGATGATGCTGACTTCGCGTTGACCGCCCGCCAGGCAGACGGTGACGCAGGTGCCACAACCGAGCAGGAGGACCTTTTGGTGTTTTTCGACGATGGCCAGCAGGTCAGGGATGTTCTTTCTTTGTGCAACGATCATAAGCAGCTCTCCGGTTTGGGTGAAGGATTGGGTTTGACGGGGTTGGGGCCCAGTTTGCGAATGGTCTGGACCATGTCGCCAATGGTGTCGGCCAGGGGCCGGGCCATGGCGGCGGAAATGTTGACCATGCGGATGCGGTCTTTTTCGAGGCCGATTTCCAGGAGCAGGTCGCGGGTGTGATTGACCCGGCGTTTGGCGCAAAGATTGCCTTCGACAAAATGGCAGCCGCCTTCGAGGCAGCCGGCGACCAGCACGCCGTCGGCGCCGTATTCCAACGCCTTCATGAAATACTCGGTTTCCAGCCGGCCCGTGCAGGGAGTGCGGATGATGCGCACGTTGGGCGGGTACTGGATGCGCATCGAGCCGGCCAGGTCGGCGGAGGAATAGGCGCAGTAGTGGCAGCAAAAGGCGACAATCTTGGGTTCAAAGGTTTCGGCTTGCATGGCTCAGACGGTTTCCACCAACCCCCTTTCCGGGTGCGCGGCGGTCAAAAGTTCCCCGTTCGGCTCCGGAAACAATTGCCGGAGCATGACCAGGAACTGGTCGGTCTCAAAGTGATGCAGTTGGATGGCGCGGGCGGGGCACTCGGCGGCGCAGATCCCGCAGCCCATGCACTTGGCGGCCTCGATCTGGCCCTTGCCGTCCTTGTTGCAGAAGGGCGCGGAATACGGGCAGACGGTGACGCAGGTCATGCAGGAGATGCATTTCTGCTGGCTGACATAGGAGACCTGGGCGCTGACGTCGAGTTGCGTTTTGGAAAGGACGGTGGCGGCGCGCGCGGCGGCGGCGCGGGCCTGGGAAATGTTCTCGTCAATGAATTTGGGCGAATGGGCCAGCCCGCAAAGGAAGACGCCTTCGGTGGCGAAATCCACGGGCCGCAGCTTCATGTGGGCCTCCACATAAAATCCGTCGGCGTTGAGCGGCACCTTGAGCATGTCGGAAAGGCGCTTGTTGTTCTTCAGGTCGGGTTCAATGCCGGTGCTCAGGACAACATTGTCCGCCTCGATCTGGAGCGGTTCGGGGAAGTCGGGGCTCTTTAGGCTGACGACCAGGCCCTGATTCTCGCGGACCTCGGGCGGCGCTTCAGGCGCATAGCGGAGAAAGACGACGCCGGCCCCGCGCGCCTGCTGGTAGTAGAGTTCCCGGAAGCCGTAAGTCCTGACGTCGCGGTAGAGGACAAAGACGTTGGCGGCGGGATCTTGTTTCTTGATGGCCAACGCGTTCTTGATGGCCATCGAGCAGCAAATACGGCTGCAGAAAGGATGCTGCTGGTTGCGCGAGCCGACACACTGGATCATGACGACATTTTGTCCCTTCGCGGGCCAGGCTTTGTCGTGCAAGAGTTTCTCCATCTCCACCTGCGTCAAGACGCCCGC
>JBEKAN010000382.1:0-4614 GCA_050015895.1 Verrucomicrobiota bacterium
AAGTCCGTCAAGTCGCCCAAAAATACCTCACCCCCGCCGCCCTGGTCGTCGCCGTCATCAAGCCCTGTCTTTGATTTTCAGCAAGTGGCCCGGGAGTCTAGTTCGCCTCAGCCTGGTCGAGCAACTCCGTCAGAGCGGGCCGCGGTCGTGGATCGCCAATAATTTGATTCCAGGCCAGGTCGCCTCCCAACTCAGGTAGAAGCACCGGCAACTCCCGGATCAATTTCTCGCGTTCCACAGCAGAAAGCGTCCGAATCGCGGCTTCGATTTCAAGGGCGGTACTCATCGCCCAAAAAATACCATAACCAGGCGGCCAAAGCAACACACGGGCCATCGCGAGTTGAGGGCTTTCCACCATTTGAAGTGGCCACGCCGCGCTGGGGAATGGCCGATTTGCACGAAGCGCCAGAGGCAGGAGGGGGGGCTTCCAGGGGTTTTGAGCCGTCAACCCGTCAGGAGCCCCGTAAAAATGGGGGATTTTTGAGGTTTGACCCGTCAGAAAGCCGTCAGGTTGCCGTCAGCGACCCGTCAGGTGAAGGAGTAGGAGATGGAAAATAGCGAATGGTGAAAGCATCCTCACTGGCCCATAACTGCCTCAGAATGAAGTACTTGCCGCCAGGAATCCCAAAGTTGAGATTTGAAATGGTCAAAAACAGCCACTTCCAGCCTGGGAACGCTGGACATTTCAAGGGGAATCACACGGCTCAGCGGAGAGCGATGTCTTGAGGCGTTCAAAAAGTGTCAATAGTGCGGACCGCCACCTCCATCGAGGGGTCATTCCGCGTTGGCTGAACCGTGATGGAAATGCCGAGGAGAGATTTCATTTGGGCTTCGTTGCCCTAAATTTTTTGCCGATGCATTCTGGTGAATTAGTCCGGTAAGGTGGAAGTTCCTCCCTGAACACACCGCCATTTTCAACCCAGTCCAGATCACGTCCAATAAGCAATTCGTTCATCTCCGCGTGATGTGTATTCTTCATGGCAACCGGCTTTGTAGCGAATCCATGTCGCTCTGCAAGCGCTCGAACTTCTGCGGCGTTGTCGTAAGTCATCAGGAACTCACCGCTGAGCTTTTCACAAATGGAGAATAATCGCTCGTGGTCAATCTCAGAATGTTCGTAGAGCCGGGAGCCTGCGCTTTTGCCTCCGGCGGTGTAAGGAGGGTCAATAAAGAACACCGCGTCCCGGCTCTTCGTAAAATGGGCCAGCTCTTCGAAAGCGTCGCCGTGTCTGAATTCGATGATTTGTGCAACGTATTCGATGTTCGTAATCCGTTTGGCGATTGTTTGCGGATACCACCGAGAGAGGATCCCTTTGCCGTTCTCACCATTTTTCAAAACTCCGGCGCCTCCGGCCATGATTCCGCCATGAGCTGTCCGGTTTTTCAAGACCGTTTGAAATGCAAGTTCGCGCCCGGTTTTAGGTCGCTTGACAGACTCCGCCTTGGCAGATTCGATGGTGAGATCGAAGGTAAGGATGCGCCTTGCAAGCCACTCCGCATCGCCCCCGAGAATAGTCTTCCAAACTGCGGCAATTTGTTCATCAAGTTCCACCATAACGACCCGCTCTACTAGATGCTCGAAAGCAGCAGTCAGGCTGATAATTCCGCCCCCCGCAAATGGCTCAACTAAAAGAGCCGGCTGAGTTGTGCGGCTCAAAATCCAACGACGGAAAAGCGGGACGAGCCAAGTCTTGCCTCCTGGATAGCGGAATGGGCTGCGTTGCGGAACAGAAGCCACGTTGACTGGTTTCTCCCATTCCTTGGATTCAAATTCTGGCAATAGGAAAGTCTGTGACATGGCTCATTTTCCAAACGGATTCTCAAGCATCCGATTCGTCGGAGGCGTTTCGAGTTTCTCATCAACCTTTGTCTGAAGCTCGCGCAAAAAATCTTCCATATGGCCGGGGCGCGATTTCGTGATTTGATTGAGGGCTGGCTCAAATCGCGTATAAACCGTCCGGGCTGCAAACATCTGGTAATGGGTTCCAGTAGCTGTTGGCGGCTTTAGATCATAAATCATCCACGCGATGTCAGCGTCCGCCTTTGGCACTTCCGGCAGCTTCGGAAGTGTTTTGAAGAACCCTTTGTTGAGGGCAACGGCCGTCTTCTTGCCCCATGCTTTGATGATGCCGCCCTTGAAGATTAACTGCGGAGCCAGACGCTTGCGGGAGGATGACAAGTAGTCCGGTCGTGGATAATTTTCCTCGCCCGTCCAATCCATTCCAGCATTTTTTGAGGGAGCTTCCATGTAGCGCTCAAAAGGATTCCGAACGTTGCCAGAAATGTAAACGGCCTGCACTTCCAGGGCGCCAAAGTCATAAACTCTGCCGGCGTTATCGTACGCGCAGAGGACAATGTCAACGTTGCCTGCTGACCCCGCGTCGGCGTCTTTCAACCGGACCTCGGTGAGCGTGGTCCACGTCGCCTTGGCTGGGAAAAAGAAATCCGCCGCGTCGTCGGCAATCATCCACGCTTGCCGGAAACGAATTGGGCAGGTGATGACGACTTCGCCGGCGTGGAAAACGCTGCATACACCAAGAGGGTTTTGGGCTTTGTCTTTGGTGCAGTTCGGGACTTTGTTGTTGAAAGGGCAAAGCCGCTTTGTTCTGTGGCGGTTGGCGGAGGCGCCCATGTCGCCGACAGGAAATCCAAAGACTTCTGCCAGTGGATGCGTTGAATGTGCGTGATTTGCCATGTCAGGAGGATTTTATCCAGATGGTTTGGATTATTCCAGCAAATTTCTGGTGTCCTGCATGTTTGGGTAAGGGCGGCAGTTGCGAGCATGTCCACTTTTTCTCTTTCCGCATTCATACTTCGCAGCCTTGGCGGCGCACTATGGCCCTTCCCTTTGAGGTTTGCGGCCTCGTTTGGCCCGGTTGGTTTTCAACGCCCCCGCCAGACAACTGCGGGCGAAGGAGGGAAGCCGGCCCTCTTTTTTGCGATCTTTGCGTTCTTTTGTGGCCAATTCGTTTTCGGTTGCGGCGGGTCGCGCGGTGGCTTTTGCTCCTTTTGGCGGCCAATCCTAACGTAGAAAGCCGGGCCCCCGCCGGCTCGCGACGTGAACCATCCGCGCAGCCTTGGGCGTTGAAGCGCTCAATTGGCCTTGGCCGGGGTGGTGGCTTCGGCGGCTTTGATCGCTTGGATGCATTGCTCACAATTCCGGGCCATCACCTCATCCCCGCGTTTCACGCCGTTTTCGAGAGCCGGGATGGCTGGCTTGCCGATCCGGATGAGGAGCATTTTGGCGTTTTCGGGTCCGACATAGAACTTCCCATTGCGGAGATACTCCATTAGCAACTCAACCACACCGTCGGCCCGGGCATCGGGATATTCGGGATCCCATGCCTTTCCGATTTCAACGACGGCGTTGCGGGCGCGCTCAATGTCAACTTCAGCCGCGTAGTCTTCCACCCGGGGGCCTTTCCAGGCAATCATGGGCACGCCCGGACCATCTGCATGGGCTGCGCGCCAGCTCTGAACAAACGCCTCGGCGCCGTTGGTGGGTTCCGGTTGCTTGGTGACGGCCAGGGCGACTTTGGCGGACAGGGTGTCATCATCGGCATAGGTGGGTTGGCCTTCCATCCGGTAAAGCGCTTGCTTTGCCGCGTGATAGACATCCCAGACGGGGTCGTTCTTGATGGCGTCGAGCAAAGCGGCCCGCGCGCGCGGATCGCGAAATCTCCCCAGGGCTTCGGCGGCTTCCCGGCGCGCCCAGACCTTGAACATCCCCTCCCCGCCGGTCTTGAAATCCCCGCTGTCCCTTGAGGCCAGGAGTTTAGCCAGAGGCTCGACGGCCCGATTATCGCCGATGGCCGCCAGGAGAAGGCTGGAGCTTCCCGACGCGGGGTGAATGCCGCGGTCCATAGCCGCGATGATGGCCTCGGCGGCTTGCGGTCCACCGATGCTGCCCAGTGCCACGAGCGCCTGGGACGAGACGGAAGAGTCCTGGCTCCGCGACAGCTTCACCAGCGGAGCAATTTCTTTTTCACTCTTTATCTCGCCCAGAAGGCTGGCGGCATAGGATCGGATCTCTTGGTTGGTGGACTGCAAGCCGGCAATCAGGGCTGGAACGGCGCGGTCGCCCATGTTCAGCAAGTCCTTCCAAGCCTGACTCAGAGTTTGAGTTTGTTCGAGGCCCCGGACCAACGCCTCGGGGTCCGCGTCGGCCGCGCGAACAGCGGTCGGGTTGGTGGCGCAGGTTGCCGCCAATGCCAGCAGCACCGCGGGGCTTTTGAAGCGGCGACAGGACAGGTGTTTCATCTGACATCTCCCATTTGATTTCTTGCCCACGACCAGCATGGGCCTGTTTTGAAACTTTCCTCCCGCTCCACAGGTTTGCAAGCCTTTTTTCAAGGGTTTGCTGGGATGGCGAAGCAACATTCGCCCAAGCCCCAGTGGCACCAGGGCCCTCTGTGTATGACACCGGAAGTCACTCTTTGTTCGACTTAATTTAACCAAATAATATCCCCCCGGAACCTAAATGGCAAATTCTGTTCGCCTCTGGTCCGGGGGGCTGGTTAAATAGGCGGCAACATTCCGCATGAAAATCAGCAAAGTCGTCATCGTCGTCAACCGCACGAAAGCGCACGCCCAACCGACAGCCCGCGCGCTGGA
>JBEKAN010000383.1:0-4571 GCA_050015895.1 Verrucomicrobiota bacterium
CTGCTTTTGCCACCGGGGCAGCGGAGGGCCCATCTCCAAAGCGCCTGCGGCGGGGATGAGGCGATGCTCCAGCGGCTTCAAGAGCGACTGTCGCTCCATCCAGTCCCCGGCGCGCCTCCCTCCTCACCTGCGGACGACGTTCCAACCGCGCAGGCTTGCTCGCAACAACCACCATCCTTACCCAGAGTCCAGAGTGAGGAGTGCAGAATGCAGAATGGGGAGGGCGGAGTTCGGATCCCTCCCCCGACGCCGGCTCCGCCCGCGCCCCAGGGGGCGGCGCCGTCGCCGGATGACGAAAAAACAATCGGCACCACTGTGATGACCGGGGGCATCCTGACGCGGTTGCCGGAGGAAGCGCCCGGGGACACGATCGGACGCTATCAGTTGATCGAAAAGATCGGGGAAGGGGGCTTTGGCGTGGTGTATCTGGCGGAACAGAAGGAGCCGGTGAAACGGCGAGTGGCCCTGAAGATCACCAAGCTGGGCATGGACACCAAGCAGGTGGTCGCGCGGTTCGAGGCGGAGCGGCAGGCGCTGGCGCTGATGGACCATCCGAACATCGCCGGGGTGATTGACGGGGGCGCGACGGAGACGGGCCGGCCCTTTTTTGTGATGGAACTGGTGCGGGGGACGAAGATCACGGACTATTGCGACCAGAACCGAGTATCGCTGCGCAAGCGGCTGGGACTGTTCATCCAGGTCTGCCAGGCGATCGCGCACGCGCACCAGCAAGGGATCATTCACCGGGACATCAAGCCGTCGAACATCCTGGTGACGCCGCATGACGGGGCGCCGGTGTGCAAAGTGATTGACTTTGGCATCGCCAAGGCGACGCAGGGGAGCCTGACGGACAAGGAGGTGTTCACGCAAATGGACCAGTTCATCGGGACGCCGGCTTACATGAGTCCGGAGCAGGCGCAGTTGGGGAGTCTGGAAATGGACGCGCGGAGCGACGTGTACAGCCTGGGGGTGCTGCTGTATGAGTTGTTGACAGGGCACACGCCCTTCGAGGCCAAGGGCCTGCTGGAGCGGGGGTTTGACGAGATGCGCCGGATCATCCGGGAGATCGAGCCGCTGCGGCCCTCGCGCCGGCTCGGCAAAGAAACGGGCGCGGACCTGAAGAGCACGGCGGTGCACCAAGGGACCGACGCGCCGAAACTCATCAGCCTGATCCGCGGCGACCTGGATTGGGTGGTGATGAAGTGCCTGGAGAAGGACCGTTCGCGGCGGTACGACTCCGCCGCCGGACTGGCGGAGGACATACAACGGTTTCTGGACAACCAGCCGGTGCTGGCCCGACCGCCGAGCGCTTTTTACCGCTTCCAGAAACTGGTGATGCGCAACCGGCTGGCCTTTGGCGCCGGGACGGTGTTTTTCACGTCGTTGATCGTCGGGCTGTGCGTGATGACGCATTACGTGATCAAGGAAAGCGAGGCGCTGGGTCTGGCGGAGAATTCCATCAAGAGCGCGGAGAGCGCGCGGCAAATCGCGGAAGCGGCCCGAACCCAGGCGCAGACGGACAGAGCCCAATCGGAAGTGGAACGGAAGAACGCGGAGGCGGCGCGCCAAAAAGCGGAAGCCGCGCTGCAACAATCCGAAGTGGACCGGGAGAAGGCGGAGGCCGCGGAAAAGAAAGCGCTGAACTCCGAAAAGGAGGCCGAAGCGGCGCGACAACAGGCCGAAGCGGCCTTGCAACAATCGCTGGCGGACCGGAAAAAGGCCGAACTAGCCGCCCAGGAAGCGGAGCATTCGCAATCGCAGGCCGAAACCTCCCGCCAGCAAGCCGAGGCGGCGGAGAACCGGGCCACTTCGGCCACCAGCAAGAGCGAGGAAGCCGCCAAAACCGCGGCCACCGAGACGGGCTTGCGCCAGCAGGCCGAGGCGGCGCGGCAGCGATCCGAGGCGGCGCGGGAGCAGGCTGAAACGGCGCGGCAAAAGGCCCAGGCCTCCGAAGCCGCCGCGCTGGCGGAGGCGGGGAATTTGCGGGGGGCGGTTTCCAACCTCATCAGCCGCCTGGGCACGCTGCCGCCCGGCGAGGCGCTGAAGGCCGCGGGCGCGCTGTTCAGCGCCGAGGATGAGAAGCAGGCGTGGGCGGGCCAATTGCTGCGCCAACGAGGCAATTGGCGAGCGCGGCAGGAAGATTGGGCGGATGCGATCTCGGATTTTTCGAAGGAACTGGAAATCGCCCCGACGGATTTGGATTCGACTGTGGCGCTGCTGCCGCTGCTGGTCCAAAACGGGGACTTGGAACGATACAATCTCCAGTGCGGGCGGCTGCTGACGAATTTTGCGGGAAGCAACAATATTGAGGCGGACCCGCGCGTGGCAAAGTACTGCCTGCTGGCGCCGTTGTCGGACACCAACCTGGCCGCGGCGGCCGCCGGGCTGGCCGGGCGGACGGTGGAGACAAACGAGAACCTTGCCGCCAACGGGCAGTTGATCCGGGGATTGGCGGAGTTTCGCCAGGCCCACTATGCGGAGGCGGCGGACTGGGCGGCGAAAGCCGTGCTGAACAGCAGGCAAACCGCGGCGACTGAGGCCCAGGCGGCCTCTGTGCTGGCCCTGGCGCAAGAGCAGTCAGGGAGAACCAACGAGGCGGCGGCGACGTTGACCGCGGCGGCGCAAATTGTGGAAAGCAAACTTGCCAGGGCGGAAAGCGGCGACCTCGGCCCGGACTGGGGCGAGTGGATCGTCGCCCGCGCGCTGCTACAGGAGGCGCGCGACCTGAGGCGTTGAGGCATTTGCGAGGGGTTCGCTAGAATTTCAACTCGACGCCTTCGCGGGCGGGGAAGACCTTCAAATCGGAGCCGAGCCTGGCCGCCCGCTGGCGGCAGGTCTCCACTTTCTGATCCACCTCCAGGTCCACGCATTCGGGGTCGTGATGAAAGAGAGCCAGGTTTTTGGCCTTGGCGCGGATGGCCAGATCGGTGACGGAGAAACAAGAGGAATGCCCCCATTTCTTCTTGGCGGCGTACTGCTTCTCGTCGTATTGCGCGTCCAGGATCAGGAGGTCGGCGTCCCTCGCCACGGCGACCTGTTCTTCGGGGACGCGGCGGAGGGGGCCGGAGTTTTCCAAGTCGGGAAAGAGGTCGCCGTCCAGAATTTCCAGTTCATTGTCGGTGGCATAGACGATCTTTCGTCCGTCCTTCTCAAAACAAAAACCGAAGCAGCCGCCTGGATGATTGAGGGCAAAGCTGCGCACGCGCACGCCTTCGATAACTTTCTCCCCCCCGTTGAGATGGTCGGCCAGAATGCTGGCGCCGAGGTCCTTGAAGGAGACGGGAAAATAGTCGGAGCTCATCTGGCCGGAAAGGACGCGGTAGGCGTTGTGGTCGCCGGCGTGCTGGCCGTAAACATGAATCGCCATGGTCTTGAGGTAGGCCGGGGCGAAGTACGGGAAGCCCTGGATGTGGTCCCAATGGGTGTGGCTGATCATCAGGTGGAGGCGGTTGGGCTGGGGCTTGCGGGAGAGCAGGTCCTTGCCCAGCTCCCGAATTCCCGAACCGGCGTCGCAGATGAAAAGGGTGTCGTCGAAGCGGATTTCGACGCAGGAGGTGTTGCCGCCATAGACACGGGTCCAACTGGCCGGAGTGGGAATCGAGCCGCGGGTTCCCCAAAACTTGACGAAGGCCGGCATCTCAACCCTCGTGATAGACAAAGACGCTGTCGGCGACTTGGATGACATCGCCGTCGCGGAGCACGGCGGAGTGGACTTTCACGCCGTTGAGAAAGACGCCGTTGTGGCTGTCATTGTCCACCAGCAGGCAATCGGTGCCGTGGACGCGCAAAAAGGCGTGCTGCCGGGAGGCGCGCTTGGAGGCGAGGCGAATTTGGGTGTCGGAGCCGCGCCCGATGACCATCTCGTCCTGGTTCAAGGTGAAATGGGAGGAGGAGTTGTCGCCCTCAATTTGTTCCAGGGTGTGGCGGCGGGTGGCGCGTTCCCTGCGGAGCATCCTGACATTGGCCGTGATGGTGGCGTTTACTTCATTCATCCTGATGATGGTTTCAGACTGGTATATTGTAGCCGGAGCGGAGGGTTTTGAAAAGCCTTTTTAATGCGTTCCGTGAGAAAGACTATCTGACCAAAAAAGACGAGAAGAGAGTATTGCAATTTCGTGGGAACCGGCCTTAATTTGTCTCAAAGCCACTTTGCGCCCCACTTGACGGCACCAGCGCCAGAGGGGGCGGCAAATTTGCAAGAGATGATTGATATGAAAACTCCCAAGCAACCCCAGGCCCTCGCGGCGGGCGAATCGCCCGCCGGGAGCGCGGCCTTCACCCTGATAGAACTGCTGGTGGTGATTGCCATCATTGCGATACTGGCGGCCCTTTTGCTGCCCGCCTTGGCGGGGGGCAAGCGCAAAAGCAAGGATGCCGTGTGCAGGAGCAACCTCAACCAAATTGGGCTGGCGGAGTTGATGTATGTGGGGGACTATGGCGTGATGAATTACGGCAACGCCGACAACGGGGAATGGCTGGCCGATCTGGCGCCTTACTTGGCCAAGAGCGAGACTGTGCGGTATTGCCCCTTTGCAGGGATTGACGCGCCTGGGTTTTCGTTAACGGCGGAA
>JBEKAN010000384.1:0-4542 GCA_050015895.1 Verrucomicrobiota bacterium
AGAAAGGAGGCACGATGTTCGTGCCGTTGAGATACTGGTTCTGCTTGAAAAACCAGCCGAAGCTCTCTGTGTAATTCATTCGGGCGTGGAAGGTCAGCCCCTTCCCGATTTTATTTCCGAAAACGGAGGCAAAAGGCAAGGAGCTCGATCCCCACTGATAACCTATCCCCAGATAGGAGGCCCAGCTAAAGTCATTGTTGAGGATGAGCGCATTTGTGCAGTCATAGGTAAAAGCCACAACCTTTCCATCGGGCGCGACCAAATGGATGGCCCCGCCGGGGGTGTTGGCGTTGCCGGCGAAGTGGACCTGGTGCCGGGCTTGGGTCGCGGAACCGCCGTCCGGGACGACGGAGATCGTCTGGTCGGAGTCAACCCAATTTCCGTCTTGCAGAAAACAGAGTCCCGAGGCCAATTCCGTGTACGCCCTGTTGGTCGTGGTGGTCACCTGTCCGGCGGCGTTGGTCTGCGAAAGTACCTTCACCCATTGGCGCGAGTTCGCGTCCCGTGAGAGGATGGCGTAAGTGACGTTTGTGGAATTGGCGTTCGTGCTTCCGGGATCGGTCTGCGCGTGGACCCGGGGCAAAAACGGAAAGGACACCAAAAGAGCGAGAATGAATTTGGAGATTTTCATAACCATCCTTGGAGCTGAAACCGCCGGAGAATTGGACGAAATCGGGATATGGTCCGATGTCTGGGTTTTGGAGAAGCCGCGCCCAGCAGCCAACCTGCCTGACCATTTTGTGCTCATATCAGTTCCCAACCCAGACGCAAAAACTTTTTCGCACCCGCGCACCGATCCTTTGAGACAATGTCATCCTCGCTCAACTCGCCGAGGATTGCAAGAAATATGGCTAATTAAGGAAACTATTAAGAAGAAGCTATGCTTATTGTCAGCGAGTCTAATAAATGTGAGCTTCTCGCCCCACCATCCCTGGGAAAAGCCATCTTGGACGAAACCAGCGAGTGCCCCGGACAAAATCACTGACAGTGGCCAGTCTCACGCTCTTAAGCCATTGCCGCACAAGCGGTTGGGAATGGAGCCAATCGCTGGAATCGGTCAGTCGCCAACTTCCGTCGAATACTCCGAGGGAGACAGCAGGGCGTCCAGTTCGGCGGGGTGGGATAGTTTGACTTGGAAAAACCAGCCGGCGCCGTAAGGGTCGGTGTTGACCAGTTCGGGGTGCTGCGCCAGTTCCGCGTTGATGGCGGTGATTTCTCCCGTCACGGGCGAATAGATGTCGCTGGCGGTCTTCACCGATTCCACCACGGCGCAGGACTCGCCCGCCTTGACCTGGCGGCCCACGGCGGGCAGCTCCACAAAAACCACATCCGTCAGTTCGCGCTGCGCATGGTCGCTGATGCCCACGGTCGCCACTCCGGCGGTGGCGCGGACCCACTCGTGGCTCCTGGCGTGTTTGACGTCGTCGGGAATTTTTTTGCTCATAAATTGTGGCTGGGAGATTACGGGGATGGGGACCAAAAGGCAATCAGGCCCGCCGGTAGATCGGCTTGGGGACGATGGTGGCGCAAGAGTGTTTGCCCCGGATTTCGATTTCAATCGGGCTGTTGGCCGCGGACATTTCCGGGGGCACATATCCCAGCCCAATCCCGACGCCCAGCGATGGACTTTGCGTGCCGCTGGTGACGTGCCCGATGCGCCGCCGGTCCGGGCCGGCGCTCCATATAGGATACTTGGCGCGCGGCGGGGCGGACTTTTCCGCAGTCTTGAAGGCGACCAGCTTCTTGGTTGTGCCGGCGGCCTTTTGTTCCGCCAGGACCGGCCGCCCCACAAAATCCCCCTTGCCAAACGCGACGAAAACTCCCAAGCCGGCCTCGATGGGCGTGGTGGCCTCGTCCAGTTCGTGGCCGTAAAGCGGGTAGCAGACCTCCGTGCGCAACGTGTCCCGCGCCCCCAGTCCGGCCGGCTTGATGCCGAACGGCGCTCCGGTTTCCAGCACTTTGCTCCAAAGAGCGTGCAGCACCTCGGCGGGCGCGACCATTTCAAATCCGTCCTCGCCGGTGTAGCCGGTGCGGGAGACGTAGATCGGGCGGCCCAGGAATTCGCGGCGGGCGATTCCGTTCTTCTTCAGCGTGGCGGCCAGGCTGGAATCGGCGCGCGGCGAAAAGCAGGCGTCACTAAATTCCGCGCCCCTGGGCCCCTGCGCCGCCAGCGCGCCGAAATCCTCCGACAGGTTCTTCAAATCCACCGCCGCGCGGTCCGGCCAGGCCGCCAACTGCCGGCCCAGCCAGGCGGAGTCCGCGCCGATGCGGGAGGCGTTGACGATGAGCAGAAACTCCTCCGCCTGGACCTGGTACACGTAAAGGTCGTCTATCACGCCGCCGCGCTCGTTGCACATCAGGGTGTATTGGCCCTGGCGGACTTGCAGTTTGCGGATGTCGTTGGTCAGCACCCGGTTGAGGAATCCCGGCGCGCCGCCGCCGCGGACGGCGATCTGGCCCATGTGGGAAATATCGAAGAGACCCGCGGCCGTGCGCACGGCGCGGTGTTCCTCCAGGATTCCGGTGTACTGGACGGGCATTTCCCATCCGCCGAAATCAACCAGGCGGGCGCCCAGTTTTTTGTGGGCCGCGTATAGTGGCGTTCGTTTCAGCATCAATTCTCAATCCGGCGGTTTGCCTCTCTTCCGGTGAACACCTCTAATTGACCACATTCGCGCCCAAACCGCAAATCCCAATTCCCCTACCCCCATTTTTCCACCTTCATTTGTTCCTTTGGAACTTTCAGTTCCTCCGTCACCAGATGCTCCGTGGACTCCACCAGGGCGTTCGGGCCGCAGGCGTAGAACACGGTGTTCGCCAGATCCGCCACCTGCTCGCGAATCCACCCCGCCTCGATGCGGCCGCGCCGCCCCGCCCAGGGATCGTCGGCAGGAAGGCGCGTGCAGGTGACCAGGAATTTGAAATGGGGGTTCTCCTGCTCCAGTTTGCGAAATTCCGCGTTGAAAATGATGTCGTTGGTCGAGCGCACACTGTAAAGAATGGTGATCCGGGTCGTCAGCCCGCGACGCGTCGCCTCGCGGGCGAATCCGCGGAACGGCGTCACCCCCGATCCGCCCGCGATGCAGATCAGGTGCTTGTCCGGCTCGAACACCGGCAGAAACCGCCCGGTCGGGGGGATGACCCGCAGTTTGTCGCCGGGTTGCACCCAGTCCACAATCCGCGTCCCCATCTTCCCGTCCCGCTTCACGGTGACCTCGTAGAAGCCGCGGTCCAGCGCGCAGGAGGAGAGCGAGTAGGCCCTCTTGTAGGCGGGCGCGTCGGGGAAATACACGGTGATGAACTGGCCGGTCTTGAAGTCCGCGTCATAGCCGTCGGGCCAGCGCAAGCGCAGCGTTTTGGTGTCCGGCAGCTCCAGGGTGGCGGCTTCCACCTGCATTTCGACAATTTGTTTTACCATGGCAATTTTCCAAACGCACAGACTGAAAGCTCAAAATGCAAAACTAGCAAACTTCTTTTTCCGCCAGCCGCTTGAGCAGCTCCTGCGTGAGCACCTCGTAGGCGGCCGCCCCCGCGTTGTAGGGGTCGTAATGAATGATGGGCTTGCCGAAACTGGGCGCCTCGGCCAGGCGCGTGGAGCGCGGGATCACCGTGTCAAACACCGTCGCCCCGAAATGCTCCCGGACGTCGCTGACGATCTGCGCCGAGAGCCGCGTGCGGCTGTCAAACATCGTCATCACCACCCCCAGCAGGTTCAGGCGCGGGTTGACCCCGTTCTGGCGCACCTGGGTCAGAACGCGGTGGCTCACCGAGATGCCCTCCAGCGCGTAGTACTCGCATTGCAGCGGGATGATCAAATGGTCCGAGGCGGCAAAGGCGTTGAGGGTGAGAATGCCCAGCGAGGGCGGACAATCAATCAGGATGTCGTCAAACCGCCCGGTCTGGGTCAGGGGCCGCAGCAGGCCGGCCAGGCGCTGGAGATGGTTTTCGGCGCGGGCGATTTCAATCTCCGCCCCGCACATGTCCACCTCGCTGGGCACCACGCTCAAGCGGTCAAAGACTGTGGGTTGGATTTTCTCCACCAGCGTGCCTTCGCCCAGAAGCGGCCGGTAGGCGCTGGCGCCCTCGTTTTTTTCCAGGCCCAGTCCGCTGGTGGCGTTGGCCTGGGGATCCATGTCCACCAGCAGAACCCGGCGTCCCACCGACGCCAGGCAGGCGGCGAGGTTGATCGTGGTTGTGGTCTTGCCCACACCACCTTTCTGGTTGGCCACCGAAATGATATTGGTCCGCACAGGGGGATTAAAGCAGGTCGCGGGGCGGGAGTCGAGAGGCGCGACAACCCCTTCTTTGCTCATTGGCCCGGTTCTCAATTCCGAGATGGCAACAAACTTGCTCTTGACGGGCTGGAATTATGAAGTCTCATAAGGACACGCCGCCGTGCAAACGGATATTACTCGTTGAGGATGAGCGAGTTGTGCGCGAGATGGTCAAGCTCTTGCTCTGCCAGGACGGTTATGCCGTCGTGGAGGCCAACAACGGGGCCGAGGCCCTGGGGTTGTTCAGCCGGGGCCAGTTTGATCTGGT
>JBEKAN010000385.1:0-4534 GCA_050015895.1 Verrucomicrobiota bacterium
TGATGTACAACCGGCGGGTCTCCAAGTGTCACCCGCGGGTCGAGGCCTACGGGGCGGTGGACGAGTTGAACGCCGCGCTGGGCCTGGCCCGCGCCTCCGCCCCGCATCCTTATGTGCGCGACCAGTTGCTGGAAATTCAGCGCCACCTGGTCGCGTTGATGGGCGAGCTGGCCACCGCGCCGGAGGATTTGCCCCGTTACGCCAAAGAAGGCCATCCCCCGGTCTCGCCGGAAATGACGGCAAAACTCGACGCCGTGGTGCGGGAAATCGAGGCCCGGCGGATCACCTTCCAAGGCTGGGCCACGCCGGGGGAGAACCCCAGTTCAGCCGCGCTGGACGTGGCGCGCGCCGTCTGCCGCCGGGCCGAGCGCCGCGTCTGCGCGTTGCGGGAGAGCAACCAACTGCAAAACAACGAGATCATCGTTTTTCTAAACCGCCTCTCCGACGCCCTGTGGCTCCTGGCCCGCTGGGTGGAAAACCAGTGACGGAAATTGCGGCAGAGATCTGAGGAGGCTGACCGACCATGTTCGGCGGCAACAGACCAAGTTCGCTATTTGATGTTTCCTTTGGCTTGCCATTTGGCTTCCATAATGTCCTTGCCTCACCCCTTCCCCGCGGGGTATTTTCCCGCCCATGAATACAACTTTCTCCGCCGCCCCGCGCGGCCTCCTTGTCACCGCCTTCGTGTCCCTGTCACTGGCCGTGCCGGCGTTGCGCGCCGCCGACGGCCCGCCGATTGTCGCCAAACCCGCTGTCAACACCCCGGTGACCATCACCGACAGCGGCGCCAACTGGACGATGGACAACGGCATCGTCAAGGCCACCATCGGCAAGGGCAACAGCCGCGTGACCTCGCTCGTCTATCACGGCTTTAACATCATGGGGCCGGGCGGCATCTGGGAGTCCACCCCCGGCCCGCAGGCGGCCCAGAGCATCACCATTGACCCGTCGAAAAACGGCGGCGAGCGCGGCGAGGTTGCCACGAAGGGGGCGGGCGGGGGCATAAGCATTGAGATTCGCTACGCCCTGGAACGCGGCGTCAGCGGCTTCTACACCTACGCCATTTACAGGCACGGGGCCAATTCCGCCGGCGGCAGTTATGGCGAGAACCGCTTCATCAACCAGCTCAGTTCCAGGTTCGACTGGCTCTCGGTGGACCAGGACCGCAACATGCCCATGTGCAGCAACGCCGACGAGCGCGCGGGCAGCCAAATCCACGCCAAGGAGCAGATCGTCCTCCCCACCGGCATCTATAAGAACTCCGTCGAACACAAATACAGCTACTGCGCCCGGATGTATTCGCTTCCCGCCTATGGCTGGTCCAGCATCAACGATCACGTCGGCGTCTGGTTCATCAACCCCGCCAACGAATACCTGGGCGGCGGCCCCACCCGGATTGATCTCGTCTGCCACATGGGGGCGACGATGCTCGACTACTGGACTTCCGGCCATTACGCCGGCGGCGCCGAGTGCAACATCCCCCAGGGCGAGGTCTGGACCAAGGTCGTCGGCCCGATTTTCGTCTATTGCAACGCGCTGGACAGTTTCAAGACCCCCACCAAGGCCGAGTTGGACACCCTGGCCGCCACCGCGGGCAACCCCACCGTCCCAGCCTCATGGACGGCCAACGCGAACGCTTTGTTTAACGATGCCCTCGCCCAGGCCAAAGTCACCGAAGCCCAGTGGCCCTTCACCTGGGTGCAGACCCCGGAATACGCGCAGAAAGACGGCCGGGCCACCGTCACCGGCAAGATTGTGCTCAACGACTCCCAAGCCGCCACGACCAAGCTGCCCCACCTGAATGTTGGCCTGACCCATCCGGATTTCAACGGTCCGGGCGGGGCTTTTGCCCAGCGCTCGGGCAACGGCAACCTCGTCACTTGGGAGCACGACGCCAATTACTACCAGTTCTGGACCGTCGGCTCTGAGGACGGCACATTCTCCATCCCCAATGTCCTTCCCGGCACCTACACGCTGCACGCCTTCGCCGACGGCGTGCTGGGCGAATACACCAATTACAACATCACCGTCGCGGCGGGCAAGCCCCTGAGCTTGGGCAACCTGGATTGGAAGCCCGTCCGCTACGGCAAACAAATATGGGAGATCGGTTACCCCGACCGCACCGGCGGCAAGTTCTTCAAAGGCGACGGCTCCAACTACTGGCTCTGGGGCTGGTGCGTGCGCTATCCGCTCCTCTTCCCCAACGACATCACTTATACCATCGGCAAGAGCGATTATCACAAGGACTGGTTCTTTGAGCAGGTCCCCCACGGAGACACCACCCCTTGGATCAATCCTGCCGCCAAGGACCCCGCCAACCAGCGTTTTGGCTGGGTCAAGGTGCAAGGATCGGACGACTGGGGACAAATTGGTCGGGGCAAGGCGACGACTTGGACGATCAAATTTAACATGGACAAAACATCCACGGGCCAGGCGTTCCTGCGCATCGCCCTGGCTGGCTCCGACGGCCTCGGCGGCGGCGGGGGCGGCGGCGGGCGTGGTGGTGCTCCTGGAGGCCGCGGTGGACGGGGTGCTCCCCCTGGGGCGGGCACGCCTGTTGGCGCCGCTGCGGGAGCCGGGCTTGTTCCCGTCGCCGCGGGAGGCGGGCCTGCTGGCGCCGATGCGGCCGGTGGCGGGCGTGGTGGCCCCGATGCGGCCGGTGGTCGCGGCCGCGCTGGCGGCGGCGGGGGCGGCGGTGGTGGAGGCGGGCTTGCGGTGACTGTCAACGGCAAGGCCGTTGGCGCCATCCACCCGGTGGCCACCAACGCGCTCCGCTACAACACCGACATGGGCGTTTGGAAGGAATACTCCCAGCCGTTCGACGCCGCGCTGCTGAAGCAGGGCGAAAACGAAATCCAGCTCACCGTTCCCGGTGGCGACCTGACTTCCGGCGTCGTTTACGACTACCTGCGCCTGGAGCTTGCCGGCGGTTAAACCCCGGCGGCGCGCCGCGAGAACAAGAGGATCTGGGCAATGGGAAAAACTAGCCGACAGGGACGTCGGCTATGAAGGTTGGAGCGTGTTTGGAAGATCCGTTTTTCGAGCGATCTCCGCCGAATGGCTCGGCAGGAGCCTCGCCCTACCGACGCGTTTGTGGTAGGGCGAGGCTCCTGCCGAGCCGGGGCGGTAATGAATGATATTTTCAAAAAATGGTCTTAACATTTCCCAACATGAAACGCACCGTTCTTTCCCTTACCCTCGCGCTCGCCGCGTTGACGTTAAGCCGTTCCGCCCAGGCCCAAACCGAAATCGAGATCGGCGGCGTGTCCGGCTTCAAGGACACCCCGATGCAGCCCGGCGGCAAATGGCATGTGCATGATCCGGAGCGCCCCCAGCCACCCATCGTCGCCCCCGGCGCCTTCAGCACACAGGAGCAACCGGGCAAGCCGCCCGCCGACGCCATCGTGTTGTTCGACGGCAAAGACCTTTCCCAGTGGCGCGACAAGAGCGGCCAGCCCGCGCCGTGGAAGCTGGAAAACGGCGTCATGACCGCCACCAAAAGCGACATCGTAAGCACGCGCCAGTTCGGCGACATCCAGCTTCATGTCGAGTTTCGCGAGCCGTTGCCCGCCACGGGCAGCGGCCAGGGCCGAGGCAACAGTGGCGTTTTCCTCATGGATGAATTTGAGGTGCAGGTTCTGGATTCTTACGACAACAAAACCTACGCCGACGGCGCGGCGGCGGGGCTGTACGGCCAGCATCCGCCGCTGGTCAACGCCTCCCTGCCTCCCGGCCAATGGCAGGTCTATGACATCATTTTCACCGCGCCCCGGTTTGAAACCAACAACCCGGCGCAACCCGCCCGCGAGGACGCCGCCCGCCCGGCGACGCCACCCGCCACTCCGCAATTCGAATGCACCGACCCCAACGTGGTCGTGAAGACTCCGGCTTACATCACCGTGATTCACAACGGCGTGGTGGTGCAAAACCACCAGTCTTTGCGCGGCCCCACCGGCTGGCGAATCCTGGCCAAGTACTCCCCGCACGGCCCGACCGGCCCGGTCGGTCTGCAATTCCACAACGACCCCGTCAGTTTCCGCAACATCTGGGTCCGCCCCATCGAAACCCCGGACGATCCTTAGCCCCGAGGTATGAACACCAAGATCCTAGGCCCGACCCTTACGATTGAATCCGCATGGGCGGATTCAGTTTATGTATCGGGTGTCCCCGCATTCCGCCCCGGCTGCGCTCGCAACATTGCGGTTAATGCCCCCACCACCACGGCAGACATTGGCCCCGCGCATGAGCAAATTTCCCTTGACGACTGCCATTACTTGCTGCCAACTTCACCGAAAAACGAATACACGGCGACCGAGGCTACGCGGAGCGCATTATTGGCGCGTGGAAACGTCACGAACCGCAAGCGAATCTGCCACGCCAATGAAAGTCCACCATGAGCACTCCGATCCTGATTTTGAAAAGCCAAAATGTTGATGCAGGTCTCACCACATTTATGCTGGATACCAGTTACGTGGATTCCTTCACCAACCACCTCAGAAATAACGCGATTGAATTCACGGTATCAGAAGCACTC
>JBEKAN010000386.1:0-4530 GCA_050015895.1 Verrucomicrobiota bacterium
GGGGAGAGGAGGATATGGGGGGGGGATTTGCGGTTTTTCATAAAAAATTCTAATTTTCTTCCCCGCCCGCCAGAAGGTCCGATTCCATCCGCGAACATAGACACGCAACCCGCGCACACATTCGCGCCAACCGAAAATGAACCCAAACTCCCCGGCGATCAAGGCTTGAGGGGAGCATGACAGAAACGGCGGCGCTTGGCTATCAGGAAATTGCGGACGCTGGAAGGTATTAGCCGGGGTAATTGAATGGATTTATCAAGATAAGCGCCGCGATCCAGGCGGAGGCGTTTATATGTTTTCTTAACACTCCAGGCCCCTGTTTTTATGAGCGCATCCCCGCCAGCGGGGTAGATTGGGAGTCCTGATGAAAACAAATGAAGTCATCCAAGTCGCCCTGTTTTTCGGGCTGCTGATCGGTCTGACCCCGCTGGTGGGCCGGTTCATGGCGCGCGTCTTCCAAGGCCAAAGGACCTTTCTCCATCCGCTGCTCCGGCCGGTGGAAAGACTGGTCTATGCCGCGGGCGGGGTGGAGGAGAAGGCGGAAATGACCTGGATGGGGTATTTCCTGGCGGCGCTGGCCTTCAACGTGGTGGGAATCCTCTCGCTGATGGCGCTGGAGATGACCCAAAAGTGGCTGCCGCTCAACCCGCAACACTTTGACAACGTCCCGTGGGCGCTGGCGCTCAACACGGCGGTCAGCTTCATCACCAACACCAACTGGCAGGCCTACACCGGGGAAAACACCATGAGTTACCTGACCCAGATGGCCGGGCTGGCCGTCCACAATTTCCTCAGCGCCGCCACCGGCATTGCCGTCCTCCTGGCCGTCATCCGCGGACTGACCCGCGCCTCCGCCAAATCCCTCGGGAATTTCTGGGTGGACCTCACCCGCGCCACCCTCTACGTGCTCCTGCCCTTCTCGGTCGTGCTGGCGCTGGCGTTGTGCGGCCAGGGTGTGGTGCAGAATTTCAAGCCTTACGCCAACGGGCAGGTGCTGGAGCCATACTCGGCCCAAGTGCCAAAAACCGATGACAAAGGCCAGACGGTCATGACCAACATCGCCCTCACCGTCCCCGTCCCCCAACTCGACGCCCAAGGCCATGCCGTCCTGTCCAACGGCGCGCCGGTGATGGTGGACGCGCCCCAGAAAGACGCCAAGGGGAACGCGATGACGACGAATGTCGCGGTGATGGTCAACCAGCAGGTGACCAATCAGCTCATCCCGACCGGCCCGGCGGCGTCGCAGATCGCGATCAAACATCTGGGCACCAACGGCGGCGGATTCTATGCCCAGAACAGCGCGCATCCCTTTGAGAACCCGACCCCGCTCTCCGACTTTTTGGAGATGCTGGGCCTGATCATGATTCCGGCGGGGTTGGTGTACTCCTTTGGCGTGATGATAGGAGACGTTCGCCACGCCTGGTGCATTTTTGGAGTGATGCTGGTCCTGCTGGTGGGAGAATTCGCGCTGGCCTGGTATGCGGAGTCGCAGCCCAACCCGCTCATGGCCAGTGTGCAACCGCTCCTGGAAGGGAAGGAACAGCGGTTCGGCGTGATGAACAGTGTGCTTTTCGCCGTCGCCACCACCGGCACCTCGTGCGGCGCGGTCAATTCCATGCACGACAGCTTCACACCGCTGGCCGGCCTTGCGCCGCTGTGGAACCTGATGCTGGGCTGCATCGTCTTCGGCGGCGTGGGGGCGGGTTTGTATGGCATTCTCATGCATGTTTTGCTGGCGGTGTTCATTGCCGGGTTGATGATCGGTCGGACGCCGGAATATCTGGGGAAGAAGATTCAGGCATGGGAGGCCTCCTGGGCCATCTTCGCTCTTCTGGCGCCCAGCGCCGTCATTCTGTTGGGGACAGCCGTCGCGTCCAGTTTGTCGGTGGGCCTGGCTGGCATTTCCAATCAAGGACCGCACGGGCTGAGCGAAATCCTCTACGGCTACGCCTCCTCCACCGCCAACAACGGGAGCGCCTTCGGGGGGTTGAGCGCCAACACGGACTTTTACGATCTGACCCTGGGCGCGGCGATGTTTCTGGGGAGATTCATGGTCGCGCTGGCCGTGCTGGCGATTGCCGGCCATCTGGCCGCCAAAAAAACGGTCCCGGCCTCGCCCGGCACCCTGCCCACCAACAACCTCACATTCGCTTGTGTGCTTTTCGGGCTGATTGTCATTGTGGCGGCCCTGACTTTCTTTCCCGTGATGTGCTGCGGCCCGATCGCCGAGCACTGGCTCATGCACGCCGGACGGGCGTTTTAGCTGGATGATCATTCCTCCGCGCTGGCCAGGCGGGCCAGCACTCCGAAATCCTCCAGCGTCGTGGTGTCGCCTTTGATCTCGAGGCCGCTGGCGATCTGCTTGAGCAGCCGCCGCATGATTTTGCCCGAACGGGTCTTGGGCAGCGCCTCGGCAAACCGAATGTCGTCGGGCTTGGCCACCGACCCGATTTCCTGGGCCACGTGGGCGCGCAACTCGTCCCGGATCGCCGGGGAGGGGAGAATCCCCGTCTTCAACGTGACGAAGGCCACCAGGGCCTGCCCCTTCAACTCGTCGGGCCGCCCCACCACCGCCGCCTCCGCCACTTTGAGATTGCTCACCAGCGCGCTCTCCACTTCCGCCGTGCCGATGCGATGGCCCGCCACGTTGAGCACGTCGTCAATGCGCCCGACGATCCAGAAATAGCCGTCCTTGTCCCGCCGGCAGCCGTCGCCGGTGAAATAGCTGCCTTTGACCTCGCTCCAGTAAGTGTCCACAAACCGCCTGGGGTCGCCCCACACGCCGCGCAACATGCTGGGCCAGGGTTTGCGGATCACCAGCTTGCCGCCGGAATTCTCCGGCACGGGCCGGCCCAGGTCGTCCACCACCTCCGGCACCACGCCAAAAAACGGGAGCGTGGCGGTGCCCGGCTTGGTGGGCGTGGCGCCCGGCAGGGGCGTGATCATGATGCCGCCGGTCTCGGTCTGCCACCAGGTGTCCACGATCGGGCATCGTTTTTGGCCGATGACTTCGTGATACCACATCCAGGCCTCCGGGTTGATCGGCTCGCCCACCGTGCCCAGCAGGCGCAGGGAGCTGAGATCATGTTTGCCGGGCCATTGCGTCCCCCATTTCATGAAGGCGCGGATGGCGGTGGGGGCGGTGTAGAGGATGGTCACCCCGTACTTGGCCACGATGCGCCAGAAGCGGTCCGGCTCGGGAAAATTGGGCGCGCCCTCGTACATGAGGCTGGTGGCCCCGTTGGCCAGCGGGCCATAGACGACGTAACTGTGGCCGGTGACCCAGCCGACGTCGGCGGTACACCAATAGACATCCTCGCCGCGCAGGTCAAAGACCAGCCGGGTGGTCAATTTGGCGCAGAGGAGATACCCGCCGGTGGTGTGCAGAATGCCCTTGGGTTTGCCCGTGGAACCGCTGGTGTATAGAATGAACAGCGGCGCCTCGCTGTCCAGCTTCTCGGCGGGGCAGTCGGCGTCCACGTATTCCAACTCGCGGTGCCACCAGACATCCCGGCCCTCCTGGATGTGGATGTCGTTGTTGGCGCGGCGCAGGACGATGACTTTTTGGATGGTGGCGGCCAGAAGACGGTCGGCGGCGTCCTTGATCTCCAGGGCGGCGTCCACGTTCTTCTTCAACGGCACGATGCTGCCGCGCCGGAAGCCGCCGTCGGCGGTGATGACAAGTTTGGCCTGGCAATCGAAGATGCGGTCGGCGACGGATTGGGCGCTGAAGCCGCCGAAGACGACGGAATGGACGGCGCCAACGCGCGCGCAGGCGAGCATGGCCACCGCCGCCTCAGGCACCATCGGCAGATAGATGATCACCCGGTCGCCCTTCTGGATGCCGTGGCGTTTGAGGATGTTGGCAAACAGGCAGACTTCGCGATGGAGTTGTCGGTAAGTCAGGATTCGTTCCTCGCCCGGCTTGCCCGGACCGGCGGGTTCCCCCTCCCATATCAGGGCGGCCTTGTTGGCGGTGGGGGTGTTCAAATGGCGGTCCAGGCAGTTGTAACTCACGTTGAGCTGTCCGCCAGCAAACCACTTGGCGTGGGGGATTTTCCATTGAAGCACTTTCTTCCACGGTTTGAACCAGACCAGTTCGGCTTTGGCCTGGCGGGACCAGAATCGTTCCGGGTGTTCGATGGATTCGCGGTAGAGCTTGCGATAGGCCGCCAGCGAACCAATATGGGCGCGGGCGGAGAAGGACTTGGGCGGCGGGAAAACGCGCTCCTCATGGAGCATGGAGGTGATGTTCGCGCCGGGGATCGAAGGATTGTTGACCATAGCTTTGTTTTGGTACGAAGGCGCATTGTAGGGGCCAACCGCGAGACGTCAACGCCGCAGTGTTCCCAAATCCCTGCCCGCAGCTCTTGCAACCACCACCCATATATGCCAATTCCCTCGGTGCCATTCCCAGTCCCTGCGGGAGAGACGGGGTCTTTCCCTCCAATGGTGGTACTGCCAAGATTCTTCTGCGTGTTCCGTGTTCTGCGGACAACGGTCTTCTCCAGTTCCTTCTTCTTTGGCTTG